>NZ_JBHTRI010000001.1:0-37842 GCF_042796085.1 Streptomyces sp. NPDC056452
CTCCCGGAGTCCGGGAGCGCCGCCGCTGTCGTATCAGGCTTAGCTGAAGGAGTCACCGCAGGCACAGGAGCCCGTGGCGTTCGGGTTGTCGATCGTGAAGCCCTGCTTCTCGATCGTGTCCACGAAGTCGACCGAAGCGCCGCCCAGGTACGGGGCGCTCATCCGGTCGGTGACAACCTTGACGCCGCCGAAGTCCTTCACGACGTCGCCGTCGAGGGAGCGCTCGTCGAAGAAGAGCTGGTAGCGCAGGCCGGAGCAACCTCCGGGCTGAACGGCGACGCGCAGAGCGAGGTCGTCACGGCCCTCCTGCTCCAGCAGGGTCCTGACCTTGTCTGCGGCGGCGTCGGACAGGAGGATGCCGTCGCTCACGGTGGTGGTCTCGTCCGATACGGACATCTGCTTCTCTCCCGGGTTGTACGGAGTGCTTGCCGACGGTCCAACCATCGGGGCCTCGGATTCATTCCGGGCCGGGCGCTTGTCTGTTCCCTTCATGCTCGCACACCGCGCCCTCGGCGGGATGCGTCACATCGACGCTATCGGCATCGTCAATCTGACGTGAGCCGGTTATGATAGATAGCGTCAATTAGACGAAAAGGCTTGTTCGCAGAGTTCGCAGAAAAGAAAGGGTGCGTGTCGTGACCACCGCCCAGCCCCTGGATGTCCAGCCGACACCCCTCGCCCTGCTGCTTCTCGGCCGCGAGGCCGACCCGAGGAGCGAGCGCGGCGTCGAATGCCCCGGCGACCTGCCCTCCCCGTCCGACCCGGACCTGGTGGAGCGCGCTCGCGCAGCCAAGGAGAAGCTCGGGGACAAGGTCTTCGTCCTCGGGCACCACTACCAGCGCGACGAGGTCATCCAGTTCGCGGACGTCACCGGCGACTCCTTCAAGCTCGCCCGCGACGCGGCGGCGCGGCCCGAGGCGGAGTACATCGTCTTCTGCGGCGTGCACTTCATGGCCGAGTCCGCGGACATCCTGACCGGTGACGACCAGAAGGTCGTCCTGCCGGACCTGGCCGCGGGCTGCTCGATGGCCGACATGGCCACCGCTGAGCAGGTCGCCGAGTGCTGGGACGTGCTGACGGAGGCCGGCGTCGCCGACCAGGTCGTGCCGGTCTCGTACATGAACTCCTCCGCCGACATCAAGGCCTTCACCGGCCGGCACGGAGGGACGATCTGCACCTCGTCCAACGCGAAGCGGGCGCTGGAGTGGGCCTTCGAGCAGGGCGAGAAGGTGCTGTTCCTGCCGGACCAGCACCTGGGGCGCAACACGGCCGTGCGGGACATGGGGATGACCCTGGAGGACTGCGTCCTCTACAACCCGCACAAGCCGAACGGCGGCCTCACCGCCGAGGAACTGCGCAACGCGAAGATGATCCTGTGGCGCGGGCACTGCTCGGTGCACGGGCGCTTCTCGGTGGAGTCCGTCAACGACGTGCGGGAGCGGATCCCGGGCGTCAACGTGCTGGTCCACCCGGAGTGCAAGAACGAGGTCGTGGCGGCCGCGGACTACGTGGGCTCGACGGAGTACATCATCAAGGCCCTGGAGGCGGCCCCGGCCGGTTCGAAGTGGGCCATCGGTACGGAGCTGAACCTGGTACGCCGCCTGGCGAACCGTTTCGCCGCGGAGGACAAGGAGATCGTCTTCCTCGACAAGACGGTGTGCTTCTGCTCGACGATGAACCGGATCGACCTGCCGCACCTGGTGTGGACGCTGGAGTCGCTGGCCGAGGGGAACCTCGTCAACCGGATCCAGGTCGACCCGGAGACGGAGAAGTACGCGAAGCTGGCGCTGGAGCGGATGCTGGCGCTGCCGTAGGGGGTGGCGTCGGCCGGACCCGGCCGCGGCGGGTGCGCCCGCCTGGCCCGGCCACGCAGCCGTCCCGCGAATTGCCCGAAAGGGGAAGGCCCCCGATGCCGTTGTACGGCGTCGGGGGCCTTCCTGTGTCGCTACGAGGGCCGTCAGGCCTTCGCGGGCTCCGGCTCGTCGGAGGTGACTTCCTCCGGCGTCCCGGGGGCCGTGACGCCCGCCTTCGCCTCGCGCTTGGCCGCCTTCTTCTTGGCGCGGCGCTCCTTGCGGAGCTCGACCATCGCGTACAGCGTCGGCACCAGGAGCAGCGTCAGCAGCGTGGAGGTGATCAGACCGCCGATCACCACGACCGCCAGCGGCTGGGAGATGAACCCGCCCTCGCCGGTGACGCCGAGCGCCATCGGGAGCAGGGCGAAGATCGTCGCCAGTGCCGTCATCAGGATCGGGCGCAGACGGTGGCGGCCACCCTCGACGACTGCCTCGACGACTCCCATTCCCTGCGATCGGTACTGGTTGATCAGGTCGATCAGCACGATCGCGTTCGTCACCACGATGCCGATCAGCATCAGCATGCCGATCATCGCCGGGACGCCCATCGGGGTGCCGGTGACGACGAGGAGGCCGATGGCTCCGGTCGCCGCGAACGGGATGGAGACCAGCAGGATCAGCGGCTGGATGAGCGACCGGAAGGTGGCCACCAGCAGCATGAAGACGATCGCGATGGCCGCCAGCATGGCGAGGCCCAGCTTCATGAAGGCATCGTCCTGGTCCTGGGAGACGCCGCCGATGGATGCGGTGGCGCCGTCCGGGAGGTCCAGGGCGTTGATCTTCGTCTGGAGCGCGGCGCTGACCGCGCCCGTGTTGTCGCCGGTCGGCTTGGCGGTGATCGTCGCCGCGCGCTGACCGTCGATCCGGGTCATCGTGACCGGGCCGGGAACCAGCTTCACGTCGGCGATCCGGCCGAGTTCGACCGGGCCGAGCTTCAGGGCCTTCAGCTCGGCGATGGTGGTGGCCGGGCTGGACGACTTCACGATGACGTCACGCTCGGTGTCGTCCATGATCGCCTTGCCGGACGGGGTGCCGCGCACCGCGCCGGCGACCGCCGCGCCGAGCGTGGTCTCGTTGAATCCGGCGTCGGCGGCCTTGTCGTTGGCCTTGACCGAGATGCGCGGAACGCTCTGCGCCAGGTCGCTCTGGACGTCGGTGACGTCGTCGAGCTTCGCCACCTCGGTCCGCACCGCTTCGGAGGCCTTCTTCAGGATGTCCGCGTCGGCGGCCTTCACCACGACGCTCAGGTCCTGGCTGCCGAAGCCGTCGCCCGCGGCGATCGTCGTGTCGCCGATGCCGTCGAGCTTGCCGAGTGCCTCGTCGATCCGGTCCTGGGTGGCGTCGAAGTCCGCCGAGTCCTTGAGGGTGACCTGGTAGGAGGCCTGGTTGGCTCCCGTACCGCCGCCGAAGGCGGCCATGAAGCCGGAGGAGCCGACGGTGACCTGGTAGTCCTTGACGCCCGCGTCGGCCGCGAGGACCTTCTCGACCTTCTGCGCGGCGGCGTCCGCCGCCTCCAGGCTGGTGCCGGGGGTCAGCTCCTGCTTGATGGAGAGGACTTCCTGCTCACCCTGGTCGAAGAAGTTGGTCTTCAGCAGGGGCGCCATGCCGAAGGTGCCGAACAGCACCACGAAGGCGATGACGATGCTGGTGATACGGCGCCGGGTCGCGAAGCGCAGCACGGGGACGTAGATCCGCTGGAGCCGGCTCGCGGCTTCCTTCTCCTCGGCCTTGCGGCGCGCTTCGTCCGGGTTCTCGGCGGTGCCCTTGGGGGCGCGCAGGAACCAGTACGAGAGGACCGGGACCACGGTCAGCGAGACCAGCAGGGAGGCCAGCAGGGCCGCGGTGACGGTCAGGGAGAACGAGCCGAAGAGCTGGCCCACCATGCCGCCCACGAGACCGATGGGCAGGAAGACCGCGACGGTGGTGAGCGTGGAGGAGGTGACCGCGCCGGCCACTTCCTTGACCGCGGTGATGATCGCCGAATGGCGCTCCTCGCCGTAGCCGAGGTGCCGCTTGATGTTCTCCAGGACCACGATCGAGTCGTCGACGACCCGGCCGATCGCGATCGTGAGCGCGCCGAGCGTGAGCATGTTCAGCGAGAGGTCGCGGGTCCAGAGCACGATCAGTGCGAGGACCACGGACAGCGGGATCGAGACCGCGGTGACCAGGGTCGAGCGGATCGACGCGAGGAAGACCAGGATCACGATGACCGCGAAGAGCAGGCCGAGCGCGCCCTCGGTGGTCAGGCCGGAGATGGCCTTGGAGACGGCCGGTCCCTGGTCCGAGACGACGGTCAGCTCGGCACCGGAACCGAGGTCCTTGCGCAGGTCGGGAAGCTTGTCCTGGACGGCGTCCGAGATGGCGACAGCGCTGCCGTCCTTGTCCATCGTGGCCATCACGGCGAGGCTCGGCTTGCCGTTCGTCCGGGTGATGGAGACCGCCGTGGAGGGCTCCTGCTCCACCGTCGCGATGTCACCGACGCGGACCGGCTTCCCGGGCTTGCCGGTGGCGGGGTTCTGCGCGGAGACCTTCAGGTCCTCGATCTGCTTCAGCGAGGTGAAGGAGCCGCCGACCTGGATGGTGCGGCTCTTGCCCGCCTCGGAGAAGGAACCGGCCGGGATCGTGGCACCGCCGGCCTGGAGGGCCTGGGCCAGCGAGCCGGCGTTCAGACCGGCGGCGGCGAGCTTCCTGTCGTCGGGGACGACGGAGACCTGGAGTTCCTGGACGCCGTCGACCGCGACCTGGCCGACGCCCTCGATGTCCTCGAGGGCCGGGACGACCGTGCGGTCCAGCTGGTCGGCGAGCGCCTGCTGGTCCTTGTCGGACGTGACGGCGAGGACGACGGTCGGGATGTCGTCCGTCGAACCGGCGATGACCTGCGGGTCGACGTCCTCGGGCAGCTGGATGCGGGCACGGTTCACGGCCTGCTGGATGTCCGCGACGAGCTGCTTGGTGCCTTCGTCACCGAAGTCGAAGCTCGCCATGATGACGGCGTTGCCCTCGCTGGCGGTCGAGGTGATGCCCTCGACGCCGTCGACGGCCTTGATGGCGTTCTCGAGGGGTTCGACGACCTGCTTCTCGACCACATCGGGGGACGCACCCTGGTAGGGGGCCAGCACCGACACCATCGGGAGTTCGATGGTGGGCAGCAGCTGCTGCTTGAGCTGCGGGATCGCGATCGCTCCGAAAACGAGCGCGACGATCGAGATCAGCCCGATAAGGGCCCGTTGCGCGAGGCTGAATCTGGACAGCCAGGACATGGGTGGGTCTCTCTTCTGTGGCTTACGCGGCAGATGGGCGGCTGCTCGAGGAGCAGAAAGGGGGACAGCCCGCCCGTCTATACGATCGCCGATCCGGGGGACGGATTCGTCGCCCCCCGGGTTGCATTCTTATGTCGCGCATACCGCAGGTGGAGTACGCCGGATCTCCACCCGTCACTCCGCCCTGGGACGCACCAGGCCCGATTCGTACGCAATCACTACCAATTGGGCCCGGTCCCGGGCGCCCAGCTTCGCCATGGCCCTGTTCACATGGGTCTTCACGGTCAGCGGGCTGACGGCGAGCCGCTCGGCGATCTCGTCGTTGGAGTGGCCGCCCGCGACCAGGACGAGCACCTCGCGCTCCCGCACGGTGAGCGCGCCGAGCCGCTCGGCGTACGCCGCGGCGTCCGGGCCCTCTCCCGCGCTGCCGCCCTGGGCGAGGAACGTGGCGATGAGCCCCTTGGTCGCGGCCGGGGAGAGCAGCGCCTCCCCGGCCGCGGCGATACGGATGGCGTTGAGCAGCTCGTCCGGTTCGGCGCCCTTGCCGAGGAAGCCGGACGCACCGGCGCGCAGGGACTGCACCACGTACTCGTCCACCTCGAAGGTGGTGAGCATGACGACCCGTACACCCGCCAGATCCGGATCGGCGCTGATCATCCGGGTGGCGGCGAGCCCGTCGGTACCGGGCATCCGGATGTCCATCAGCACCACGTCGGCGCGGGTCGAGCGGGCCATCTCCACCGCCTGTGCGCCGTCCGCGGCCTCACCGACGACCTGCATGTCGGGCTCCGAGTCGACCAACACCCGGAACGCGCTGCGCAGCAGCGCCTGGTCGTCGGCGAGCAGCACCTTGATCGGTGTCATGCGCGTCCCCCCGTGCTGTCCGCCGTGCCCGGCCTCTCCGGCTCACCCGTGCGGGTCATGACGGGCAGGATCGCATGGACGCGGAATCCGCCGCCGTAACGGGGGCCCGCGGTGAGGGTGCCGCCGAGCGCGGTGACGCGTTCGCGCATGCCGATGAGGCCGTGGCCGCCGCCGTCACGCTCCCCGTACGGGTCCGTTCCGTCGTCCCCGGTCCTCGGCACGCCCCTGCCGTTGTCCAGCACCGTGATCTCCGCGGTGCTCCCGACCCGAACGACGCTCACCTCGGCCTTCGCGTCGGCACCCGCGTGCTTGCGCACATTGGTGAGCGCCTCCTGGATGACCCGGTACGCCGCGAGGTCGACGGCCGCGGGCAACGGGCTGTCCCGGTCGGTGCAGGCCACCTCGACGGGGAGTCCCGCGTTGCGGAAGGTGTCGACGAGCTCGCCGAGGACCGCGAGGCCCGGGGCCGGCTCGGTGGGCGCCGCGGGGTCGCCGGACTGGCGCAGCAGCCCGACCGTGGTCCTGAGCTCGCCCAGCGCGGAGCGGCTGGCCTCACGGACATGGGCGAGCGCTTCCTTGGCCTGGTCCGGGCGCTTGTCCATGACGTGGGCGGCGACGCCGGCCTGGACGTTGACCAGGGCGATGTGGTGGGCGACGACGTCGTGCAGGTCCCGGGCGATCCGCAGCCGCTCCTCGGCGACCCGCCGGCGGGCCTCCTCCTCGCGGGTGCGCTCGGCCCGCTCGGCGCGTTCCCTGATCGCGTCGATGAACGCGCGTCGGCTGCGGACGGCGTCGCCCGCGGCCGCGGCCATACCGGTCCAGGCGAAGACGCCGAGGTTCTCCTGGCTGTACCAGGGGGTCGAGCCGACCACCATCGCCGCCACGGTCAGCACCGCCATCGTCAGCAGTCCGACCCGCCAGGTGGTGGGGCGGTCGGTGCGGGACGCGACGGTGAAGAGCGCGATGACGGCGCTCATCACGACGGGGGCGGGCGGGTCCATGAGGATGAACTCGGCGGTGGACAGCAGCCCGGTCACGGCGAGTACGGCCATGGGGTCGCGCCGCCGCAGCACGAGTGCCCCGGCGCCGAGCACCATGAGGAGCACGCTCGACGGTTCGGGGGTGCGGATGCCGAAGATCGGCCCGTGCCCCGGATTCGGCTCCGCGAAGGACGCACAGATCATGCAGGCGAGCACGGCCAGGGCAAGCGCCGCGTCGAATGCCAGAGGATGGCCGCGCAGCCAGCGTCGGGCGCGCACGAACCCGGTTCCGAGGGTGGTCACGTCAAGCTACGGTACGGCGTGTCGCGCACTTTCCTGTCCCGGTGGTGTGCGGATCCGACCACAGAGCTGCCACGTGCCACTGTGCCCCGCGCCGGTGGGACCGGGCGGGGCACAGTGAGGGAGTGTGGAGTGAAGCGCTCGGGCCCTTCGTCCGGATCGTGCCGGACCGTGCGAGCCCGGCGTGCTCCGAACGGAAGGACCCAGGTCAGCCGGGGATCAGCCCGTCGTCGCTGAGCATGGCGCGCACTTCTTCGAGGGTCGCGTCAGGAGACGGCAGGATCAGCTCGGACGGCTCCAGGGAGTCGTCCGGCAGCGGCGAGCCGAGCTCGCGCACCTTGTCGAGGAGCGCGTGGAGAGTGGTGCGAAAGCCGGGGCCGTCGCCGCTCTCCATCTCCGCGAGCAGTACGTCGTCGAGCTTGTTCAGCTCGGCGACATGACTGTCGGCCAGTGCTACCTGGCCCTCCCCCATGATCCGTACGATCATGACGCCGCCCTTACTGCTTGTCGAACTTGTGCGGGGACTGCTGCGACTGCGGTGACGAGTCCTGCGCACCGCCTTCGATGGCCTGCTGGGAAGAGGAGGAGCCGCCGGCCAGTTCGGCCTTCATGCGCTGCAGCTCCAGCTCTACATCCGTACCACCGGAGATCCGGTCCAGCTCGGCGGCGATGTCGTCCTTCGCCGTCCCGGTCGGGTCGTCCAGGGCACCGGAGGCCAGCAGCTCGTCGATGGCTCCGGCGCGCGCCTGCAGCTGCTGGGTCTTGTCCTCGGCCCGCTGGATCGCGAGGCCGACGTCACCCATCTCCTCGGAGATACCGGAGAACGCCTCACCGATCCGGGTCTGCGCCTGCGCGGCGGTGTAGGTGGCCTTGATCGTCTCCTTCTTCGTACGGAAGGCGTCGACCTTGGCCTGCAGCCGCTGGGCCGCGAGAGTGAGCTTCTCCTCCTCACCCTGCAGCGTCTGGTGCTGCGTCTCCAGGTCCGTGACCTGCTGCTGGAGGGCGGCGCGCCGGGACAGCGCCTCGCGGGCCAGGTCCTCGCGGCCGAGCGCGAGTGCCTTGCGGCCCTGGTCCTCCAGCTTGGACGACTGTCCCTGCAGCTGGTTCAGCTGCAGCTCCAGCCGCTTGCGCGAGGTCGCCACATCGGCGACGCCGCGGCGTACCTTCTGAAGCAGCTCCAGCTGCTTCTGGTACGAGTAATCGAGGGTCTCGCGCGGATCCTCGGCCCGGTCAAGGGCCTTGTTTGCCTTCGCGCGGAAGATCATTCCCATACGCTTCATGACACCGCTCATGGGCTTCGCGCGCCCCCTTCTGACGGACTGAGCTCCAGCACTCCAACAGAACCCACAGTACGGGCCCTGCCTCTATTACCGCACTGTTCGGGTACGGATGTGCTCCTACCCAAGGACGACTGCCACCTGCGACCACTCCCGCCCAGGGAGTAGAGGAACATCAGGGAAACCGGTGGCGACGTCCGTTCTGCCCCTGTCGGGACACCTTTCAGGACGCAGGCCGTTGCCGGATCGTTCCCGCCCGGTCCTGACTTGCCCGGACCGACCCCGTACCCTTGGGTTTTGTGTTCCGTAGCCGTTCCAAGGAAGAGAAGGCCCCCACCGACAAGGTGACGGCGGACCTCTCCAAGCAGCCCCGCGACCCTCAGGCTCCCAAGGGTCGCCCCACCCCCAAGCGCAACGAGGCCCAGACGCAGCGCCGACGTGCTTCGAGCGGCACGCCGACCGATCGCAAGGAGGCCACGAAGCGACAGCGCGAAGCGCGCCGCGCCGACCTGGCCAAGCAGCGTGAGGCGCTCGCGTCGGGTGACGAGCGTTATCTCCCCGCACGTGACAAGGGGCCCGTGCGGCGCTTCGTCCGTGACTTCGTGGACTCACGCTTCTGCATCGCGGAGTACTTCCTTCCGCTCGCAGTGGTCATCCTGATCCTCAGCGTGATCCAGATCCAGAACATCCAGAACATCTCGCTGCTGCTCTGGCTCGGCGTGATCGTGCTGATCGTGGTCGACTCCATCGGCCTCGCGTTCCGGCTCAAGAAGCAGCTCGCCGAGCGCTTCCCGGACACCCCCAAGCGCGGTGCCGTGGCCTACGGCCTGATGCGTACGCTCCAGATGCGCCGACTGCGGCTTCCGAAGCCGCAGGTCAAGCGGGGAGAGCGGCCCTGAGCACGGAGACCTCCGGCTTCACGGGGGTCTCTTCCCAATGGCTGGACGGGCTCGGCGGACTGCGCAACACGGTCCGCCAGGAGCTCGTCGCCCGGCAGCTGGACGAGCAGATAGCCGCGCGCTTCCCCGTGGGGCGGCGGCTGCGGGTGCTCGATGTCGGCATGGGCCAGGGCACGCAGGCGCTGCGGCTGGCCCGGGCCGGGCACTCGGTGACCGGGCTGGAGTCCGACGGCGAGATGCTGCGGACCGCCCGGGAGGCCCTCGCGGGCGAGCCCGAGGGCATCCGGGAACGGGTGCGCCTCATCGAGGGCGACGGCCGCGACACCGGGGTGCACTTCCTGCCCGGCAGCTTCGACGTCGTGCTGTGCCACGGCGTCCTGATGTACGTCTCCGAGCCTGATCCGATACTGGCCGGCCTGGCCCGGATGCTGGCGCCCGGCGGGCTCCTCTCGCTGCTCGTGCGGAACGCGGACGCGCTGGCGATGCGGCCCGGGACGGCGGGAGACTTCGGCGGGGCTCTCGCGGCGTTCGACTCGGATACGTACACCAACCGGCTCGGCCTCCTCGTGCGGGCCGACCGGCTCGACGCGCTGACATCCACCCTCGCCGGGATCGCCGCGCCGCTGCACGCCTGGTACGGCGTGCGGGTCTTCACCGACAACGTGAGCAACGACGACGAGCTGCCCGGCGCCCAGGAGCTGGAGCGGGTGCTGGCCGCGGAGGACCGGGCGGGGCGGACCGATCCGTACCGCAGGGTGGCGGCGCTGCTGCACCTGTGCGGGGTGCGCGGCTGAGGGCTGTCCCGCAGGAGCCCGGCCGTACGTCTGATCGGCCCATCAGCGCAGGCCCCTGCGCCGGGCCCCTGGCCATACTCCGGGCATGGACGCATCCTCCTCCCGCGGCCGGGCCCGCCGCCTGCTGCTGCCCCTGACCGCCGGTGCCTGCGCGATCGCCCTGGCGGCCGGCTGTTCCGGCGCGGGTTCCTCCCCGGCCGGCGCCCGGACGCAGCAGGGCGCCGCGGCCCGGGCCACGGATGACCTCGAGAGCCGGTACCAGGACGTCATCAGGGATGTGCTGCCCTCGGTCGTACAGATCGGCGCGGACGACAGTCTCGGCTCCGGCATCGTCTACGACGACAAGGGCCACATCGTCACGAACGCCCACGTCGTGGGAAGCGCGAAGACCTTCGACGTCACCGTCGCCACCGGTGAGAAGGGGCTCAAGGCCTCCCTGGTCTCCTCCTATCCGGAGCAGGACCTGGCGGTCGTCAAGCTGAACGACATCCCCGGCGGGCTGCGGGCCGCGAAGTTCGGCGACGCCGAAGAGGTCCAGGTGGGGCAGATCGTGCTGGCGATGGGCTCGCCGCTCGGCCTGTCCAGCAGCGTCACCCAGGGCATCGTCTCCGCCCTGGGGCGGACGGTCAGTGAGAGCAGCTCGGGCGGTGGCACCGGGGCGACGCTCGCCGACATGGTGCAGACCTCGGCGGCGATCAACCCGGGCAACAGCGGCGGGGCGCTGGTGAACCTCGACAGCGAGGTGATCGGCATCCCGACCCTCGCGGCGGCGGATCCGCAGTTGGGCGGCAGCGCGGCACCCGGGATCGGATTCGCGATCCCGGTCTCCATGGTGCGGACGGTCGCGGACCAGATCATCAAGTCCGGCAAGGTCACGGACTCGGGCCGGGCGGCACTGAACATCACGGGCCGTACCGTCGTCGACGGCGACTACCAGCCGGCCGGTGTCGCCATCGTCAGCGTGGAGAAGGGCGGGGCCGCGGAGAAGGCGGGGCTGCGCACCGGAGACGTCATCACCGCGGTCGACGACACCCCGATCACGACGATCACCTCGCTGTCGGAGGCCCTGGCGGGCGAGAAACCGGGCGGGCAGGTCTCGGTGACGTACTCGCGCGGCGGTGCGAAGAAGACGGTCGAGGCCACCCTGGGCGAGATCTGAGCCGACGCGGCGGCACCCGGCCCGGCACCCTGGCGGGTGGCGGGCCGGTTCTCGCTCGCGAGGCGGGCAGCCGGAAGGCCCTAGTCGGCCTGGAGGCTCATCGGGCCGTAGATCTTCGTCGCGTCCTCGAACAGCGACACCTGGTCTGCACCGCCCTCCAGGAGCTCCTTCCAGAACTCACCGATCCAGGACTCCGCATCGCCCTGGGTCGTGAACTCCTCCGGCTGCAGAGCCGGCTCCGTCTCCGTACCGTCGGACTTCTCGAACCGCCACGTCCACGCCATGTCCGCCTCCTGGGTCACGTTGCTGCCCGAAGCCTAGTACCTGGCCCGGGCGCGCAGGTGAAGCATGGACGCGGGAGGATCAGGAGCGTGGAACTGACTCTGCTCGGCACCGGAGCCCCCGACGGGCTGCCGCGGCCCGACTGTCCCTGCGCGGCCTGCGCGTCGGCCCGTGGTGCGCGGGCGCGGGCCGCGACCTCGCTGCTGGTCGACGACGCGCTGCTGCTCGACCTCACCCCGGGCGCCGTGTTCGCCGCGGCCCGCGCCGGCCGTTCGCTCACCGGCGTACGCCAGGTGCTGCTGACCCATCCCCATGACGGGCCCGCCGTGGAACTGCCCGCCTCACTCCCGTCCGCGGGGCGCGTACCGGACGGCCAGGAGCTGACGCTGATCAGCGGGCACCGGGTGCGGGCGGTGTCGATGGACGCTCCGGGCACCGGGTACGAGGTGACGTCGCCCGAAGGCGAGCGGCTGCTCTACCTGCCGCCGGGGGCCGCGCCCGCCGGTCTGGCCGACCGGATGGCGGAGCCGTACGACATGGTCGTCGCCGATGTGATCGCGCGGCCCGACGCCGTGGCCCGGCTGCGGGCCGTGGAGGCGATCGGGCCCACCACCGAGGTCGTCGCCGTCCACCTGGACCACGACGCACCGCCCGGCGAGGAACTGCACCGCAGGCTCGCGGCCGCCGGGGCGCGGGCCGTGCCGGACGGGACGACGCTGAGGGTGGGCGAGTTCCACGCGGTGCCCGAGATGCCCCGGCGCACGCTGGTGACCGGGGGCGCACGGTCGGGGAAGTCGCTGGAGGCCGAGCAGCGCCTGGAGACGTTCCCCGAGGTGGTGTACGTGGCGACGGGCGGCCGGCGGAACGGCGACGCGGAATGGGCGGCCCGGATCGGGCTGCACCGCGAGCGCAGGCCCGCCGCGTGGCGCACCGAGGAGACCTGCGAGCTGGTGGCTCTGCTGGAGGCGGACGGCCCGCCGCTGCTGATCGACTGTCTGTCGCTGTGGCTGACGGACGCGATGGACCGGGTGGAGGCGTGGGACGACGCCCGGTGGGCGGACGGCGGCGAGGAGGCACTGCGGGAACGGGTCGCGGAACTGGTCCGCTCGGTGCGCGGGACGCGCCGTACGGTCGTCGCCGTGACCAATGAGACCGGATCGGGCGTGGTCCCCGCGACGGCCTCCGGGCGGCGCTTCCGGGACGAACTGGGCCGTCTGAACGCCGCGTTCGCCGACGAGTGCGAGCAGGTGCTGCTGGTGGTGGCGGGGCGGGCGCTGGTGCTGCGGGGCTGAGCCGTGCGGGCGGGGCGGCAGAGGGCCGCGGGTCGGGACGGGGCCGGCCCTCGGGCGGGTGCGCGGGCCGGGGGCGCGGAAAGCTGCCGGGTACTGTTCCGCACAGGAGCCCTCCGCCGGGTTCCTGCCCACCATGTGACGACCCGCGAGGCAGACCCCCGTGAATCTGGACGACTTCTCCGACCTCATCGAACGCCCCGACGGCGGCGTACGGCGCGACGCCGAGGAACGCCGGGAGCGGCTGACCGTCCCGCCCGGCGCTCTCGGCCGGCTCGACGAGCTGGGTGAGTGGCTGTCGGCCGCCCAGCAGTCCGTACCGGTCAAGCCCGTGGACCAGCCGCGTGTGGTGCTGTTCGCCGGTGATCACGGGGTGGCGGAGCTGGGGGTCTCCGGCCGGGAGGCCGGCACCGCGCACGAGCTGGTGCGGGCCGCGCTGGACGGTGCGAGCCCGGTCGCGGTGCTGGCCCGCCGCTTCGCCGTCCCCGTACGGATCGTGGACGCCGGTCTGGACTGCGACCCCGGGCTGCTGCCGGAGGCGGTCGTACGGCACCGGGTGCGGCGCGGCAGTGGCCGGATCGACGTCGAGGACGCGCTGACGGCCGAGGAGGCCGAGCAGGCCGTACGCCTCGGTGTGCGGATCGCCGACGAGGAGGCCGACTCCGGCACCGATCTGGTGGTGCTCGGTGATCTGAGCGTCGGCGGTACGACGGCGGCCTCGACCCTGATCGCGGCCCTGTGCGGCACGGACGCCTCCGTGGTGACCGGGCGCGGCGGTGCGGGCATCGACGATCTGGCGTGGATGCGCAAGTGTGCCGCGATCCGGGACGCGTTGCGCCGGGCCCGGCCCGTTCTCGGCGATCAGCTGGAGCTGCTGGCCGCGGTGGGCGGCGCGGATCTGGCGGCGATGACCGGTTTCCTGCTGCAGAGCGCGGTGCGCCGGATGCCCGTGGTGCTGGACGGGGTGGTCTCGGCGGCCTGCGCACTCGTGGCCCAGCGGGCGGCCTTCAGGGCGCCGGACTGGTGGCTGGCGGGGCAGGTGAGCGGTGAGCCGGCGCAGATGAAGGCGCTGGACCGGATGGCGCTGACGCCGCTGCTCGATCACGGGGTGACCGTGGGCGGGGGCAGCGGGGCACTGCTCGCGCTGCCGCTCGTCCAGGCCGCGGCGGCGCTGGCCGCCGAGCTGCCCGAACGGGCGGAGGAGCCTGTGGAGAAGCCCGCGGACGAGACCGTCGAGGACGCCGCGGAGGAAGCCTCCGGGGAGGGCGAGCCCGCGGGGACCACCACCGTCTGATCTCAGCCTCCCGGGCCGGGCCCCGGCAGCGGTGTCCGGTCGGGAGCCCCGCCGATCAGGTCCTGGAACCTGCGGCGCGGCCCCGCCCAGCGCACATCGTGGTGGTACGCCCTCAGCACCGCCCTGGCGCGCGCCCGGTGCCGCTTGCGGTAGAAGCGTCTGGCCCACGGCGAGGCCGGCCTGGCCAGCCGGATCGCGGCGAACAGCGCGATGAACGGGATGAGGGTCCCGATCACCGCCATGCGGGCCTTTCCCTTGAACAGGGCGATCAGCACGAAGCCGAAGTTGACGACGTACGTGAGGACGACGCCCAGTCTGTTCTGCTGCTGGTCGCCGCTCAGTTCGTCCACTCCCAGCGGTGAGAACCCGGCGAGGACGAGCACGACGAGCGAGGCGGTGAGGACCACGACCTCCACGCTCTGGCGGCCCTCCTCGGTCCAGTAGACATCGTCCAGGTGCAGGATCAGCGCGAACTCGTCGAGTACCAGGCCGGCCCCCACCCCGAAGACGACCGCGCAGATTCCGGCGGCGGCACCGTGCTGTCCGGAGGCGACCGCCCCGAACCCGCCGACCACGGAGAGGACGACGCCCGGCACCACATGGTGGATGTGCACGCCGCCGGGTGTGATGTTGCGGAACGGCCCCTTCCCGGCCCTGATCATGCGGGTGATGACACGGGTGATGGTGAAGGTGAGCACGAAGGAGCCCAGCGCGAGCAGCAGCGGGAGCTTGCCCGGCTCGACGATGTTCTGCTGAAACCAGTGACCCATGCCACCCGCTCCCGATGATCCCCATACACGGCTTCTGATGTGTTTTGCCCAATCTAGCGCCGCGCCGCACCGGCTAGCCTGCGCGCGGTGACCTCCCTGAACAGCCACGGCCTGCGTTTCGCCTTCGGCACCCTGACCGTGCTCCCCGTCCGTGTCTCCCGCTGGGACCGCGAAGCCGCCCGCGCCGGCATGCTCTGCGCCCCGCTCGCCGGACTCGTCGTGGGACTGCTCGCGGCCGTGCCCGGGGTGCTGTTCCTGCTCGCCGGCTCGGGTCCCCTGCCG
This sequence comes from Streptomyces sp. NPDC056452, assembly GCF_042796085.1. Lineage (NCBI taxonomy): Bacteria > Bacillati > Actinomycetota > Actinomycetes > Kitasatosporales > Streptomycetaceae > Streptomyces > Streptomyces sp. NPDC056452. The sequence goes on from NZ_JBHTRI010000001.1 coordinate 15,304, forward strand.
GCGGCGGTCGCCTCCGCCGCCGTGCCCGCCGCCCTGACCCGCGGCCTGCATCTGGACGGGCTCGCGGACACCGCCGACGGGCTCGGCAGCGCCAAACCGGCCGAGGACGCACTGCGGATCATGAAGCAGTCGGACATTGGTCCGTTCGGTGTCATCACCCTGCTGTTCGTCCTGCTGGCACAGGTCGCGGTCCTCTTCGAGCTGTACGGGCAGGGCTGGGCACACGGTGCCCTGGGGGCGGTCGTCGCCGCGGTCACCGCCCGGCTCGCGCTCACCCTGGCCGCGCGCCGGGGCGTCCCGCCCGCCCGTCCCGAGGGCCTCGGCGCGGCGGTGGCAGGCACGGTCGCGCCCCGTACCGCACTGGCCGTGGCCGTCGTGGTGGTGGCGGGCTGCGCGGGGACGGGTGCGCTCCTCGGGGGGTACGGGGCCCTGCACCACGCCCTCGCCGCGCTGGCCGGTCTCGGGGCCGCGCATCTGATGCTGCGCCACTGTGTGCGGCGCTTCGGCGGGGTGACGGGCGATGTGTTCGGCGCCCTGGAGGAAACCGCGGTCACCGTCGCCCTGGTGGCGCTCGTCCTCGGCTGAGGACTGTCAGCAGGTCCGGCGCCAGACCCCGAGTTCGTACTTCTTGAGCAGCGAGCTCAGCCGGAGCTTCCGGGTCCCGGGACAGAAGTCCGCCACCGGCACTTCGTACTCCGCGTGGAGGACGGCCTTGCCCGCCTCGATGAACGGTGTCAGCGTCTCGCATTCGTCGTACTGCGCGCACTGTTCGTTGACCGCGAAGTCGAAGTCGTCCACCAGCTGCGGGATCTGGGGCAGGTCGTTCTTCAGGCCGACGGCCAGGTGGTGGCGGTGGGCGAGGCGGGCGATCAGCCGGTTGTAGCGCAGCTGGTCGTCCGCGGTGAGCGGGAAGCCCGTGGTGTTGAGGTAGCCGTCCATGTTGTCCGGCTCCACGGCGTCGAAGCCCTTCTTCGCGCACATGGCGATCCGGGCCTCCATCAGCGGCTCCAGGATGTCGGTGCGGCGGATGTCGAGCCACCACTCCCCCTCCCAGCCGTTGCTCTTCCCGCGTACGGAAGCAGGGAACTTCCCGGCGTCCGGGCGGAAGTCCTCCCAGGCACCGGTGGAGAGGTAGCAGATGACCTTGCGGCCCTTGCGGTGCAGCGCGGCCACCGTCTTCGCGTCCTGGTCGAACCCGTCGATGTCGTAGACGGGCGCGTCCACGCCCGTGTCCACCCGGCCGGAGAGCTGCCACTGCCAGTCCACCCCCGGTTCCGGCTGCCAGCGCCGGCCGGCGGTCGGCCGGGGCGGGTCCGCCGGCTCCGCGGCAGGGGCGCAGCCGGCCAGTACGGCCAGCAGCACCAGCACGGCGCAGGGCGCCGGCCGTCGTGTCCTTACGCCCCGCATGCCGTCTCCCCCGCTCACCTGCCCAGGTCAACGACCCTATCCCCGTGGTCCGTTCCGCCGTACGGGGCCGGCCGGCCCAGGTGCCGTACGGCCGGACGGCCCCGCCCCTGTGAGCCGGAAGCAATGGCGCGCGTAGGCTCATTCCCGGCGCATTGCGGCGGCATCTACGATGCGCCGGGCACGGTCGGCCCACCCCTCGACCGGCACACAACTCAACGGAAGCGAGAATTCACCACCGTGACTGCTCTCACTCTCAGCACCGCAGGTGCGGCGACGCTGCGCGCCGACGCACTCGTCGTCGGCATCGCCAAGGGCGCCAAGGGTCCGGTCGTCGCACCGGGCGCCGAGGCCGTGGACAAGGCGTTCGACGGAAAGCTCGCCACCGTCCTGGAGACCCTGGGCGCCTCCGGTGCCGAGGGCGAAGTGACCAAGCTTCCCGCGCCTTCCGGTCTCAAGGTCCCCGTCGTCGTCGCGGTCGGGCTCGGCCCGGTCCCGGAGAAGGACGACGCGTACGACGCGGAGGCGCTGCGCCGCGCCGCCGGCAGCGCCGCCCGTGCGCTGACCGGTTCGAAGAAGGCCGGTTTCGCGCTGCCGACGGAGTCCTCCGAGGACGCCGAGGCCATCGCCGAGGGCGCCCTGCTCGGCGCGTACGCCTTCACCGCCTACCAGGGCGGCGAGAACAAGCTCGCTCCCAAGGGCAAGAAGGACAACAGCGCGAAGCTGCCGCTCGCCGAGGTCGCCCTGCTCGGCACCAAGCCGCGCGACAAGGCGTTCAAGGCCGCCGCGGAGCGCGCCACCGCGGTCGTCGAGGAGATCAACCGCGCCCGCGACCTGATCAACACCCCGCCGAACGACCTGTACCCCGAGTCCTTCGCCGCGGTCGCCACCGCCGCCGGCAAGGAGCACGGCATCAAGGTCCAGGTCCTCGACGAGAAGGCTCTCGTCAAGGGCGGCTTCGGCGGCCTCCTGGGCGTCGGCCAGGGCTCGACGCACGGCCCCCGCCTCGTCCGGCTCGGCTACACCCACCCGAAGGCGGAGAAGACCCTCGCCCTGGTCGGCAAGGGCATCACCTACGACTCGGGCGGCATCTCGCTCAAGCCGGCCGGCCACAACGAGACGATGAAGTGCGACATGAGCGGCGCCGCCGCCGTGTTCGCCGCCGTCGTCGCGGCCTCCCGTCTCGGCCTCCAGGTCAACGTCACCGGCTGGCTGGCCCTCGCCGAGAACATGCCGTCGGGCAACGCCACCCGCCCGGGTGACGTGCTGCACATGTACAGCGGCAAGACCGTCGAGGTCCTCAACACCGACGCCGAGGGCCGGCTCGTCCTCGCCGACGCGCTGACCCGCGCCTCGGAGGAGAACCCCGACGCGATCGTCGACGTGGCGACCCTGACGGGCGCGATGGTCCTCGCCCTGGGCAACCGCACCTTCGGCGTGATGGCCAACGACGACGCCTTCCGTACCGCCATCCACGAGATCGCCGAGGAGGTCGGCGAGGCGTCCTGGCCGATGCCGCTCCCCGCCGACCTGCGCAAGGGCATGGACTCCCCGACCGCCGACATCGCCAACATGGGCGAGCGGATGGGCGGCGGCCTGGTGGCCGGTCTGTTCCTGCAGGAGTTCGTGGGCGAGGGCATCGCCTGGGCCCACCTGGACATCGCGGGACCCGCCTTCCACGAGGGCGCGCCGTACGGCTACACGCCCAAGGGCGGCACCGGATCCGCGGTCCGCACCCTGGTCAAGCTGGCGGAGCGCACGGCCGCCGGCGACCTCGGCTGAGTTCCGCACGGCATTCGCTGCGCCGTTCGCGCGCAGCGATACGGCCCCGGGCATACGTCCGGGGCCGTACGTGTTCACCTCAGTGGCTCTGACCGGCCTCTTTCCGAAACTTTGTACGCATCGCCAACCGTCCGAGCCGGACCTCCGTCCGGCTCGGACCGGGGGCCCGCGTCCCGCTCGCCCTCAACAAGTGCGAAGATGGGTTCTCGGCAGGACAGGGCCCCCACCACAGGGCCGAACAACACAAGCGGCCGAACACCAGCCGACCGGCCGGTCACACCCCAGCGAGGGGCCCGGCGTACGGCGCACATGCATGGAGGACGTGACGTGGCGAACGACGCCAGCACCGTTTTCGACCTAGTGATCCTCGGCGGTGGTAGCGGCGGGTACGCCGCGGCCCTGCGCGGAGCGCAGCTGGGCCTGGACGTCGCACTGATCGAGAAGGGCAAGGTCGGCGGCACCTGCCTGCACAACGGCTGCATTCCCACCAAGGCGCTGCTGCACGCCGGCGAGATCGCCGACCAGGCCCGCGAGGCCGGTCAGTTCGGTGTCAAGGCCACTTTCGAGGGCATCGACATCGCGGCCGTCCACGCGTACAAGGACGAGGTGATCTCGGGTCTGTACAAGGGCCTGCAGGGTCTCATCGCCTCGCGCAAGGTGCACTACATCGAGGGTGAGGGCCGGCTCTCGTCGCCCACCTCGGTGGATGTCAACGGCCAGCGCATCCAGGGCCGCCACGTCGTGCTCGCGACCGGCTCCGTGCCGAAGTCGCTGCCCGGCCTGGAGATCGACGGCAACCGCATCATCTCCTCGGACCACGCGCTGAAGCTGGACCGTGTACCGAAGTCCGCGATCGTCCTGGGCGGCGGCGTCATCGGCGTCGAGTTCGCCTCGGCGTGGAAGTCCTTCGGCACCGAGGTCACCATCGTCGAGGGCCTGAAGCACCTGGTCCCCGTCGAGGACGAGAACAGCTCGAAGCTCCTCGAGCGCGCGTTCCGCAAGCGCGGCATCAAGTTCAACCTCGGCACCTTCTTCGACAAGGCCGAGTACACGCAGGACGGCGTGCGCGTCACCCTCGCCGACGGCAAGACCTTCGAGGCGGAGGTGCTGCTGGTCGCGATCGGCCGCGGCCCGGTGTCGCAGGGTCTGGGCTACGAGGAGGCCGGCGTCGCGATGGACCGCGGCTACGTCCTCGTCGACGAGTACATGCAGACCAACGTCCCGACGATCTCGGCCGTGGGCGACCTCGCCCCGACCCTCCAGCTCGCCCACGTCGGCTTCGCCGAGGGCATCCTGGTGGCGGAGCGGCTGGCCGGTCTCAAGACCGTGCCGATCGACTACGACGGCGTGCCGAAGGTGACGTACTGCCACCCCGAGGTCGCCTCCGTCGGTATCTCCGAGGCCAAGGCCAAGGAGATCTACGGTGCGGACAAGGTCGTCGCCCTCAAGTACAACCTCGCGGGCAACGGCAAGAGCAAGATCCTGAAGACCGCGGGCGAGATCAAGCTCGTCCAGGTCAAGGACGGTGCCGTGGTCGGCGTCCACATGGTCGGTGACCGTATGGGCGAGCAGGTCGGCGAAGCCCAGCTGATCTACAACTGGGAGGCGCTGCCGGCCGAGGTCGCGCAGCTCATCCACGCCCACCCGACGCAGAACGAAGCGATGGGCGAGGCGCACCTGGCTCTGGCCGGCAAGCCTCTCCACTCCCACGACTGATCCAGTCCCGGGCGCGACGACCGACCACTTCCGCACTTTCGTAAGGAGCAACTGAAACCATGTCGGTTTCCGTAACCCTTCCGGCGCTCGGCGAGAGCGTCACCGAGGGCACCGTCACCCGTTGGCTGAAGGCCGAGGGCGAGCACGTCGAGGCCGACGAGCCGTTGCTCGAGGTCTCGACCGACAAGGTCGACACCGAGATCCCGGCCCCCGTATCCGGTGTCCTGGCGTCCATCAAGGTCGCCGAGGACGAGACCGTCGAGGTCGGCGCCGAGCTGGCCGTCATCGACGACGGCTCGGGCGCGCCCGCGGCGGCTCCGGCCGCCGAGCCCGCGGCTGCCCCGGCTCCCGCTGCCGAGGCTCCGGCGCCCGCCGCCGAGGCCCCCGCCGCTCCGGCCCCCGCGGCGGCTCCGGCTGCGGCCGGTGGCGCCGAAGGCACCGACGTCACCCTCCCCGCGCTCGGTGAGAGCGTCACCGAGGGCACGGTCACCCGCTGGCTGAAGGAGGTCGGCGAGGAGGTCACGGAGGACGAGCCCCTGCTCGAGGTCTCCACGGACAAGGTCGACACCGAGATCCCCGCCCCGGTCTCCGGCGTGCTGCTGGAGATCGTGGTCGCCGAGGACGAGACCGCCGAGGTCGGCGCGAAGCTCGCCGTCATCGGTGCTCCGGGTGCCGCCCCGGCCGCTGCTCCGGCGGAGGCAGCTCCGGCCCCCGCCGCCGCTCCGGCTCCGGCTCCGGCCGCCCCGGCTGCTCCGGCTCCGGCCCCCGCGCCTGCCGCTCCGGCAGCTCCGGCCCCGGTGGCGCCCGCCGCCCCGGTCGCGGCTCCGGCCGCTCCGGCGCCCGTGGCCGCCGCTCCGGCACCGGTCGCCCCGGCTCCGGCCGCGCCTGCCGGTGACGACGGCGCGTACGTCACGCCGCTCGTCCGCAAGCTCGCCGCCGAGAACGGCGTCGACCTGGGCGCGGTCAAGGGCACCGGCGTCGGTGGCCGCATCCGCAAGCAGGACGTCGTCGCCGCCGCGGAGGCCGCCAAGGCCGCCGCTGCCGCTCCGGCTCCGGTCGCCGCTGCCCCGGCCGCGAAGGCCGCGCCGAAGCTCGAGACGTCCCCGCTGCGCGGTCAGACGGTCAAGATGACCCGCATGCGCAAGGTCATCGGCGACAACATGATGAAGGCGCTGCACTCGCAGGCCCAGCTGACCTCGGTCCTCGAGGTCGACATCACCAAGCTGATGAAGCTGCGCAACCAGGCGAAGGAGTCCTTCGCCGCCCGTGAGGGCGTCAAGCTGTCCCCGATGCCGTTCTTCGTGAAGGCGGCGGCCCAGGCGCTGAAGGCCCACCCGGTCGTCAACGCCCGGATCAACGAGGACGAGGGCACCATCACGTACTTCGACTCGGAGAACATCGGCATCGCCGTGGACGCCGAGAAGGGTCTGATGACCCCGGTCATCAAGGGTGCGGGCGACCTGAACATCGCCGGTATCGCGAAGAAGACCGCCGAGCTGGCCGGCAAGGCCCGCGGTGGCGGCCTCACCCCGGACGACATGTCCGGTGCGACCTTCACCGTCAGCAACACCGGTTCGCGCGGTGCGCTGTTCGACACCGTCATCGTGCCGCCGAACCAGGCAGCCATCCTGGGCATCGGTGCCACCGTCAAGCGTCCGGCGGTCATCGAGACCGCCGAGGGCACCGTCATCGGTGTCCGCGACATGACGTACCTCTCGCTCTCCTACGACCACCGTCTGGTGGACGGCGCGGACGCCGCCCGTTACCTGACGACGGTCAAGGCGATCCTCGAAGCGGGCGAGTTCGAGGTCGAGCTCGGCCTCTGAGGCACGCAGTTGTAACCAGCCTCACCAGCGGCGCCCCCGTCCGGAACACTCCCGGGCGGGGGCGCCGCCGTATTGTCTAGACACCACCGGTCGCCCCTGGCCACCGTGTTGGTGTAGGCAGCACCGGTTTGCCCCGAAGGAGCCCGTCATGACCCCGCCCGTCGTCCACTCGCTGCGCGAGCAGATCCGCGAGCACATCGTGGACGGGATCGTCAGCGGGCGCTGGAAGCCGGGCGAGCGGATCGTGGAGCGCCGTATCGCGACCGAGCTGGAGGTCAGCCAGACGCCCGTGCGTGAGGCGCTGCGCGAGCTGGAGACCCTGCGGCTGATCGAGTCGGCCCCCAACAAGGGCGTACGCGTGCGGAATCTGACCGCGGCCGATCTGGAGGAGAGCTACCCCGTACGGGCCGGGCTCGAGCAGATCGCCGCGGAGCTGGCGGCCCCGGCGCTCGGCGAGGACTGCTCGGCGCTGACCCCGCACGTGGCGGCCCTGTACGAGGCGGACCGGCTGGCCGACGGCGAGGCGCAGGTGCGGCACACGGTGGCCTTCCACCGGGAGATGGTGCGGGCCGCGGGGAACGCCGTCCTGCTGCACACCTGGGAGGGGCTGGGCATCGAGGTGTTCACGGCCCTGTCGATCCGCTGGCTGGGCACGGTGCAGAAGTCGTACGCGGAGGAGCACGAGGCCCTCATCGACGCGTTCCTGCGGCGGGACCCGCGGATCGCCGTGCTCGTGAAGGAGCACGTCCTGGGGTGCGCGCCGCGAGCGTGAGCCAGAAATGCGCTCCCCCGGCGTGAAGCCGCGCGAAGGCGCGTACCCATCTGCGGTACCGGGCGCTCGACTGTGCAGCTCAGAGCCCGTTTCACCCCAAAAATCCCGTCACTCCGTGCCCCGTTTCGAGGCACCCCATGCCACTTTCTTCAGATCGAGAAGTTTTGCCTTTCATCCTTTGATCGATCATCGATCGGCGACTTACAGTTCAGTCGCGGGCCCACCGGCCCCATCGCCCTGTCCTGCCAGCCAGGGCCTTCTCCACCCCCCTCCACTCCGGAAGGCGGCGATCATGACCGACCCCGTAGCAAAACTTCCGAGCGAGCTCGACCAGCTCCCGGACCGCGACCCCGAGGAGACTGCCGAATGGGCGGCCTCCCTGGACGCCGTCACCAAGGCCGCGGGCCCGCACCGCGCCGCATACCTGATGCGTCGTTCGCTCCAGCACGCCGAGGGCGCCGGCATCGCTCTGCCCAAGCTGCTGGAGACCGATTACGTCAACACCATCCCCACCTCCGCGGAGCCCGCCTTCGACGGCGACCTGGAGATGGAATCGAAGATCACCGCCTGGAACCGCTGGAACGCGGCTGCGATGGTCACCCGCGGCGCCCGGTTCGGCGTGGGCGGCCACATAGCCACGTTCGCCTCGGCAGCCTGGCTGTACGAGACCGGCTTCAACCACTTCTTCCGCGGCAAGGAGGGGGACGGCTCCGGCGACCAGCTCTACATCCAGGGCCACGCCTCGCCCGGCATCTACGCCCGCGCCTTCCTCGACGGCCGGATCAGCGAGCAGCAGCTCGACAACTTCCGCCAGGAGTCGGGCGGCGAGGGCCTGCCGTCCTACCCGCACCCGCGGCGGCTGCCCTGGCTGTGGGAGTTCCCCACCGTGTCGATGGGCCTCGGCCCGCTCTCGGCGATCTACCAGGCGCGCTTCAACCGCTATCTGGCCAACCGCAACATCAAGGACACGTCGAACTCACACGTCTGGGCCTTCCTGGGCGACGGCGAGATGGACGAGCCCGAGTCGACCGCCGCCCTCGCCCTCGCGGCCCGTGAGCAGCTCGACAACCTGACGTTCGTCATCAACTGCAACCTGCAGCGCCTCGACGGCCCGGTCCGCGCCAACTTCCGCGTGGTCCAGGAGCTGGAGGGCGCGTTCCGCGGAGCCGGCTGGAACGTCATCAAGACGCTCTGGGGCAACGCCTGGGACGAGCTGTTCCAGCTGGACACCACGGGCGCGCTGATCCGCCGCCTCCGCGAGGTGCCGGACGCGCAGTTCCAGACGTACGCGACCCGCGACGTGGCGTACATCCGCGAGCACTTCTTCGGCACCGAGCCCGCGCTCGCCGAGCTGGCGAAGCTGCTGAGCGACGCCAAGATCGCCGAGTGCTTCTACAGCTCCCGCGGCGGCCACGAGGCCCGCAAGGTGTACGCGGCCTACCGCGCCGCGGTGGAGCACAAGGGCGCGCCGACCGTGATCCTGGCCCAGACGGTCAAGGGCTACACGCTCGGCAAGGGCTTCGAGTCCAAGAACGCCAACCACCAGATGAAGAAGCTGTCGATCGACGAGTTCAAGAGCATGCGCGAGCTGCTCGGCCTCCCGATCCCGGACAGCGCCTTCGAGGACGGGCTGGTCCCCTACGGCCACCCGGGCGCCGACTCCCCCGAGGTCCGCTACCTCCAGGAGCGCCGTGCCGCCCTCGGCGGTCCGGCCCCCGCCCGCCGGGTGCACGCGGCGGCTCTGCCGCAGCCGGAGGAGCGTGCCTTCAAGGCCCTGTACAAGGGGTCCGGCAAGCAGGAGATGGCCACCACCATGGCGTTCGTCCGCCTGGTGAAGGACCTGATGCGGGACAAGGAGACCGGCAGGCGCTGGGTGCCTATCGTCCCGGACGAGGCCCGCACCTTCGGCATGGAGTCGCTGTTCCCGTCGGCCGGCATCTACTCGCCGCTGGGCCAGACGTACGACCCGGTCGACCGCGACCAGCTGATGTACTACAAGGAAGCCAAGGACGGCCAGATCCTCAACGAGGGGATCACCGAGGCCGGCGCCATGGCCGACTTCATCGCCGCCGCCACGTCGTACGCGACACACGGCCAGACGATGATCCCGTTCTACATCTTCTACTCGATGTTCGGCTGGCAGCGGACCGGCGACCAGATGTGGCAGCTCGCCGACCAGCTCGGCAAGGGCTTCATCGTCGGCGCCACGGCCGGCCGTACGACGCTGACGGGCGAGGGCCTGCAGCACGCGGACGGCCACTCGCACCTGATCGCGTCCACGAACCCGGCGTCGCTCAACTACGACCCGGCGTTCGCGTACGAGGTCGCGGTGATCGTCAAGGACGGTCTGCGCAGGATGTACGGCCCCGAGGCCGAGAACGTCTTCTACTACCTGACGGTCTACAACGAGCCGAAGCAGCAGCCCGCGATGCCGGAAGGCGTCGAGGAGGGCATCGTCAAGGGCCTGTACCGCTTCAAGGAGGGCACGCCCGCCGCGGCGGACGCGCCTCGCGTGCAGCTCCTGGGCTCCGGTACGGCGATCCACTGGGTGCTCAAGGCCCAGGAACTCCTGGCCGCCGACTGGGGTGTCACGGCCGACGTCTGGTCCGCCACCTCGTGGGGCGAGCTGCGCCGTGACGCGCTGGAGGCCGACGAGGCGCTGCTCCGCGGTGAGCAGCAGGTGCCGTACGTGACCCAGGCGCTCTCCGGCGCGCCGGGCCCGGTCCTCGCGGTGAGCGACTGGATGCGCGCGGTACCGGACTCGATCAGCCAGTGGGTCGAGCAGGACTGGTCCTCGCTGGGCACGGACGGCTTCGGCCTCTCCGACACCCGTGACGCGGCCCGACGCCACTTCGGTGTGGACGCGCAGTCGATCGTGGTCGCGGCCCTGGCCCAGCTGGCCCGCCGCGGCGAGGTCCCGGCCTCGGCGATCAAGGAGGCCCGGGAGCGGTACGGGCTGTAGGCAGCAGGCAGCAGAGGGCGGGGCAGGTGCCGGGCAGGTCCGGGACCTGCCCCGCCGTCGTCGTGCGGCGCCCACAATGGCTCCATGCGTGCTGCCCGGCTCATCAAGATGGTTCTGCTCCTGCAGTCCCGGCCCACCATGACCGCCGCAGAGCTGGCGAAGGAACTGGAGGTCTCGGAGCGCACCGTGACCAGGGACGCCCAGGCCCTGTCCGAGGCGGGCGTGCCCGTGTACGCGGACCGGGGGCGGGCGGGCGGTTACCGGCTCGTCGGCGGTTACCGGACCCGGCTCACGGGTCTGGCCCGTCACGAGGCCGAGGCGCTCTTCCTGTCCGGGCTGCCCTCGGCCCTGCGTGAGATGGGGCTCGACGACGCCGCGTCCGCCGCCCGGCTGAAGGTCTCGGCCGCCCTGCTCCCCTCGCTCCGGGACGCTTCGCAGACCGCCGCACAGCGCTTCCACCTCGACGCCCCGGGCTGGTACCACGAGCCGGTCACCCCCGAGCTGCTGCCCGCCGTCGCGGAGGCGGTCTGGGACGACCTCGTGGTCCGGGCGAGCTACCGCCGCGGCCCCACGAGCGAGGTGGAGCGGGAGATGTCCCCGTACGGGCTCGTCCTGAAGGCCGGGGTCTGGTACCTCTGCGCCCGGGTGGGGGACGACTTCCGGGTGTACCGGATCGACCGGTTCACCGCGGTCGCCGTGTCGGCGACCCGGTTCGAACGGGACGAGGACTTCGATCTGCCCGGGTTCTGGGAGGAGCGCGCCGCACAGTTCGCCCGGTCGATCCTGCGTACCGAGGTGACGGTTCGGCTGTCCGAGGCGGGGGTGCGCCGACTGCCGTACGCCGTGGACAGGGCCGCCGCGGACGAGGCGCTGGCCGCGGCCGGCCCGCCGGACGCGGACGGCCGGCGCACGCTCACCCTGCCGGTCGAGTCCGAGGATGTCGCCTACGGCCAGCTGCTCTCCCTCGGGCCGGAGTTGGAGGTCCTGGCACCCGCCGCACTGCGCGAACGTGTTGCCGATGCCGCCGAACGCCTGCGCGACCTCTACGGCTGAAGGCTTCATTTCGGTGTCTCCGCGTGCGTCGCCCGCCGCCAAGGCCGATGCTGGACCAGTGATGGACGAGACGGAGTTCTGGGAGATCATCGACAACAGCCGCGAGGGCGCCGACGGCGACCCCGAGGACCATGCCGACCTGCTCGTCGAACGGCTGGTGCAGCTCGATCCCGACTCCGTGCTGGATTTCGCCAGGCACTTCGAGGCCCGCTACAACCGCGCGTACCACTGGGACCTGTGGGCCGCGGCCGCCGTGCTGCTCGGCGGGGCGAGCGACGACGCCTTCGACTTCTTCAGGTGCTGGCTGATCGGGCAGGGCCGGGAGGTCTTCGAGGGCGCGGTGCACGAACCCGACAGCCTCGCCGAGCTGCTCGACGACTTCGACGACGAGCTCGACGGCGACGGCGAGGACCTCGGCTATGCCGCCGACGAGGCGTACGAGCAGCTCACCGGTGTGGTCGCGCCGGACCTGGGCCTGCCGCCGCAGGCCACCGAGCCGGCCGGCACGCCCGTCGACTTCGAGGACGACGCGGCGCTGGCGGAACGGCTCCCCGCGCTCTGGAGCCGCTTCGGCCCGATCTGAACTCAGGAGAGCAGCGAACGGCCCATCAGGACGTCGTCGGCGTACCGCCCGTTCAGGAAGAACTCGCCGGGCAGTACGCCTTCGACGGCGAAGCCCTCCGACGCGTAGAGCTTCCGCGCGGGGGTGTTGTGCCCGAGCACGCGCAGGGTGAGCCGCCCCGCTCCCTGGCGCCGCGCCTCCGCGTACGAGGCGCGCAGCAGCTCCCGTGCGACGCCGTGGCCCCGCGCCCACTCGGCCACGGCGAGGCCCTGTATCTGCCGCACGTGCGCGTTGCAGGCCAGCGGCGTCGCCGGGGCGAGCCGGAGGTACCCGGCGATGCGCTCCCCGCCCGCGTCGGTGACGGCCGCGGCCACCAGGAACTCCCCCGGCCTGTGCCGCTCGTCGAAGAACGGCTCGTACGGGGGCCGGGGCCTGGGCTGCACGGCGTGCAGCGTCGACCAGGTGGCGCGGTCGAGCTCTCCGAGCGCGCTCTCGTCCGCCTGTACGGCGGGTCGGACGGGCAGGAGGGAGTGGAACCGCGGCTCGGACATGCGTGCCACTGTGCCACGCCGTGTTCCGCGTGACGGATGGTCCATGGGGCAGGATGGAAGCCATGCAGCACTCCCGTATCGCCGTCACCGGATCGACCGGCCTCATCGGAGCGGCGCTCGTGCGCTCGCTGCGGGCCGACGGGCACGAGGTGGTGCGCCTGGTACGCCGCCCCGCCGGCACCGGCGACGAGGTGGAATGGGATCCGAAGCGTCAGTACGTGGACGTGGCGGGCCTCGTCGGATGCGACGCGGTCGTCCATCTCGCGGGGGCCGGGGTCGGCGACCACCGGTGGACCCCCGCGTACAAGAAGGAGATCCGGGACAGCAGGGTCCTGGGCACGGCGGCGATCGCCGAGGCGGTCGCCTCCCTCGACGCACCGCCGAAGGTGCTGCTGTGCGGGTCCGCCATCGGCTACTACGGGGACACCGGGGACCGTGCGGTCGACGAGAGCGCGCCGCCCGGCGAGGGATTCCTGCCGTCCGTGTGCGTGGACTGGGAGGAGGCCACGGCCCCTGCCGAGGAGGCGGGCGTACGGACGGTGCACGCCCGGACCGGTCTGGTCGTCGCCCGGGAGGGCGGGGCCTGGGGCCGTCTCTTTCCGCTGTTCAGGGCCGGGCTCGGCGGTCGGCTCGGGAACGGGCGGCAGTACTGGAGCTTCATCGCTCTGCACGACCACGTCGCGGCGATGCGGCACATCCTGGACACCGAGTCCATGTCCGGCCCGGTGAATCTGACCGGGCCCTCCCCCGCCACCAACGGCCAGGTGACGGCCGCGATGGGGCGGGTGCTGCGCCGTCCGACGCTCTTCACCGCCCCGGCGCCCGCGCTGCGCGTCGCTCTCGGGGAGTTCGCCGAGGACGTACTGGGCAGCCAGCGGGTGCTACCCGGCCAACTTCTCGACTCGGGTTTCTCGTTCGCCTTCCCCGGAATCGACGCCGCCATCCGCGCAGCCTTGCGCTGAACCCGCCCGCCCGGCCGCACGGCCGGGCCCGCCGTCCCGCGCACGTGCGCAGCTCAGCGGTCGCAGCCGGCCTCCTCGGCGCCTCCGGCCGGCCCGGCCCGCCACCGCTCCGGCACGGCCCGCCGGGGTCCGTGCGACCCCGTGCACCGGTGCTCCCGGGTGCGCGCGACTGCGCCTGCATCAGCCATCCATCTAGCCTCGACCCGAACTCGGGCATTCCGGGGGCCTGTTGGGGGCAAGAGCCTCCCACCAGTCGCGCCGACTCGGGGAGGGGTACGTGTTCACGGCACACACGGCACACCACGCGGATGTGGTCATCATCGGGGCCGGGATCGCCGGCCTGTCAGCGGCCCATCAACTGACCAGCGCAGGAGTGAACGTCAGCGTCCTGGAGGCCGCAACGCACGTCGGCGGCCGGATGGTCACCCACGATGTGGACGGATTCCTGCTCGACCACATCGGTCCACTGCTCAGCTCCGCGTACCCGGAGCTGAGCACCACCCCGGGTCTCGACGGCCTCGTTCTGCGGGACTTCGCACCCGGGGTGCTCGTCCGCAGCGGAGGCCGCCGGTACCGCGCCGGTGACGTACGGAGCGCAAGGGGCGCACTCAAAGCAGTGCGCACCCGATCGAGCGCCCCCCTCGCGCCCCTCGGCGGGACGATCGAACAGGCCCGGCTGGGTTCCTGGCTCGGCCGCCTCGCCGCCACACCGGCGGCCCGGATCCTGGCCAGGCCCGACCGGACCGCACTCTCGGCCCTGTCCGCGCGCGGCCTCTCCCCCCGGATGGTCAGCGGTTTCCTGCACCCCCTGCTCACCGCGCTGCTCAGCGACCCCACGCTCACCACGTCGAGCCGCTGCGCCGACCTCGCACTGCGCAGCTACGCGCGCGGCAGGCTCTGCGTACCGGCGGGCGGTTCCGCGGAGCTGCCCCGGCTGCTGGCGGCCGCCCTGCCGCCCGGCACCGTACGCACCGGAGTGCATGTCACGGCCGCGGACATCACGTCCGTACGCACCAAGGAGCACGGCGAACTGGGCTGTCGCTCCCTGCTGCTGGCCACCGGGGCGGGCGCCGCCGCGGAGTTGCTGCCCGGTCTGCGGATGCCGGCCTTCCACCCGGTGACGGTGCTTCACCACACCGCGCCCGCTCCCCCGCCGACGGGAGCACATCTGCTGCTGGACGCGGACCGCTCGGGTCCCGTGGCGCACACCGCCGTGATGAGCGAGGTCGACCCCTCGCGCGCGCCGCACGGCCGCACGCTGATCACCTCCACGGTGCTCGGTCCCCCGCCACCGGACCTCGACCGCACGGTCCGCGAGCACCTCGCCGTGCTGTACGGCACGCCCACGCACGACTGGGAGCTCCTGGCGGCCCATCACGACCCGGAGGCAGTGCCCGCGATGCCGCCCCCGCACGATCTGCGCCGGCCGGTCCGGGTCCTGGCCGGCCTGTACGTGTGCGGCGACCACCGCGACACGAGCACGGTCCAGGGCGCCCTGCACTCGGGGCACCGCGCGGCCTCGGCGATCCTCGCGGACCTGGGGGTGCGGCAGGAGCCCGGCGGCGGAACCGCGCTGCCCGCCGCGGCGTAGGCCGCCTCAGCCGAGCGCGGCCACCCGGTCGCGGTAGCCCCGCACGGCTACCGCGTCCCGGTACGGCTCGAGGCGGCGCTCGAAGTCGCGCACGTACTCCGTGGCGCGCACCGACCGCATCTCCGAAGCCTGCTGGGCCGACTCGGCGCCCAGCAGGCACGCCTGGTCCAGCTCGCCGAGCCCGAGCCGTGCGGAAGCGAGCACCACGCGGCAGAACAGCCTGCTGCGGGCGTACGCCGGGGCACGCAGCTGGAGCGACCGCTCGGCGTGCTGCACGGCGACCCGGTACTGCTGCAGATCGCGATGGCAGTGGCCGAACTCGTCGGCGAGCTGCGCCTCGTCGAAGTAGCGGGCCCAGTGCGGTACGTCGTCCCCGGGGCGCTCGGACTGCAGGGCCCGTTCCGCGCGTACGAGTGCGGCGATGCACGCCCGGGTCTCGCCGAGCACCCCGTGCCCGCGCGCCTCGACCGCGTGCAGCAGCGCCATGACCACGGGCGGCGCCGAGGACCCGATCCCCTGCTGGGCGACCCGGGCGAGCTGCACCGCTTCCCTTCCGTGCCCGAGGTACACCGCCTGCCGGCTCATCGTGATCAGCACGAACGAGCCGTACCCCCGGTCGCCGGCCGCCTGCGCGAGCCGCAGCGCCTGGACGAAGTAGCGCTGGGCGAGGCCGTGCGCCGCGATGTCGTACGAGGTCCAGCCCGCCAGCCGGGTCAGATCGGCGGCCGCGGAGAACAGCCGCCTGCCGACGGCCTCGCCGTAGCTCCCGCGGAGCATGGGCTCCGCCTCGTGCTCCAGGTACCTGACGAGGGCCTGCCGGGCGTGCCCTCCGCCGTAGGCGTTGTCCAGGGTGCGGAAGAGCTCACCGACCGACCGCAGGGCCGCGACGTCGCCGTTGCCGACCCGCTGGCCGGGGCCGCGGTCCGTCTGCCGCTGACGGGGCACGCCGAGGGGCGGCTGCGCCGGGGCGGGCGGCCGGGCGGAGCCGGGACCGCGGCTGCCGGCCCGGCCGCCGTGGGCCGATGCCCCGGGTGCGCCCCCGGGGCCGTGATGCGTGTGGGCGCCGCCGGCAGCGTGGAAGCCGTTCGACGTGCGGACGGCGTTCGTGTCGCCGGGCGCGCGCGGGGCGGGCAGGCCCGCCATGCCGTGCGCCGGGGCCCCGCTCGTCCCGTTCACGCTGCTCGCGGCGCTCGTACCGCGGGAAGCTGCGCCCGTCGTCGGCGGTTCCCCGCGTCCGACCCATTCGTCGGCCCGCCCGATCAGCCAGTCCCGGCTGGGCACGACGAGTCCGGCCGGGGTGAACGCGATCTTGCGGAGCTCCGCATGGCTGCCGGAGTCCTTCCGCCAAAGCCCGCTGACGATGTCGACGGCCTCGGCGGGCGTGGCCGCGAACTCCAGCCCGGCATAGACGGGGGCGCACGCGTCCAGCCCCAGATCCTGCGCGGAGAGCCTGCGCCCCAGCCGCCGGGTGAAGACCTCCGCGATCAGCGCGGGGGTGGTTCCCCTCGGCTGCTGGCCGCGCAGCCAGCGGGTCACCGAGGTCTTGTCGTACCGCAGATCGAGGCCGTGTTCGAGGCCCAGCTGATCCACCCTGCGGGCCAGACCCGCATGGGAGAACCCGGCTTCCGCGATGAGCGCAGCGAGCCGCCTGTTGGGGGTGCGCTGCGGAGGTCGTTCCGACATCAGCTGTACGGTCTCCTGCCTTCGGGGCCGGGCGGGGAGCCCTTATGGAACGGCGCGAATTTAGCGGTCCCGGCGGCCGCCCCAGCGACCTTCGCTCCACATTCATCCGATCGTGTGAGGATTGTGGACATCGCTGACGGGGCAGCCGGGTGCGACCTGCCGGACGGCCCTCCCCCGAGCGGTCGTACAGTGGCTGAGGGCGCATATCAGTGCATGGTGCCGTGGTCCCGGGGACACCCCCCGGCCTCCCGACACCCGAATAGGGAGGCATCCGAAGTGAGTGAGCTGCGGTTCGTCCGTCTGGGATTCGGCGAGGAAGCGGTCGACTACCAGGAGGCCTGGCAGAAGCAGCGGGAGGTGCACGCGGCCCGGTTCGAGGACTCCGTACCCGACACCTGCCTGCTCCTCGAGCACCCGCCCGTCTACACCGCGGGACGGCGCACGACCGACAGCGAGCGCCCCCTGGACGGCACCCCTGTCATCGATGTGGACCGCGGCGGAAAGATCACCTGGCACGGTCCGGGCCAGCTCGTCGGCTATCCCATCCAGAAGCTGCCGCGGCCGGTCGACGTCGTCGCCCATGTGCGGCGGCTGGAGGACGCCCTGATCCGTACGGCCGCCGACTTCGGTGTGGAGACCTCCCGGGTCGAGGGCCGCAGCGGTGTCTGGGTCCTCGGTGACCCGGTCGAGGAGCGCCCCGCGCTCGGCGGGCTGTCCCTGGACTTCGACCCCCGTCTGCACGACGAGGAGTTCGACGCCCGGCTGAACGGCCCCGAGTACGCGCCGTCCAACGCCGGCCAGCGCCGCGAGGACCGCAAGCTGGCCGCGATCGGCATCCGGGTCGCCAAGGGTGTGACCATGCACGGCTTCGCGCTGAACGTGAACCCGGACAACACGTGGTTCGACAGGATCGTGCCGTGCGGCATCCGGGACGCGGGCGTGACCTCGCTCTCGTACGAGCTGGGCCGGGAGGTCACGATCGAGGAGGTGCTGCCGGTCGCCGAGAGGCACCTCAGGGACATCCTGGAGAACGCGGAGCTCGCGCCCCGCACCGTCGGGACCGCCGCCTCGGGGACCGCGGTCGCCCCCGCCTGAGCACAGGGCCGGGAATAGGCCCTGTCGGCCACAGGTTGGGCAGACGTAAGGCCGTTCTAACCACGGGCGTACCCTGGTGTTCGCCGAAGAATCCAATGCAGCGAAAGCAAAGGGGTGCCGGAGTGTCCGGTGTCGCACCCGACGGGCGCAAGATGCTGCGCCTGGAGGTCCGAAACAGCCAGACCCCCATCGAGCGCAAGCCGGAGTGGATCAAAACCCGGGCGAAGATGGGCCCCGAGTACACGAAGATGCAGAAGCTCGTGAAGAGCGAGGGTCTGCACACCGTGTGCCAGGAGGCCGGCTGTCCGAACATCTACGAATGCTGGGAAGACCGCGAGGCGACCTTCCTCATCGGCGGCGACCAGTGCACCCGGCGCTGCGACTTCTGCCAGATCGACACGGGCAAGCCCGAGGCCCTGGACCGCGACGAGCCCCGCCGCGTGGGCGAGTCCGTGGTCACGATGGACCTGAACTACGCCACGATCACCGGCGTCGCACGCGACGACCTGGAGGACGGCGGCGCCTGGCTGTACGCGGAGACCGTGCGCCAGATCCACGCCCAGACCGCGGAGCGGGCGACCGGCGCCACCAAGGTGGAGCTGCTGATCCCCGACTTCAACGCGGTTCCCGAGCAGCTCGCCGAGGTCTTCTCCTCGCGCCCCGAGGTGCTCGCGCACAACGTCGAGACGGTGCCGCGCATCTTCAAGCGGATCCGCCCCGGTTTCCGTTACGAGCGCTCCCTGGAGGTCATCACCCGGGCCCGTGAGGCCGGTCTGGTGACCAAGTCCAACCTGATCCTCGGCATGGGCGAGACCCGCGAGGAAGTCAGCGAGGCGCTCCAGGACCTGCACGACGCGGGTTGCGAGCTCATCACGATTACGCAGTACCTGCGGCCCACCCCGCGGCACCACCCGGTCGAGCGCTGGGTGAAGCCGCAGGAGTTCGTGGAGCTGAAGGACGAGGCCGACGCGATCGGCTACTCCGGCGTGATGTCGGGGCCGCTGGTGCGCTCCTCGTACCGCGCCGGCCGTCTCTTCAAGCAGGCGATGGAGGCCCGGGGCGCGACCGTCGCGTGAGCGACCGCGGCCGCCCGGCCCGTGTGAATCCGCGCACAAGAAGCTACTGAGCAGTAATGGCCGATTCGACGCGGCCCGTACGCTCCCCGCAGGTCGGGAGCCCGTATGGGCCGCGTCGGCGTGCGCGGCGCCGAAATCAGGGTTTCATTGGTGTTTGACCGACCGGTCATGCACTGGTAACACCAAGCAGTGACCCTAGGTACACATACAGCGGCAGCCGCCGAGGCCGCCGCAGTCACTGCTTCCCGCTACCCAGTGCGCGCCGGGTGCGCGCATCCGCTCCGAGGGGGAACGACCACGATGCACGCCGCGCCGGTACGAGCCAACGCGATCCCGTCCGTCACCACCGCACTCCGCGCCGTCGAGTCGCTGCTGATGAGCAGCGGCCAGCGCACCGCCCGCCGGAACGCCTGGACGGCGGTCCTCGAGGACCGCCGCAGGGCCAAGGACCGGGTCGAGGCACAGCATGTACTGGAGGCTGTGGCCGACCGCCGTTCCTAGGTCAGTCCGGGGCCACGTAAACTTCAGTACATGGCGAGGAAGGCAAACACCACTGAAGGCGCGGACAGCGCCGAGAACGCGGGGCGGCTCAAGCAGATCGCCCTGACCTACAAGATGACCAGGCGGACCGACCCCAAGATCGGTCTTGTCGTCGCGGGTGTGGGAATCGTCACCTTCGGTGTCCTCCTCGCGATCGGTTTCTTGATCGATCACCCGGTCTACGCGGGCATTCTGGGCTTCGTACTGGCCCTCCTCGCAATGGCGATCATCTTCGGACGACGTGCCGAGCGCGCGGCCTTCGGGCAGATGGAGGGACAGCCGGGCGCTGCGGCGGCCGTGCTGGACCGTGTCGGCCGCGGCTGGAGCACGACTCCGGCGGTCGCGATGAACCGCAGTCAGGACGTCGTCCACCGGGCCGTCGGCAAGGCGGGCATCGTGCTGGTCGCCGAGGGCAACCCGAACCGGGTGAAGAGCCTGCTGGCGGCGGAGAAGAAGAAGATGGCCCGGATCGTGGTGGACGTGCCGGTGCACGACATCATCGTCGGCGAAGGCGAGGGCCAGGTGCCGCTCAAGAAGGTGCGCACCAAGATGCTGAAGCTCCCGCGGGTGCTGACGGGCGCGCAGGTCACCGCTGCCAACGACCGGCTGCGGGCCATGGGCGACCTGATGAGCAACATGCCGCTGCCGAAGGGCCCGATGCCGAAGGGCATGCGGATGCCGCGCGGCGGAAAGATGCGCTGACGTACTTCGTACGGAACGAGGGCGGCCCCGGACGTGATCGTCCGGGGCCGCCCTCGTTGCTCCGCGTCCTCTACATGCGTACCTGGACGGCACGGGCCAGCCGGTCGTGGAGGCCGCGGCTGTCGCGGTCCCAGACCAGGGCGGGGATGACCAGGAGCAGCAGCACGGTCCGGACGATCACCCGCCCGGTGCCGAGCCGCCCGCCGCCCTCGGCGACGACCCGCAGGCCCAGGATGCGCTTGCCCGGCGTGGAACCGATGGTTCCCACCGTCAGCAGGCTCAGTACGAGAAAGACGCCCAGCGCCCAGTTCCCGGCCGCCTGTTGGTCACCTTGAGCGAGCAGCCCGTATGCGATCACCATGCACACGGTCCAGTCGATGAAGAGTGCCCCGAAGCGCCGGCCGAGCGGGGCCACGGACCCCGGGCCTTCCTGGGGCAGACCGAGGCGCTCGCCCCGGTAACCGAAGTCGGCGCCCATCTCCTCGGCCGCCGCGCGCGGCCCCGAGAGCCACGATCCGATTGCTTGCCTGTTGTCCACCCGTCCACGGTACTGCGCCCGTGTTTGCACCTGGCCGGGCGGGGCACTCATAAACGTCGCTGAGGTGCCGCTGACGCCCGGCCTGGTTAACTTGGGCGAAACAAATGGGTCATGCTTGAGAAATCCTGTCTGCCTATGGTCGGGTCCAGCGTGTGCCACCGCACTGGCCGCACGAAAGAGCTGCAACCCCGCCCTTCTCCGGGTCGGGAGTAGGAGGAGTTGGATGTTCCAGAACGCCGACGACGTCAAGAAGTACATCGCCGACGAAGACGTCAAGTTCATCGATGTCCGATTCTGCGACCTGCCCGGTGTGATGCAGCACTTCACCATCCCGGCGGCAGTCTTCGACCCGAACGAGGAGCTCGCGTTCGACGGCTCGTCGATCCGCGGTTTCCAGGCCATCCACGAGTCCGACATGGCGCTCCGCGCGGACATCTCGACCGCTCGCGTCGACCCGTTCCGCCGCGACAAGACCGTCAACATCAACTTCTTCATCCACGACCCGATCACGGGCGAGCAGTACAGCCGTGACCCGCGGAACGTGGCCAAGAAGGCCGAGGCCTACCTCGCCTCGACCGGCGTCGCCGACACCGCGTACTTCGGTCCCGAGGCCGAGTTCTACGTCTTCGACAACGTCCGCTTCCAGACGTCGGCGAACGAGAGCTTCTACCACATCGACTCCGAGGCCGGCGCCTGGAACACCGGGTCGGAGGAGAACAACCGCGGCTACAAGGTCCGCTACAAGGGCGGCTACTTCCCGACCCCGCCGGTCGACCACTTCGCCGACCTGCGTGCCGAGATCTCCCTGGAGCTGGACAAGAACGGCCTCCAGGTCGAGCGCCAGCACCACGAGGTCGGCACCGCCGGCCAGGCGGAGATCAACTACAAGTTCAACACGCTGCTCGCCGCGGCCGACGACCTGATGCTCTTCAAGTACATCGTGAAGAACGTCGCCTGGCGCAACGGCAAGACCGCGACCTTCATGCCGAAGCCGATCTTCGGTGACAACGGCTCGGGCATGCACGTCCACCAGTCGCTGTGGCAGGGCGGCACGCCGCTCTTCTACGACGAGCAGGGTTACGCCGGCCTGTCGGACATGGCCCGCTACTACATCGGCGGCATCCTGAAGCACGCCCCGTCGCTGCTGGCCTTCACCAACCCGACGGTGAACTCCTACCACCGCCTGGTCCCGGGCTTCGAGGCACCGGTCAACATGGTGTACTCGCAGCGCAACCGCTCCGCCGCGATGCGTATCCCGATCACGGGCTCCAACCCGAAGGCGAAGCGCGTCGAGTTCCGCGCCCCGGACCCGTCCTCGAACCCGTACCTGGCGTTCTCGGCCCTGCTGATGGCCGGCCTGGACGGTGTGAAGAACAAGATCGAGCCCCCGGAGCCGATCGACAAGGACCTCTACGAGCTGGCCCCCGAGGAGCACGCGGGCGTCCAGCAGGTCCCGACCTCGCTCCCGGCGGTCCTCGACGCCCTCGAGGCGGACCACGACTACCTCCAGGCCGGCGGCGTCTTCACGCCCGACCTGATCGAGACGTGGATCGACTACAAGCGCACGAACGAGATCGCCCCGATCCAGCTGCGCCCGCACCCGCACGAGTTCGAGCTGTACTTCGACATTTAAGAACGCCGCAGGTCAGAGCGGGTTTCCGCTCGCCTGGGCCGTCTGTGGGCCGTCGGCCGTGTTCTTCCCCTCCCGGGAGGAACACGGCCGA
>NZ_JBHTRI010000001.1:37852-516066 GCF_042796085.1 Streptomyces sp. NPDC056452
GTGGGCGTTGTGGGGGGGGTGGGCGGTGTTGGCCCCCCCCGGGTTGTACCCGGGCCGACGGCCTTTTCCGCGCCCGCCCGCAGAACCCCTGGTCGCACGCCCCGGCGGTTCCGTATGTTGTCGCCATGGGTGAGGGAGATCAGCCGAAGCTGTTCAGCGACCGGTGGGCCGACGCGGTGGGGCCGGGTGGGGACGAGCCCGCCCGTGACCGGTGCCATTGCCTCGACCGGCGCGGGGAGTACAGCGGGAAGCAGGTCGGCTTCCATCCCGACCGGCAGGACACCTCGGCGCCGGGCTGGCTCCATCTGTTGGAGCTGATCGACGAGGCGGCGGCCGACGGCCGGGAGGTGTTCAAGCCGCTGGTCGAGCTGAGCCCGGCCGAGCGGCGCCAGATCGTCACGCTGCCGCCGGCCGTCGCCAAGCTGACCGCGGTCAGGCATCTCGTCCTGTACGGCAGCAACCTGGTGCGCGTCCCGCCCGAGATCGGGGCGATGACGAGCCTGGAGGAGTTCAGCCCGTACACCTCGCACCGGCTGCACTGGCTCCCGTACGAGATCACCCGCTGCGCCGGGTTGCGGGAGAGCACGGTGAGTACGCGGGCCCTGTACGGCAACTTCAAGTACCGGCCTCCCTTCCCCCTGCTCCGGCAGGCGGACGAGTGGGGCCACGGGGCGGCGGACCCCTCTCGGTGGGGTGCGGAGGCGATCCGCGGCTGCGGCGTCTGCGACGGCCCGGTGAAGGACGGACAGCTACGGCAGGTCTGGATGTCGCTCGTTGTGGCGACCGATGTCCTGCCGCTGCTCGTCAACGCGTGTTCGTCGGAGTGCGTCGGTGCGCTCCCGGCTCCCCCGGACGGTTATGTGTCCGTGCCGCATCACGGCGGGCCGGATGTCCGCCAGCCGTCGACGCGCTACTGACGGTGTCTCCGGGGCGCGGTGAAGCCCCGCCGGAGTGGGCAGGCGGCGGGCTGAGCCGTATCGGACGCTCGCCGCCTGCCCGTTGTGCGCGGGATCAGCCCGCCAGCAGTTCGCGCAGTTCCGCGACCGCCTCGCGGAGGCGGTCCGCGAAGGCGTGCATCTGGGCGGCCACCGGGAGCGGGGTGCTCAGGTAGAGGTTGAAGCGGTCGGGCAGCAGGACGTAGGCGATGCCGATGCACTTGCTGCTGGTGGAGCCGAAGCCGAAGTACTGGATGTTCTCCGACGGGGCCGAGCTGGTGCTGAGGTAGTCGTCCCGCATCGTGAGCCAGCCCGGTGAGCGGTACAGGGCGGGCTGTTCGGTGATCCCGAGCTCGGCGCCGCGGCGGCGCTGGATGAGTTCCAGCTCCCACAGGTGCTGTTCGGGGGCGTCCCCGGCCTGGCATTCCTTCGCACGGGTCACATGGGCGGTCGCGGCGGCGCGGAAGGCGGCGCGGCGGGTGTCGCGGTCGGCGGCGGGGTCGTCCATCGCCGCCACGAAGGCGGGCATCTCGGGGGTGACGACGCGCATCGCCTCGGTGCGGCCGTGCCGGAACTGGCGGGTCGCGATCGACTCGTACGTGGCTCCGAGGTGGCCCTTGGCGCGCTGGTGGGCCAGCTGGTAGGCGGTCTGGACGAACGCGTCCGGTGATACGCCGAGCGCCTTGGCCGCGGTGCTGCCGAAGTCGCCGAAGGAGACCGTGCTGGTGGCGGTGGCGGCGCCGTACGCGGCGAACGACTCGGCGGCGGACCGCACCTGGGCCCGCAGGGTGTCGTCCAGCTCGAACGCGAGGGGCTGCGGTACCGGTTGGCCCTGCGCGCGGGCGCCGGACTGACGGGCGTGCTCCTCGGGCGGGGTGCTGAGCAGCGCGTCGGTGAAGCTGAGGATGGTCGTCCCGTCGAGCTCGCAGTGCTCCACGTTGATGCCGGCCCGGCCGTCGGTGTAGACGACGAAGGAGACGGCCTTGTCGAACCAGCGGTTGCCCCGGTCCCCGTACAGCAGCTCGTCGCAGGTGGCCTTGGTGTCCTCGGGTGCGAAGTCCTCCAGACAGACGCAGAACAGCGCGGTCTCGATGTCGTCCAGCGTCTCGGCGTTGCGGGGGTGGGCGAGGAGGGTGTCGCGGGCTGCTGCCCACTCCGCGCGCGCCATGCTGGTGAGGTGGCCGGCCCGGTCCGCCTCGTCCGTGTGCACGTCGGCCTTGGTCACGGCGCACAGCCCGGCTTCGATCTCGTCGAGGCTGTGCGGGGCGCCGTCCTCACCGAGGACGTCCAGCCGGAACATGCTGCCCCGGAAGAACACGACGATGTGCCGGGCCGTGGACGGGCCGGGTGCGCTGTCGCTGTACGGGGCGCGCACGGTGTCCAGCGGGACGCCGGGGATACGGGTCGTGGAGAACAGGTACTTGTTCTGCACCATCGACTGGGGCACACCACGCTGCTCCACCGGCGCGATGAGGCCCTCGTCCAGCTGCCGCTTGTAGTTGAGCGCCCCGGCGACGAGGCCGGCCGCCCGGTCGAGCTGGCCCTGGCCGGTGTCCTGGAACAGGAAGAAGAAGTTGGCGTTGAGCGCGATCCGGTCCCGGCGGCCGAGGTAGCGGTACGGCCAGAAGGTGTCGAGCCAGCTGTGCACGCCCTCCGTGCCGTCGTACTCCTCCAGCGCCGCGTGCAGGACCCGGCCGGGTCCGTCGGGCCGCAGGAAGGCGGCGACCTCGGCCTCGGTCGCCGCCCGCTCCTCGGCGGTCAGGAGCGGTGCGCTCCAGGCGAGGAACCTTTCGCAGCTCGCCTCGAGCGTGGGCAGCGGCACACGCGGCAGGTCGCCCTCCCGGGCGAAGGTGGCGCTGACCGCAACATCCTGGCTGACGTTCAATTCGGCTCTGCTTTCGGTTGGTGGGAAGGGTGGCGGGTGTCAGTGGGGGCGGGAGAGGTAGAGCTGTGCGTACATCCAGCCTTCCTCCTCCAGGCCCCGCGCATCCACTCCGGCCGCCGCCATGCTGTCCAGCACGCGTGTCTGTTCCTGCGGGTCGGCGAACTTCCGCTGCTTGAAGACGTCGTCGACCCGGACGGTGCGGTATCCGAGCCCGGCCAGGGCGTCCTCGACCGGGTCGAAGGGGAACATCCGCAGGACGAAGTGCGCCATCCAGGGGCGCCGTTCGCCCTGCGCCCGCACGACGCGGGTGAGGGTCCGCTCGGTGACGTAGCCGATGCAGCCCGTCGAGATCACGATGTCCGTCCCGGTGAGCCGGGCGTGCTGCTCCGGTGTGGGGTCGTCCCTCTCCAGGTCGGCGTGGACCGCTTCGTCGAGGAAACCGGCCGCGCGGGCGTAGGCCAGGGCGCTGGTGGAGGCGTCCAGGCCGGTGAAGCGGAGGCCGTGCGCGGGACTGCGGGAGCGGGAGAGGTCACGGTCGCGGGCCAGGAGCTCCTCGCGGGACATCCCTGCGGCGTCGCCGTAGCGCGTGTACAGCTCGTCCATCGTGGCGTCGTACTTCAGCAGGGCGGCGTTGATCCCGTAGGAGCAGCCGATGTCCAGGACGGTCGGGACGGACACCTCCTCGGACTCCCGGTACTCCTTGATGAGCTTCTCGAAGTACGGCTTGGCCTGTTGCGGGACGCAGTAGCCGAGGGGGCGGAGCACCTGGAAGTACGTGCGCGGGTCGGGCGCGGTGTAGATGTGGTCGAGCGAGACTTTTCCGTTCGCGTCGAAACGCAAGGGGTTGACTCCTCCGTGGATCGCGGGGCGGGGCAGGAACGGTCTGCGCGGGCCGCCCGCTAGTCCAGCAGCTTGTCGCCCCGTACGGCCCGGCCTTCGGCGGCCAGGTGCGCGGGCAGGACGCGGCCGAAGAGCTGCCGGGTGCGTGCCACGCTCCCGATGACGCCGGGGCGCTCGCTGTAGGCGAAGATCGCGGAGTGGCGTGCCACGTCGCCCCGCACGGGGCTGACGCGGTGCAGTGAGTAGCGGCCCTTGAAGAGCTGCAGGTCGCCGGGGCGCAGGGGAAGCCGGTCGCCCTCGGTGCTGCCGTCCAGTACGTCGCGGACGGCGTCGAAGTGCTCGTCCTCGGCGGACCTGATGTTCGGGCAGTACTCGAAGTCACCGCCGGACCGGGCCTGCTGGGTCAGCATGCTCACGGTGTACTCGTTGGTGTCGAAGTGCCACGGGTGCTCCATGCCCGGCCGTACGACGTTGAGGACGAGCCCGGAGAGCGGGTCGGCGAGCTCGTGCAGCCGCGGCAGTCCGAAGCAGTCGGCGACGAAGCGCTGGAACACCTCGTGCGTGTAGAGCCGGCCGATGAGGGCGCCCTCGGGGATGCGGTCGCGCGCGACGAACGCGTTGCCCCGCTGGAAGGTGCGCCGGCCGGGGTGGTCCTCGGGCAGGTCCGCGTCCACGGCGATGTTGTAGACGTTGACGGTCTCGACGTCGAAGTACGCCTGGGGTGCGATGGCCGCGCACTCCTGGCGCAGGACGTCGTGGAGCGACGGGCGGATGAAGTCCGGCAGTACGGTGCAGCCGACCGTGGCCAGTTCGTGCCGGGCCCTGTCGATCACCGCCTGCCTCTCGACGCTTCCGGGGTCCGACAAGGGGTAGCGGTCCGTGTCGACCACCTGGTCGAGCGTGATGGCTTGCAGAGTGCTCAATTCGACCCTCTCCACGCGCGCGTCGATAACTCAACTGGGGAGTAACAGAGTTGAAGTTCCCACAGCGCAGTCACGTTGTCTGTGACACGCCACACCTTGACGCTCGTCAGCCGAGATCGATCACCGGGCGGACATTGAAGTCCTCGAACATGTCCTCGCCCTCGGGGCCGTTGAGGAAGTCCGCCATGGACGGGTTGTGGTTGGCGGTGGCCAGCGGCAGCCACTCCAGGAAGGTGCCGTAGCCCCCGCAGACCGCTTCCCCTCCGTCTCCGCCGTATACGGAACCGGGGTCCGAGGTCATCTCGGCCGTGTCGTAGACGTCGAAGGCGATACGCAGGCCGAAGGCGTTGGGCCCGTGCTGCGGTCCTGGTCCGCCGCCGTACGGCGGCGTGCCCGCCGGGCAGTCGTTCCCCCAGCGGAACAGCGTCCGCGCCCCCGCCCCGCAGGCGTGCTCCCACTCGTCGGGGGCCGGCAGCCGCAGACCGCTCCCGGCAAGCAGTGCCGGTACCAGGGCGGGGAGTTCGGGGAGCTTCCGGGGCTCCACCGCCATCAGCACGGTGGGCAGCGTGACCGTGCGCCGCGGCGTCATCACGCGGGCCAGGTGGGCCCGCGGGTCCTCGTCGAAGCCGAAGCCGCCGCCGAGGCTCTCCTCCCGGTACGAGACGAGTTGCTCGGGCATCGGCTGCCAGGCGTCCGGATCGAAGCCGACGGTCACCCGGCCCCCTGGTATCAACGCGTATTCCTCACCCGCCCGTTCGACGACGGCGCGGTGCAGGACGCCTCCGAGGTGCGGGGTGGCGTCCAGCCGGACGAGCCGGCCGTCCACCCGGCGGGCGGCTTCCTCGGCGTGGCGCGCGGCCGTGTCCCGGTCCAGGGCACGCCAGTGGTCGAAGGTCAGGTCGGCGAGTGACATGGCGGCAGTCTGGCACCGCCCTCCCCTCGCCCGACTCCCCCCTCCTCCCGTGTCCCGCCTCCCACGGAACGGGACATGCCTGTGCCCCCGGTCTCCGGGGGCACAGGCGCCGTTGTCAGCGGCCGTAGCGGATCAGGGCGCGGACCATGCGGCAGGTGGTGTCGGACGGCGGGTGGATGGCGAGGCGTTCGGCTGTCGCGCGGATCCTGTCGTTGTCGGCGCTCGACGGGTGGTAGACGCCCGTGTCGAGCAGGGCTATCGCCAGGCGCATGGCCTTGAGGCGACGGTTGTGGGAGACGTACCACTCGCGGGGCCTGCCCGCGGGGAGCGGCTTCTTCCGCAGCGGCTTGTTCAGCGGCTCGGTCGTGACTGTGGCAACGGCCATCGGCAACCTCCTGGCACGGTGGTGGAACCCTCACGAACTCCCTCCATTTTACTGCCCGCCACTGACAATCGCCCCTGGCCAGAGGCCTTTTCGAGGATCCCTCCCGTACCCTTGGCCCCATGGAGATCTGGATCAACCCCGCCTGTTCCAAGTGCCGCAGCGCCGTCGATCTGCTCGACGCCGAGGGCGCCGACTACACCGTCCGCCGCTACCTGGAGGACGTGCCCTCCCCCGACGAGATCCGGGCGGTCCTCGACCGGCTGGGGCTGGAGCCGTGGGACATCACCCGGACCCAGGAGGCGGTCGCGAAGGAGCTGGGGCTCAAGGAGTGGCCGAAGGAGGCCGGTTCGCGGGAGCGGTGGATCTCCGCGTTGGCGGAGCACCCGAAGCTGATCCAGCGGCCGATCATCACCGCCGACGACGGGACCGCTGTGGTGGCGCGGTCAGAGGACGCCGTACGGGACGCGCTCGGGCGGTGAGCGGGAGTGTCCCGGGCCCTCCCGGCATGAGTGTCTGTACCGGTTTCGTCATCAGCGGCACCGTGGACGGCGCGGACGCCACCTCCACCCCGGACGAGGTCACCGCGCTCCTCGGGGACGGGTACGCGGAGACCTGCCGCACGGGCCGGTTGCTGCGCTCCTACAGCCTCGCCGAGTTCGCCTGGCAACGGGATGCGCCGACGGCGCCGTGGCAGGGGCTCCCTGTCATGGTGCAGGCCCACCGGCTCGAAGTGCCCCTGCTCGTCGACGACCTGGCGGCAGCTCTGGACCGGCTGGGGTTCCCGCTCGTCGAGGTGGCCCCGGACGGGCTGGGGTGCCGGCGCTTCGTACGTGAGGACAGCGGGGTCGGGTTGCTGGTCGACGAGGAGGACGGGGCGGTACTCAAGCTCTCGGCGCCGGCCTGGTTCGGGCCGGGGCCCCGGAGCGAGCGGCCCCGCTGGTCGCCGGAGACCCTCCGGAACCGGGTGGAGCATCTGGCGGGGCTCGACCAGGACGAGCGGGAGCGGTGGGCGGTGCGGCGTCGTCCGGAGCAGCCGGAGGAGCGCGCGGCCTGGTGGTGGTTCCTGTGGGTGGCCTCCGGCCGGGCGGGAGCCGGGGGCACGGACGAGGAGCGGGCCCGCCGGGCGGGGCTCGGGCTCTGGCTGCTGCGGGAGTGCGAGGCGGCCGGGGCCGTCGGCCCTGCGGAGGCCCTTCTCCAGATGGCCCGGTCCGGGCTGCTGCCGCCGGACGAGACGGTACGCGCCTGCCTCGACGGCATCCCGGTGTCCCGGGCCGACGTGGCGACCCGGGACACCACGGCGTACTCGCGCGAGAACATCACGGTGATCAACCTCTCCCGGCAGGCCAAGCGCCTCTCGCTCGCGACCCGTGAACACCTGCCCCACCTCCGCGACCCGGAACTGCGGGCCGATGCGGAGGCCTGGCTGGAGCTCAGGGCCCGGCTGATGTAGCCGGATCAGCGCTCGTCCGTGCCCGCGCGCTTGGCCGTGGCGAGGGCGATGCGGTTCCAGGTGTTGATCGTGAGGATCAGGGCCAGGAGCTGGGCCAGTTCCTGCTCCTCGAAGTGCGTGGCGGCGCGCTCGTACACCGCGTCGGGCACTCCGGCGTCCGCGACGCGGGTGACCGCGTCCGTGAGGGCGAGGGCTGCCTGCTCCTTCGCCGTGAAGAAGTGCTCCGCCTCCTGCCATACGGCGACCATGTGCAGCCGCTCCTCGCTCTCGCCCGCCTTGCGGGCGTCGCAGGTGTGCATGTGGAGGCAGTACGCGCAGTGGTTGAGGTGCGAGGAGCGGATCTGGACCAGCTCCACCAGGGTCGGGTCCAGGCCCTCACGGGCCGCCGCGTCGAGGCCGATCACGGCGCGGAAGACCTTGGGTGCCGCCTTGGCGAAATTGAGCCGGACGGTGGAGGCGGTCGGGGAGGCGGTGGTGGCGGGCTTGATCTCTGTCGTCGTCATGGGTACGAATCTACGAGGTTCAGTGACTGGTTACGGGGTGCATTTCGGTGGCGGATTCATGGGTCAATTCTGCGGAGATCCTGGGCAGTGATCTGCCGCTCGAACTGTCGGGCACCGGCAACCGGCGGGCCGTCCTGACGCGGGCGCTGCGCGAGGCGATCACGAACGGCCGACTCGCCCCGGGGACCCGGCTGCCGCCGTACCGTTCGCTCGCCGTGGACCTCGGGCTGGCCCGCAACACCGTGGCCGACGCCTACGCCGAACTCGTCGCCGAGGGCTGGCTGGCCGCCCGTCAGGGCTCGGGGACCAGGGTCGCCGAGAGGGCCGTACCCCTCACCCGGACCTATCGGCAGCGCACCCGCGAGCGGACCGCCCGGCCGGTCCACGATCTCGTCCAGGGGAAGCCGGACCCCTCGGTCTTCCCGCGGACCGCCTGGCTGGCCTCGGCCCGGCGGGCACTGGACCGTGCCCCGCACGACGCTTTCGGGCCCGGTGATCCGCACGGGCGGGCCGAGCTGCGCGAGGCCCTGACCGCCTATCTCGCCCGGGTACGCGGCGTGCGGACCTCGCCCGAGCGGATCGTGCTCTGTTCGGGCGCCGCCCACGGGCTGCGGCTGCTGGCGGACGTGGTGGGCGGGCCGTGGGCGGTCGAGGCCTACGGACTGCCGTTCCATCGTGAGCTGCTGGCCGGTCACGGGGTGCGGACCCGGCCGGTCGCCGTCGACGAGCACGGTGCGCGGATCGGGGAGCTTGGGAGGGGGGAGCGGGCGGTGCTGCTCACCCCGGCGCACCAGTTCCCGACCGGCGGCCCGCTGCATCCGGAGCGCCGTGCCGCCGCGGTCGACTGGGCGCGGGCGACCGGTGGTCTGGTCGTGGAGGACGACTACGACGGGGAGTTCCGCTACGACCGGCAGCCGGTGGGCGCGGTGCAGGGACTCGATCCCGAGCACGTGGTGCTGCTCGGGTCCGTGAGCAAGAGCCTCTCCCCCACGCTGCGGATCGGCTGGATGGTGCTGCCCGAACGGCTGGTGGACGGTGTCCTCGCGGCGAAGGGTGAGCGGGAGCAGTGGTCGAGCGCCACGGAGCAGCTGACGCTCGCGGATTTCGTCGAGTCGGGATCGTACGACCGTCAGGTGCGCAGGATGCGCCAGCGCCACCGGCGGCGCCGCGATCAGCTGGTGGCGGCTCTGGAGCGGCGTGCCCCGCACGTCCGGGTGTCCGGGATCGCCGCGGGACTGCACGCGGTCCTGGAACTGCCGCGCGGCACGGAGCGTTCGGTGGTCCGGGCCGCGGCCTGGCAGGGGCTGGCGGTGGACGGGCTCTCCTCGTATCTGCACCCGGCCGCCGTCGGCACCGGGGCGCGGCGGGACGGGCTGGTCGTGGGCTATGCGACCCCGCCCGAGCACGCGTACGAGGAGGCGCTCGCCGCGCTGTGCCGGGCCCTGCCCCCGGAGTGACACCGGGCGGCCGTTGAAACGAAGAGGCCGGTTACCCGTACGTAGGGACACACACGCACCGCACCGGCCGGAGTGCAGCCCGCGCTCCGGGCCGAGGACAGGAGCCCTACGTGTCACGCAAGAAGACCATCGGCCGGAAGAAGAAGCTCGCCCTGCTCGCCGGGGCCGTCGCGCTCGCCGGAGGGACCGCGGCCGTGCTGGCCGGGACCAGCCAGGCGTCGCAGTCGCCGTCGGCGGACGCCTCGTCGGTCGTCTGTACAGGGCTGGCCACGGCCCTGAGCAACAACGAGCAGTTCATCGCCGGCCAGCGGGCGAATCCTGACGCCCTGTCCCCGGCGCGGATCGAGAACCGGGAGGCGGTCCTCGCGCAGATCCGGCGCCAGCAGGCCGCCTCGGGATGCGCGGGCGAGGCCGCTCCGCCCGCCGCACCCCCGGCGGAGCCCCCTGCCGCCTCGCAGCCCGGGGAAGCTCCGGCCGGGGAAGCGCCGGAGGCTCCGGCCGAGGAACCGACGGACGCCGCGCCGCCCGGCGGAGGGGACCAGGCGGCCGGGGAGGTCGTGTGCGCCGGGTCCACCGTGACGCTCTCCGGCGAGGGCGGCGCCCCTGCCGCGTCCAGCAGCCAGTTCCCCGTCGGCACCGAGCTCAGGGTGACCAACCTCGACAACGACAAGGCGACGACCGTGCAGGTCACCTCCGTGTCGGGCAGCTGCGCCCTGCTGAACAACGCCGCGTTCGAGCAGGTCCGCGAGCCCGGCAAGTTCCTGATCCGCAACGCCCGCATCGAGCGCGTGGGCTGAGCGGGCAGGAGCCGGGGTTCAGGGGCGCGCGGGCACCGGCCCCAGTCCCGCTTCGGCCTGCGCGAGCAGCTCCGTGAGCCGCAGTCCGAACCGTACGTCGCAGGGGTGCGCCACTCCCGTGCGCGCCGCCTCCACCAGCGCGTCCACGGCGGTCCGGAACCCGCCGAGCGCGTCGTCGAACCCCGGGGGCAGGGCGGCCGTTCCGTGCTCGCCCCTGAACTCGACGTCCGTCCCCACCGCACCCTCCGGTGCGTCCAGCGCGAGCGTCACCGTGCTGGACGCACCGGAGGTGTGCCGGAGCAGCAGGTGCGTGGTGTCGGCCGGTCCGCGTGCCGCCACGACCTCCGTCACATCTCCCAGCACCGGGATCAGGACGGAGAGTGCGTGCGGGCCGACGTCCCACAGGGCGCCCTTCTCGCGGCGCCAGGCGGAGGCGGCGAACTCGTTGCTCGTCCCCGGGGCGTAGAGCGCGCCGATCCACTGGGCCCGGGCCGTGAACCAGCCGCCCGTCGCGGCCTGTTCGGCGATCCACCGGGCCGTCCCGGCGGCGAACCGGAGGGTGCAGAAGACCACCGAGGCGACCTGGGCCCGCTCCGCGGCCTCGGCGACCTCGCGCGCGCCCGCCACCGTCGTGGCGACCGGCTTGTCCATCAGCAGGTGGCAGCCGGCGGCCGCGGCGCGTGCGGCCAGGGGTGCCTGGATGTCGGGCGGCACGGCGAAGGCGACCGCGTCGCTCACGGCCAGGAGCGCGTCGATGCCCGCGTCGCCGGTGTACGCCTCGGTGTCGTGGGCGGAGGCGAGGGCCTCGGCCGCTTCGGGACGGCGGCCCCAGACGCCGCTCAGCTCGACGCCGGGGTGTCCGGCGAGGGCGGGGGCATGGGTCATGCGGGCCCATGGGCCCGCGCCGACGAGGCCTATCCGCATCGGGGTGCCCGGTGCGGGGCGGGTCGGTGCGGACGCAGATGGTGTGGTCATGCAGCAAGTGTGCCCGGCCTGTCCTGCGGCTCGGACCGTATCCAGTGCGCCGTACGGTGAGACGCCCCAGGGCCCTGGGTACCTGCTGCAGGGCATTCGCAGGAAACCTCGGTAACACGTGGTTCACATTCGGGCAACGGACGGGAAATCGCACCTTGCCAAGCTGCGCTCCATAGACCGCAGCACCCGCAAAGGATGGCGTCCGTGACGTTCAAGGCTGAGTACATCTGGATCGACGGCACCGAGCCGACCGCCAAGCTTCGTTCCAAGACGAAGATCATGACCGATGGCGCGGAGCTGCCCATCTGGGGCTTCGACGGTTCGAGCACCAACCAGGCCGAGGGACACGCCTCCGACCGGGTTCTGAAGCCGGTCTTCTCGTGTCCGGACCCGATCCGCGGCGGTGACGACGTACTCGTCCTGTGCGAGGTCTTCAACATCGACATGACGCCGCACGAGTCGAACACCCGCGCCGAGCTGCGCCCGGTCGCCGAGCGGTTCGCGGGCCAGGAGCCGATCTTCGGCATCGAGCAGGAGTACACGTTCTTCGACGGTCACCGTCCGCTCGGCTTCCCCGAGGGCGGTTTCCCGGCGGCTCAGGGCGGCTACTACTGCGGTGTCGGCTCGGACGAGATCTTCGGCCGCGACATCGTCGAGAAGCACCTCGACAACTGCCTGAAGGCGGGCCTCGCGATCTCCGGCATCAACGCCGAGGTCATGCCGGGCCAGTGGGAGTTCCAGGTCGGTCCGGTCTCCCCGCTGGAGGTCTCCGACCACCTGTGGGTCGCCCGCTGGCTGCTGTACCGCACCGCCGAGGACTTCAACGTCTCCGCCACCCTCGACCCGAAGCCGGTCAAGGGTGACTGGAACGGCGCGGGCGCGCACACCAACTTCTCCACGAAGGCGATGCGCGAGGGCTACGAGGCGATCATCACCGCCGCCGAGTCCCTCGGTGAGGGCTCGAAGCCGATGGACCACGTCAAGAACTACGGCGCGGGCATCGACGACCGTCTGACGGGCCTGCACGAGACCGCCCCGTGGAACGAGTACAGCTACGGCGTCTCCAACCGCGGCGCCTCGGTGCGTATCCCGTGGCAGGTCGAGCAGGACCAGAAGGGCTACATCGAGGACCGTCGTCCGAACGCCAACGTCGACCCGTACGTCGTCACGCGGCTGATCGTCGACACCTGCTGCACCGCGCTGGAGAAGGCCGACCAGGTCTGATCCGCACGGCATCGTTCCACCGGCGAGGGCGCCCACCGACTGCGGTGGGCGCCCTCGCTGTCGGTGCGGTGTGCCGGCGTGGGGGCCTCGTGGGCCGAGGGACCACCGGGGCGGAAGTCGCAGGTGAGGAAGGTAACTCGGCGGGACCGTATCGACGGGTGAGAGGGCTCTGCTACACAGCCGCAATCTCTGCTTCAATGGGGGCATGGCCAGCTTCCAGTACACCTCGTCGGGTCGCAGCGACCTCGAGCCGTTCTGGCCCTCTCGTCAGCATCATGACTTCGACCGGGTGTGTTGCCGCGCGTGGAACGCGCAGGCCCTCTAAAGCCGCTCACCCCGGTCTTCGGCCCGCGCGCACGACGTACGTCCATCGACGACTCCTCGCGCGAAAGAGCTGACCCTCATGGCGAACACTCGTACCCTCTCCACCGCGTCGGCTGCCACCGCGGCCTCCGCGGTGTCCGCTGCGGCCACCACCACCGCCCGCAACACCCTCTCCCCCAACCGCCACCGGCTGCGTGCCGTCGACCGTGACGAGGTCGTGGAGCTCGCCGATGTCGCCGGCTTCCTGCCGCCGGGCGCCACCTGGCTGCCCGCCCCGCAGCACACGCTTCCGGCACTGCCCGGCCGGCCGCCGATGATCGGCTACCTGGTGCTCGTCCCCGCGGACCAGCAGCCGGCGCTCGCCGGGGCCGTCGCCTCCTCCCAGCACCGGCAGTTCGTGCCGGAGCCTCTCTCCGAGGCTCCGGCCGGCGGGCCCGTCCGGATCGACTCCACCCGGCGCACCGCGGCCGTGGACGGGGTCACCCTCGACCTCACGTACCTCGAGTTCGAGCTGCTGGCGCATCTGGTGGCGCATCCGCACCGGGTGCACACCCGCGATCAGCTCGTGACGACCGTCTGGGGCTACGGACACGTGGGCGACGGGCGCACCGTCGATGTCCATGTCGCCCGGCTGCGCCGCAAGCTGGGTGCCGAGCACCGCCGTTCGATCCAGACCGTCCGGCGCGTGGGCTACAAGTACGCCCCCTGACGGGAAGGAAGGAGGCCCCGGGGTTCCGGGGCCTCCTTCTCTTTGTCCTGGAGCGGGGTCAGCCGCGTGCTCCCGCCGCCAGCGGGTCGGCGGCGGGCTCGGCAGGCTCGCTGTGCTCCAGGCTCGGCAGCCGGGAGAGTCCGCGCGGGACCCGCCAGTTCCGCTCGCCCAGCAGCAGCATGACGGAGGGCAGCAGGACCATCCGTACGACCGTGGCGTCCAGCAGCACCGCGACGGCGAGGCCGACGCCCATCTGCTGCATGTCCTGCATGGACAGGGTCCCGAAGACGGCGAAGACGGCCACCATGATCGCCGCGGCGCCCGTCACCGCTCCCGCGGTGCGCCGGATACCCATGTCGATCGCGGAGCGGGTGTCCAGTCCGCTGTCACGGGCTTCACGGATCCGCGAGACGACGAACACGTGGTAGTCCATCGAGAGGCCGAACAGGACCACCAGGACGAACAGCGGCATCCAGGACTCGATCGCGCCGACACCCTCCGAGCCGATCAGCTCGGCGCCCCAGCCGTGCTGGAAGACGGCGGTCATGACTCCGTAGGCGGCGGCGACGGAGAGCAGGTTGAGCAGGATGGACGTCACCGCGATGACGTAGCTGCGGAAGCAGAAGAGCATCAGGAGGAAGGTGACGGCGGTGATGAAGGCGAAGACCGGGACGATGCCGCGCTTGAGCTGGTCGTTGAAGTCGGCGGACGAGGCCACCTCACCGGTGACGTAGGCCTCGGCGCCCGTCCCGTCGAAGGCGTCCGGCACCCGCCGGTCACGCAGTTCGGCCAGGTCGGCCTTGCCGCCGGGCAGCGGGACCTCGATCTCGGCGACGTTCTGCGCCGCGTGGACGGTCACCCGGTCGAAGGACGCGAGTGCCGTACGGACCTCCGGTGCGCCGATGTCGTCGGCCCTGACGACGACGAGGGCGGGGGCGGGGCCGCCCGGGAAGCTGTCGGAGATGCGCCCGTAGTCGATCGCCAGCTGCGAGTCGGAGCCGAACTGCTTCTCCAGGCCGAGCTGTTCGGTCTTCATGCCGAGCGCGGGCGCGGCCAGGGCGAGCAGGACGAGGACCGCCGCCACGGCGAAGACCTTCGGCGCGGCCAGGACCGGCCCCAGCACCCTGCCCGCGATGCCGCCGCTCGCCTTCGCGCCCCGCTTGCCGCGCCGGTTCAGGAGCGGTACGCGCCCTGCGTCGATCCGGTCGCCGAGCCAGGACAGCAGCGCGGGCAGCACGGTCACGGATCCCAGCATCGCGATGAACACGACGATGATCGTGGCGAGCGCGAAGCCCTTGAACAGCAGCAGACCGGAAAGGAACATGCCGGCCATCGCGACCATCACGGTGAGCCCGGAGACGAGGACGGCCCGCCCGCTGGTGGCGGCGGCGATGCGCAGCGCGGTCTCGGCGTCGCGCCCCGCGGCCCGCTCGTCGCGTTCGCGCCGCAGGTAGAACAGGCAGTAGTCGACGCCGACGGCGAAGCCCATCAGGAACATCACGGAGTACGTGGTCTGGAAGAGGTGCAGCTGGTGGCTGGCGAGCGACAGCAGCCCGAACGCGGCCATGCAGGCGGTCAGCGCGAGGCCGACCGGGAGCAGCGCCGCCACCACGGCCCCGAAGGCGACCAGCAGGATGCCCAACGCCAGTGGCACGGCGGTGAATTCGGCCTTCCGGAAGTCCTCGGAGAGCAGGTCGCCGAGCCACTTACCCGCACTGGCCTCGCCGAACTGGTGGATCTCGACATCGCTGTGGCGCTCACGGACACCGGACACCGCGTCCAGTACCGGCTGCACCCGGTCGGCGGAGGTCGCCGCGTCGCCCTTCATCTCGAAGGTGATCAGCGCGTCCTTCCCGTCCTTCGAGGCAACCGGAGCCGCGAGGTTCTGGACCTCCGCGGTGCCGCCCAGGGCCGCGGTGATCTCACCGGCCGCTGTGCGCCATTCGCCGGCACGGGCCGCGGACACCATGACCAGCTCCCCGGCGGGGTGGCCGAGGCCCGCGTCGTCGAGGATCTGCTCGGCCCGGGCGGAGTCGCCGGCACCGTTCTCCGACTCGGACATCTCGACCATGCCGGATGCGCCGCCGATGCCGGTGGCGAGCACGACGAAGAGCAACCAGCCGAGAACGGCCGTCTTACGGTGGTGTGCGCTCCACACACCGATGCTTGCCGCGAGGTTGCGCCTCATGCGGTTTCGCCCCCAGAAGTAACGTCGGACAGGATGCATCCGAATCTAGGAACCGCAGGGCCGGCGCCCCAGCCGCCGAAGCCCCCTGTCCGGGAGCCGTAGCACCAGGCCGTGAGGGTGGTGCTGGGTACACCCCGCCCGGGTGGTGGAACGGCTGACGGTCCTCATGGGATGCGGGCGAGACTGTGGCGAACGGGTTCCGACCGGGCCCCGGCGAGGGGAGAGCAGGATGTATGCGTCACGGAGCCGGATCAGGGGTTCGATGCTTGCGGCCGGGCGGTCGTTCGTCCTGGGGTTCGCCGCGACGGCGGGGTCGATCACACTCTTCGTGCTGTCGGTGCTCTCCATCTCCTTCGTCCTGCTGGGCATCGGGCTGATCACCACCCCGTATGTGCTGCACCTGGTGCGCAAGCACGCCAACCAGCGCCGGCTGCTGGCGGTGACCTGGTGCGATGTCCGCATCCCGGTTCCCTACCGGCGGTTCCCGCCGGACCTGCGCACCGGCTTCACCGGGCAGGTGGAGCGCACCATGCTCATGCTGAAGGACCCGGCGACGTGGCGGGACCTGCGGTGGCTGCTGGTCGACATGACAGCGGGCTATGTGCTGCTGGTGGTGTCCTTCGCGCTGATGGTCTACCCGGTGGAGGGGATCGTCCTGGCGGCGGGCCTGTGGCGGGTGTTCGAGGACAGCACGTACTGGTACGGATTCGTGCCGGTCAGCAGCCAGGCGACGGGGCTGGCCGCCGCGGCGCTCGGCATCGCGATCTTCCACCTCGGCCTGTGGGCGAGCCGGCCCCTGCTGCGCCTGCACTTCGTACTCGCCCGGTCGGTGCTGGCGCCCACCCACGAGCAGGAGATGGCGCAGCGGATCGACCGGCTCACCGAGACCCGGCACGAGGCCGTGGACACGGCGGCGTCCGAACTGCGGCGCATCGAGCGGGACCTGCACGACGGGGCACAGGCCCGGCTGGTCGCCATGGGCATGAATCTGGGCACCATCGAGGCGCTCGTCGAGAAGGACCCGGCGCAGGCGAAGAAGCTGCTGGCGATGGCCCGCGCGTCCTCCGCGGAGGCTCTCACGGAGCTGCGCGATCTCGTACGGGGCATCCACCCGCCGGTCCTCGCCGAGCGCGGGCTCGGGGACGCGGTGAAGGCCCTGGCCCTGCGGCTGCCCGTCGAGTCCGAGGTGAACGTGGAGCTCACGGGACGGGCCGAGGCACCCGTGGAGTCCGCCGCGTACTTCGCGGTCAGCGAGGCCCTCACCAACGCGGTGAAGCACTCGGGGGCCGAACGCATCTGGGTGGACATGCACCACGCCGAGGGAATGCTGCGGATCTCCGTCACGGACAGTGGCAAGGGCGGCGCGGCGATCGGAACCGGCTCGGGACTGAGCGGAATCGAACGCCGACTGGGTACATTCGACGGCGTACTGGCCGTCAGCAGCCCTGCGGGCGGTCCCACCATGGTGACCATGGAGATCCCTTGCGCGTTGTCCTAGCCGAAGATCTCTTCCTGCTCCGCGACGGCCTGGTGCGCATGCTCGAGGCCTACGACTTCGAGGTCGCGGCAGCCGTGGAGACCGGGCCCGAACTGACCAGGGCCCTGGCCGAGTTGGAGCCGGACGTCGCCGTCGTCGACGTCCGGCTCCCGCCGTCGCACACGGACGAGGGCCTGCAGTGCGCGCTGGCCGCCCGCCGCAGCCGGCCCGGCCTGCCGGTCCTGGTGCTGTCGCAGCACGTGGAGCAGCTGTACGCACGGGAGTTGCTGGCCGACGGCAACGGCGGCATCGGCTACCTCCTGAAGGACCGGGTCTTCGACGCGGACCAGTTCATCGACGCGGTCCGCCGGGTGGCGGCCGGTGGCACGGCGATGGATCCGCAGGTGATCTCGCAGCTGCTGTCGCGACGGTCCCAGGACAAGCCGATCGGCGGGCTCACCCCCCGGGAGCGCGAGGTCATGGAGCTGATGGCGCAGGGCCGTTCGAACGCGGCGATCGCGGGGCAGATGGTGATCACGGAGCGGGCGGTGGCCAAGCACACCTCGAACATCTTCGGAAAACTCGGACTGCCGCCGTCGGACGACGACAACCGCCGGGTGCTTGCGGTGCTCGCCTATCTGGACCGGGGCTGACCCGCTCCGCGACCGCGCCGACCGATCGCGCGTACTGACCGGCCTTCGCCCGCTCAGCCCGCGAACCACCTCTCCGCGTCCAGCCGGAACGCGTTCGCGGGGGCCATCGTGCGCAGGTCGGCCTCCAGCGCCCGCACCCGCTCGGCCCCCAGCGCCCGGACCCACTCGGCGCGGAGCCGGTCGAAGCCCTCGGCGGACCTGGCCAGCATGTCGATGCCGCGGGCGGTGAGCCTGACCAGCTTGCGCCTGCCGTCCTCGGGATCGTCGACCCGCTCCACGTAACCGAAGCCCTCGAGCTTCTCGACGGTCTTGCCCGCGGCCTGTTTGGAGACCCCCAGCCGACGGCCGATCTCGCTGGCGCTCGCCCCGTCGCGCCCGACGGCCTGGAGTGCGAAGCCGTAGGCGGGACGTACGTCCGGGTGGCCGTGCGCGGCCAGCTCGTGGTGCAACTCGTCGATGATCGAGCGGAATCCGGCGAACAGCAGCATCGGCAGCTCGAATCCGGCTCCCGCCCTCTCCTCCGCCGGCTCAGCCATTGCGCACTTCGACAACTTGGTTTACCTTTTCGTCAATCACGTTGTCGAGTTTACCGCGAGAGGACCGCCATGCCCGTACCCGCGTTCCCCGACCACACCCTCCACTCCGCACCGCCCGCCGCCCGCCGCACCATGGAGGCCGTGACGAAGAAGCAGGGCGGCCACCTCCCGTCCGCCGTCGCCCGGCTCGCCACCTCGCCTGAGCTGCTCAACGGCTTCCTCCAGGCCAGTGCGACCTTCGAGGCGAGCACCCTGGACCCGCTGGCGCGCGAGGTTGTCGTCATGACGATGGCCACCCGCAACGCGTGCCACATCTGCGTGGCCATGCACACGGCGAGGCTGACAGAGCTCGGCGCCGCCCCGGAACTCGTCGCGGCCCTGCGCGCCACCGAGCCGCAGACCCTGCCGGACGAACGGCTCGAGGGCGTACGCCGGTTCACCCTCACCGTCCTCGCGACAGCGGGCGCGGTCGGCGAGGACGCGCTGCAGGACTTCCTGGCGCTGGGCCACACCCCCCGCAACGCCCTGGAAGTGGTTCTCGGCATCGGCACCTACACGATGTCGACGCTGGCCAACCGGATGACGGGAGCGCCGGTGGATGACCGATTGGCCGCCTTCGCCTGAGACTTGAGCATTGCCCGTTCCGGGCGTTCGGGCCGTTTTGGGCCTGGAGAATCCCACGAATTCCACAGCGTTCTGAACGGGCCGGGCGCCCGGCCCGTATGGGACGTCACGCTTCTCCCTCGAAGCAGAGGAGTTCCATGGGACGCACATCGCGCAAGAAACGTTCGACACTCGCCAACCGGGCGATTGTCGCTTCGGTCGCTCTGATTCTGGGCGGAGGTGGGTTGGTCGCCGTCAATGTCTACGCAAGCGCGGGAGAAGGGTCGTGGGGCTCTCCCCCCGACCG
Source organism: Streptomyces sp. NPDC056452 (assembly GCF_042796085.1). NCBI lineage: Bacteria > Bacillati > Actinomycetota > Actinomycetes > Kitasatosporales > Streptomycetaceae > Streptomyces > Streptomyces sp. NPDC056452. The sequence continues at coordinate 56,937 of NZ_JBHTRI010000001.1, forward strand.
CACCCGGAACGCCGGCCGGCAGATGTCCACCATCGACTGCCCCGACGCGGGAATCGCCCTCCCCGACGTGCCCGAACAGGCACGCCCTGAGGTCGACCGCGAACTGGCGGCAATGGATACACAGATCACCGACGCGTACCGGCAATTCGCGGACCGGAAGGAGCAGATCGCACAGGACCCGAACCTTGCCGAAAATGCGGTGCTCGGCCCGCTGAAGAACAAGCGGGCAGCCAGTCTCGACCGGATCGGCATCGCCATTGAACGCAATGCGGCGCAGCGGCCCCAGGGTCTGAACGGCCTCGCACCGTGCAGTCTGCGCGCCGATGACGACGACCAGGGCGGCGGCCAGGACGGCGGCCAGGGGGGCGAGGACGGCGCGGACCAGGGTCAGGACGGCGGCCAGGACGGCGGTCAGGACCAGGGCGGCGACGACCAGGGAGCCGATCAGGGCCAGGACGGTGGCCAGGACGGCGGTGACGACCAGGGCGGGGACGACGGCCAGCAAGGAAATGGCCCCGAAGCCTCCGACTTTGTCGACATCCAGTCCATCGAGCCCAATGTCGACCGGCCCCGAATCCGCCGGGGCGCCTCCCGCGGTACGTTCACCACGGACTGCGGCCGGAACGAGAACGGCAAATTCAACCCTGACAACGTCATTGCCGCACCCGGAGTGAGCAACGGTGCTCACCACATGCACGATTACGTCGGAAATCAGGCCACGGATGCCTTCTCCAGCGATGACGATCTGGCCGGCGGTGAATCGACCTGCCGCAATCAGGGCGACAAATCCACGTACTACTGGCCGGTCCTGCGCCTGCAGAACGGACAGGACGAGAACGACGTGGGCGCCGACGGCGGCGGCAAGGACCAGAACATCGGAGAGATTCAGACTCCGTCGCAGGTCACGCTGAAATTCGTCGGTTCCCCGGCCGGTAAGGTCACGGCAATGCCGCGCTTCCTGCGGATCATCACCGGTGACGCCAAAGCATTCGTCAACGGCGACGCCAACGCCAACGCGTCCTGGAGCTGCACCGGATTCGAGGACAGGCAGCTCAAGGACAAGTATCCGATCTGCCCGGAAGGCAGTCAGGTGGTGCGTTCCTTCGCCTTCCAGAGCTGCTGGGACGGCCAGAACACCGACAGTGCGAATCACCGCACCCATGTGGCGTTCGCCCAGGACGACGGGCGGTGCCCGAACGGCTTCCGGGCCATTCCGCAGCTGGTGCAGCGCATCGTGTACGACGTGCCGCCGGGCCCCGGCTTCGCCGTCGACTCCTTCCCGGAGCAGCTGCACAAGCCCGTCACCGATCACGGTGACTTCATCAACGTGTTCGACGACCAGCTGATGAAGAAGGTGGTGAGCTGCGTCAACGGCGGGCGCAAGTGCCGCTGACGCGGCCCTGACGCCCCCGTTCCCCCCACACAGCGGCACCTTCCCCCGTTCCTGCGCGGTCAGCTCCCGTGGTGACCGGAGTGCCCGCCCTCGCTCCCCCCATTGCCACTGTTCCCCGAGTGGTGAGGCGAGGCGGTCTCCACCGTCCCCCCGAGCCGGCCGCGCAGTGCTGCGACCACCTCCGCGTCACCGACCGCGACCCACCTGCGGCCGACCAGGTACGAACCGCCGTAGTCGTTGGCCTCGTTGATCCACTCCCGCTGGCCGCGGTCGGTGGCGAAGGTGGCCAGCACATAACGTCCGTCGCCGGTGGTGCAGTTGGCCTGCCGGATCTCCTGGGCGTCGGTCTGCAGATTCGGCTCGCAGCTCGCCTTCGTCGCCAGCTGCTCCAGCGTCCCGGTCGCGGTCGGCGGCACGGCGGGCTTGTCGTCGCCGTCCGCTCCCCCGCCGCAGGCGGCAAGCAGGGCAAACCCCGCAAGTACGGCCGCTGCGGCCCGGGGGCCTCGACCTCGTCCTCGTCGCCACTCAAGCTGCTTCACCATCCGGCCATCGTGCCCCGGTGTCGCCTCCCGGTGCGGCGGAACTACGGATTGCGGTCCGGGGCTCAACACGCTGCGACGACCGGCCGGGGCGTGCGCCCCCGGGCGTACCGGAGTGACCATCGCACCATTCGCTCGTTCTGCTGAACGTGCCCCCACTACGAGCAGTACCGTCGTCCGGCGGCCGCCCCTGCGCGGAACAGGCCGATACGGACCGGGCAGAGGCCGCACTCGTCGAGCACTACGCGCGGCTGGTCAGGATCGGATATCTCGTGCTGCCGCCCTCGTTCGGCCGCAACCGCCGGGTACTGACGGCACACTGGCTCGCCCAGCGCTCCCTGCCCCGGTCGCGCAGCGCGCCGCCGGAGGCGGCTCTCCCGAGGCCGCGCCATGCTGCCGGAGCCGCCTCGGCCGAGCGCGGCTACGCCTATCTGCGGCTGCGGGTGCTGCGCTCCGCGCTGGAGGCGGGACAGCCGCTGCTCCGGTTCGCCCGGCCCCGGCGCGTACAGCTGCCGCCCCTGCTGCCGCAGGTGTGGGGGCTGCGGCTCTTCCCGCACTCCTGCGGTGCGGAGGAACTGGCCCTGGAACAGGCCCTGGCCGAGGTCTCGGGGCCCTGCCGGGCCGCCCATGTGCTGCGCGGCCTCGAAGGGCTCGCGGACGCGGAGGTGTGCCGGGTCCTCGGTGCGGCGGGGGTCGCCGACCCCCCGGCCGCCCTCCTGGAGGCGGACGCGCTCACGGCGTCCCACGCGCTGCTCACCTCGCCCGAGTTCGACCCGTGTTCCCTGCAGGTCCGTCCGACGGATCTGCTGCGCCGCCGACGGCGCGGGCGGGCCGTCGCGGCCGGGCTCGGCGCGCTGCTGGTGTGCGGGACGCTGCTGCTGATGCCGCGCGACGGCCTGGGCGGCTCCGCCTCCGCACCGCCCTACTCCCGGAACGCCGCCGCCGAACAGGCGCTGGACCCGGCCGCGTTGCGGCGGGTTCCCGTCGCGTTCTGGCAGAGCTCGGCCCGCAGGGACTTCACGTCCTGGCCCACCCGGGGCGACCGGACCGATGACACCCGGCTGCTGGGCCGCGCCCTCGCGGCCTGGGCGCGGCCGGGCAGTGGGGTGGCCTCGTCGGCGACGCCCGGGACACCCGTCGGCCCGCCGATGGGCCCACCGCAGCTCCTGTACGCGGGCGAGGTCGACGCGGCGGCTGTGGTGCTGTTCCACGACGGACTGCGGATCGTGCGCTACGCCGAGCCGCGCAACGCCGATCCGGCCGGGGGCGCCGCGCTCGACTTCGCCCGGGTGGACGGCGCCGACTCGGTGACCGCGGGCGCCCTCGTCGTGCAGCGCCGCAAGGGCCGGATCCGCTATCTGACGGCACCCTGGGTGCGTGGGGCCGCCGTACGGGACCTGCTCGCGCCGCGCGGCGCGGCACGGCCCCTGCGCCGCGACCGGCACGGGGTGACGGCTGCGCTGACCGGCCCCGCGGCCTCGGCCGGCTGCCACTCCTGGAACGCCCTGGAGGTGCGGGAGGGCACAGCGGTCCGGCTGTTGACGGATCTCGGCGAGCTGACACCGGTCCGCCTCACCTCGGGTGCGCCGTCCGCCCCGCACGATGTGTCGGGCCGGTCCGAACGGGAGAGCTGGGCGCGCACCGCCTGTCTGCTGCCGGCCGTGCGTTCGCGCGGGGTCCGGTCGGTGAACTCCTGGCCGTACGCGAGACAGCCGCTGCCCGAGGGCGAGGGGGCCGCCCTGTGGCTCTGCACCCGGGCGGAGACCTGGCGGGGCACGGGCAGCAGGGTGCTGGCCCAGTTCCAGGCGCCGCCCGGGCTTTCGGGCGGCGCCGGTGCGCCGGGCGCGGTCGCGGCGCACTCCGAGGACTCCCCCGACTGCGGGGTGCGCAGACCGCAGGTTCTCGCGGGCGTGCTGTGGAGGTCGGACGGCGGGCGCTGGTACGTACTCGCGGCCGGTTCACGGCAGTTCGCGTCCCTGTCCGCGACGGGTGGTGTCAGGGCCCGGGCGGACGGGCGTCTGCTGGCCGTACGGGCCCGGGCGGGCGACCGGGCACGGCTCGACGGGCTGTTGGCGGACGGCAGCCGGGCGAGGGCCCTGCGCTGAACGGGCGCGGCCCGGCCCCCGTTAGGCTGGGGGTATGACGACCGGTGTGCGGCGCAGGATGGGCGTCGATGAGCGCAGGCAGCAGTTGATCGGCGTCGCGCTGGAGTTGTTCAGCCACCGCTCCCCCGACGATGTGTCGATCGACGAGATCGCGGCCGCGGCCGGTATCTCGCGTCCGCTCGTCTACCACTACTTCCCCGGTAAGCAGAGCCTGTACGAGGCGGCGCTGGGGCGTGCCGCCGACGAGTTGGCCGGCCGTTTCCTGGAGGCGCACGAAGGGCCTCTGGGGGCAAGGCTGCTACGGGTGATGGGCCGGTTCTTCGACTTCGTCGAGGAGCACGGGCCGGGCTTCGCCGCGCTGATGCGGGGCGGTCCGGCAGGCGGTTCGTCGACGGCCGACGTCCTGATCGACGGGGTGCGGCAGGCCGCGTACGAGCAGATCATCGCCCACCTCAACGTCTCTGCCCCGCCCGCCCGGCTTGAGCTCGTGGTGCGGTCCTGGGTGTCACTGGCCGAGTCGACAGCCCTGCTCTGGCTGGACGGTCGGCGCATCCCGCGTGCCGAACTGGAGTTGCAGCTGGTGCACGACTTCGCGGCGCTGGCCGCGGTGAGCGCCGCGTACGACCAGGAGATGGCGGGCATCGTGCTGCGGGTCTTCGCGCAGGAGCCGGCGGACGGCCCCTTCGGAGACCTGCTGACGCGTCTCTCCGTCCTGGCGCCCGCCGCACCCGCCGTCCCGCCGCAGCGGCTGCCCTAGGGCCGGGGCCTAACCCTTGCGGTAGGACGCATCCAGGTCCCGGACCTCGGCCGAGGCGTGGACGGTGAGGCCGTCGACGGGCTTCAGGTGTCCGGCCAGCAGCTCCAGGACGGCTTCCGTCAGCTGCGCCTTGATCTCGGGGGTACGGCCGGGCAGCATCGCAATCGAGACGTTCACGATGGTGTCGCCCGTCGCGGCGTCGCCGACGACGGAGTCCTCGGCACGGCGGAACCGGGTCTTGCAGGCGGGGATCTTGGTGGACACGGTCTCGGCGACGAGCGGGTGCAGGGCCAGCGCGAAGCCGCGGCGGTCGAAGCTGTCGTCGAGCTCGCCGGAGTAGTCGACGGTGATCTGCGGCATCAAGCGCTCCTGATTGCGTGTGCGGGTACGTATACGTGTACAGCGTGCATGCACGTGTACGCATTCAGCTTCGCGTGATCGCGCCGCCCGCACAAGGGAGTCCCCCGCGAAACGGGTCGGCCCCCGGCTCCGCACCGATGGGGCGCGGAGCCGGGGGCCGGCCGGGGGAACGGGGCGCGTCAGCGCTGGGAGAACACGGCGACCGTGCGTCCCGGGACGGTGAAGCTGCCCGACTTCCCTTCGTACGAGGACTTCTTGACCGCGGCGTCCGAGCCCGCCGCCTGGACGGGGTGCAGCGCGTAGGCCTTGCCGGCGAGCTCGGGGACGGCCTGGCTCTGCGTACCCGGGGTGGCGTTCATGACGACGACCAGCTTGCCCAGGCGCATCGTGATCACCCCGGGTGTCTCGTCCTTCCCGGAGAGCGGGAAGGACAGCGTGTCCTGCACCTGTGCGGTGGTGGCGAGGTCGAACTCCTTCTCGGTGGTGCGGATGGTGAGCAGGTCCTGGTAGGCAGCGGAGGCGCCGGTGATCTGCGCGCACCCGGGGGTGAGCGCGGGGGCGGTCAGCAGCGGCTTCCCGTAGGACCACTTGTCCTTGTTGTCGGCGGCGGGCGGCAGTCCGCGGCCGAAGCCGTTGCCCTTGCGGCAGTCCCAGTGCAGCGCGTTGAACCAGTCACCGCTGTCGTAGGAGTTGCGGTCGAGCGACTTGGAGCGCAGCAGGTCGGAGCCGGCCTGGGAGAGCGAGGGGCCCTGCGAGAGTGCGGCGGTCGCCATCGCCAGGACCTGCATGCGGGCCCGGTCGGCGGCCGGGGTGTCCGCGGGGAGCTTGAAGGCGAGGGCGTCGTACAGCGACTCGTTGTCGTGGGCGTCGGCGTAGGCGAGCGCGTCGCCGGGCACCGCCGCGTATCCGGCGGGGGCCCCGTTGTAGTCGACGGCCGAGCCCTTGACCGTGCGGCCCTGGGTGTCGGTGAAGGTGTAGTCGGCGAGGTTGCCGGTCAGACCGACCTTGATCAGGTCCTGGTAGTGGAGCAGCCGGGCCTTCTGTTCGGCCTCGGTGCCGTTGGCGGGTGAGGTGTTGGGGTCGGTGTAGAGGCCGGAGGCGAAGCCCTGGACGCGGGGGTCCGCGTCGAAGGGGCCACCGCCGCGTACGGCGTCGCGGGCCCGGTCGGAGAAGGTGGCGATGCCGGTGCCGGCCATGTTCTTCTGCGTGGCCTGGACGAAGCGGGCGTCATCGGCGATCTCGCCGAAGTTCCAGCCCTCCCCGTACAGGATGATCTTCTTCCCGTCGACGCCGTCCTCGGCGACGGTCAGCTCGTCGAGTGCCGTGCGGACCGCGAGGATATTGGCCTTCGGGTGGTGTCCCATCAGGTCGAAGCGGAAGCCGTCGACCTTGTACTCCTTGGCCCATGTGACGATCGAGTCGACGACGAGCTTGCCCATCATCGTGTTCTCGGGCGCGGTGTTGGCGCAGCACGTCGAGGTGGCGACGGTGCCGTCCTCCAGGAGCCGCTGGTAGTAGCCGGGCACGATCCGGTCGAGTACGGACTTGTCGTCCTGGCCGGAGGCGACGGTGTGGTTGTAGACGACGTCCATCACGGTCCGCAGTCCGGCGCCGTTGAGCCCCTGCACCATCTTCCGGAACTCGACGGTGCGCTTCGTACCGTCGGGGTCGGAGGCGTAACTGCCCTCGGGAACCGTGTAGTGCAGCGGGTCGTAGCCCCAGTTGAAGCCGTCCTTGGCCGCTGCCTTCGCGACGCAGGCCTGCTGTTCCTCGGAGTCGGGGGCGTACACGGACAGGTCGCAGGCGGGCTTGTCCTGGTCGGACTTCTTCTCCGGGATGGTCCCGATGTCGAAGGCGGGCAGCAGGTGGACGTAGCCGGTGCCGGAGTCCGCGAGTTCCTTGAGGTGCTTCATCCCGTCGGAGCGGGTGTCGGTGAAGGCCAGGTACTCGCCGGGGTGCTTCGACGTACCGTCCGCGATCGAGAAGTCGCGGATGTGCAGCTCCTGGATCTGGGCGTCGCGCAGCGGGGCCGCGGCGGGCTTCTTCAGGCCGGACCAGCCGCTCGGGGCCAGCTTCGGGTCGTCGAGGTCGACGACGAGGCTGCGGGCGGAGTCGGCGGTCAGGGCGGTGGAGTAGGGGTCGGTGACCTTGTTGGTGACCATTTTCTGGACGGTGGGCGCCCAGACGTCCACGGTGTACCGGTAGGGCTTGCCGTTCCAGCTCCTGTTCCCGGTGACCGACCAGACGCCGGTGCGGTCGTCGCGCCGCATCGGGACGTTCCTGCCGTCGAGTTCGAGCGAGACCGTACGTGCGGTGGGGGCCCAGACGGAGAGCGTGGGGCTGCCCTTGCGGAACACGGGGCCGAGGTCGGCGCCGCTCGCGGCGTTCCCGTACAGGCTGTCCAGGATTCCGGCGGTCTGCACCCCGGTGGCGGCCAGCAGGGCGCCGTTGGCGGCGCGCTGGGTGGCGACGATCTGGCCGCGCAGCGACTCCCGGACCCTGTCCCGGTCGCGGGCGTCGACGGTGAAGGCCGGGTAGTCCTTGAGGTGCGGGTACTTCGCCTTCTGCGCGTCGGTGAGCGCGGTGGCGTTGAGCCGGAGCCACTGGCCCTCGTCGGTCAGGGCGCCGTCGACGACGGAGATCCCGCCGTTCTTCGCGTACACGAGCTGCTGGCTGGTGGCGTCGGTGGCCTTCACCTTCCAGACGACGGTGCCGGCGTCGATCCACTGGGCCTCGGCCTTGGTGAGGTCGGGCGTGGGCGCGCCACCCGTCTGCGGCAACAGGTAGCCGGGCTTCCCGCCGAGCATCCAGACCTCGTGCCCGTACGAGGCGATGTCCAGGGACTGGTCGCTCGGGAGGTCCTTCTCGTCGCCCTTGTGGAGGATGTAGCTGAGCGAGGTGGCACCGTCGGTGAGCGGCACCTCGTAGGTGGCGCCGTAGGCGTCGGTCTTCACGGGCAGCAGGGGCTTGGCCCAGTCCGTGGGCGCGGCGGCCCCGGTCCAGGTGTGCAGGCCCCAGCCGTCGTAGTTGCCGTCGGCGCGGTGGTAGTGCAGGACGGCCTTGGAGGTGTCCTGCGGCGGGTTGGCTCCGTCGGGCGCCTCGGTGGCCTGCCCGTCCTTGCCCTGCTCGACCCAGACCTGGCCGGTCTTCGCGAGGTCGACGGTGCGCTCGGGCCCGTCGGCGGTGCCGGCCTTCTCGACCGTGTACGGGAGCGACGAGGTGCCCTCGGCGAGGTCGATCCAGGCGAAGGCGCCGTAGGCGTCGCGTCCGATGAAGTCGGCGGTGCTGTCGCCGGACTTCAGCTGCCATCCCTCGTAGTCGCCGTCCGCGCGCTTGTAGTGGACGACGGCGTGGTCGCGCTCGACGGCGACCGGCTTGGGCGCGGGCGGGGCCTGTCCGGCGGTCGTCGAGGCGAGGGCGCCGGCCGTGCGGCCGGTGCGGTCGACGACCACGGCCTTGTAGCGCAGCGGGGTCCCGGCCTTCACCGAGTCGTCCAGGTGCTGGGTGACCTTGTACGGGGCGTGGTCGGCGGAGCCGAGGGTGCGCCACTTCCCGTTGCCGGTCTGTGCGGCGAACACGACCCGGTCGAGCTGCCCGCCGTCCACGTCGGCGGTGATCTCCACGGTGCCGGTGGCCCCGGCGGCGGGGGCCTCCAGGGTGAGCGAGGGCTTGGTGGCCGGGGCGCCCAGCGGCTTGTCGGCGCGGAGCACGACGCTGGAGAGCGCGGGCACCGTGACGCTGACCGTCTTGTCGGCGCCGCTGCGGACCGATTCGGAACCGCCGTACAGCGTACGGAAGTTCATGCCTGCCGAGCCGGTGGCGAGCTCGACGGTCCTCGCCGCGTCGCCGTTGTTGGTGGCGACGACGTACTCGTACGGCCGCTTGGCGTCGGTGCGCGAGAAGGCGTACACGGAGCCTTCGGCGTACCGCTCGGTCTGGGTCCCGTCACGCAGCGCCGGGTGCTCCCGGGTGAGCTCGGAGAGGGCGGCTATGGACCGGTAGAGCGGGTGCCGGGTGTCGTACGCGTCGGAGGCGTGCGTGCGGTCGGTGCCCAGCTGGTCGTCGTCGAGGTAGTCGGCGGTCTTCGAGGCGAAGAGCGTCTGGCGGGCGTCCTTGTCGCCGCCCGCTCCGGTGAAGCCCTGCTCGTCGCCGTAGTAGATCACCGGGTTGCCGCGGCCGAGGAACATCAGCTCGTTGGCCAGGCGCGCACGGTCGAGGAGTTCGGCGTCGGAGGCCTTCGGATTGTCCTGCTTCAGGAAGGTGCCGATCCGGCCCATGTCGTGGTTGCCGAGGAACGTCACCTGCTCGTAGGCGTTGGCCTTGTCCGTGGTGTAGCGGTAGTCGTCGCCGTAGACCGCGGCGAGCTTCGAGGCGGGAGCACCCTGGGAGGCGTACTGGCGGGCGGCTTCCTGGAAGGGGAAGTCGAGCGTCGAGTCGAGCCGGCCCCGGGTCACGTAGGGCGAGGTGATTGCGGTGTCGGCGGAGTAGACCTCGCCGAACATGAAGAAGTCGTCGCGGCCGTGCTCGGCCGCGTAGTCGTCGAGGGCGGTGGCCCACTGGGTCCAGAAGTCGAGGTCGACGTGCTTGACGGTGTCGATGCGGAAGCCGTCGATGTCGAAGTCGCGGACCCACTTCTCGTAGATCTTCTCCATGCCGGACACGACCTCGGGACGCTCGGTCCACAGGTCGTCGAGGCCGGAGAAGTCGCCGTACTCGGTGGACTCGCCCGCGTAGGTCGAATCGCCCCGGTTGTGGTACATCGTGGTGTCGTTGAGCCAGGACGGGACCTTCTTGCCGGCGTTCACCGGCGTGTACGGGAAGGAGTCCTCGTCGGTCTTCGCGACGCCCTGCGTGTCGTCGAAGGGGCGGCCGTCCTTGTCGAGGTACGGGAAGGCGCCCTTGGGCTTGTAGCCGTACTTCTTCTCGGCGTAGTCGACGGTGTCGGCGGTGTGGTTGGTGATGACGTCGAAGAAGACCTTGATGCCCTTGCCGTGGGCCTTGTCGATCAGCTTCGTCAGGTCGGCATTGGTGCCGAAGTGCGGGTCGACCTGGGTGAAGTCGGTGATCCAGTAGCCGTGGTAGCCGGCCGAGGCGTTGTCGCCGGTGCCCTGGACGGGGCGGTTCTTGAAGATCGGGGCCAGCCAGATGGCGGTGGTGCCGAGGCCCTTGATGTAGTCGAGCCTGTCGGCGAGGCCCTTGAGGTCGCCTCCCTGGTAGAAGCCCTTGTCCGTGGGGTCGTAGCCGGTCTCCAGCCGTGAGCCGGTCAGCCCGCCGCGGTCGTTGGAGGTGTCGCCGTTGGCGAACCGGTCGGGCATCACGAAGTAGAACTGCTCACGGGTCAGGTCGTGCCTGGCCGGCTCCTTGGCGAGCGCGGCGTCCGAGGGCGGGGCCGGGGGTCTGGGTGAGGCGGCTGCGGTGGCCGCCGGTACGACGGGCAGCAGCGCCGCGCACAGTGCGGCAACGGCCCCCCGCCGGAGGGTGGTTCGGGACACGGGCGGGTTCTCCTCGACTTTCGGGGTGGGTCCTGGTGGAGCTGGTGCGGGCCGGGGACGCACCGCCGCGCGTCCCCGGCCCGCCGAGCGGTGCGGTCAGCTGCGCCAGACGTCGGCGGTCAGCGTGACCTTGCCGGAGGCCGGCACGGTGGCGGTGCGGTTCGCGCCGCTCTCCCAGGTGACGTTGCCGCTCGCGTCCTTGCGGAGGTACTTGTACTCGAACGCGGTGCCTGCGGGCAGGCTGACGTCGAGCTTCCAGACGGGGTACGTCGCCGGGTCGAGCTTGAGTGCGCTTCCCGGGGCCCAGCCGCCGAGGGCGGCCTGGCTGCCGGTGACGTAGATGTTCTGGCCGAGCTGGGTGGTGGCGTTGACGCCGAAGGAGGCGCCGGACTGGCCGGTGCCGGGGCCCGGGTCGGTGGTGCCGCCGCCGGCACACGTACGGGCGTTGACGTGCAGCGCGATCGCCGTGTTGGAACCGAGGGTGGCGGTGAACTGCCCCGATCCGTTGACGGTGACGCCGTTGCCGGACTGGACGTCGCAGTAGTCACCGGCGGGCAGCGAGGTCTGGAACGTACGGCTCAGCGAGGAGCCCTCGTGGTTGATCGCGACGTACGCCTTGGCGCCGCGTCCGAAGGCGATCTGGTCGCCGCCGTTGTCCCACCAGTTGGAGACGGCCTGACCTCGGGCGGCGTTGCGGAAGCCGACCATGGAGGAGATCTCGCGCCAGGCATGCTGGCACTTCCAGCCGTCGCTGTAGCAGGCGTTCACCTGGCCGCCGTTGGGCGGGCCGGCGTCCTTGTCGGACCACTCGTAGCCGGAGTGGACGTCCGGGGAGCCGTAGGGGTAGGCCAGCATGAAGACGCTCGCCAGGGTGTAGTTGGCGCCGTCCTTGTAGTTCAGGGTGTCGCCGCCGCGCTCCGTGTCGTGGTTGTCCACGAAGACGGCGGACTTGCCGGACTCCATGAAGCCCCAGCCCTCGCCGAAGTTCTTGAGGCTGGCGAGGTTCTCGTTGTTGAAGACCTGCTTGAGGCTGCGGCCGTAGCGGAACTCCTGGACGTCACCGCTGCCGAGGTACTCGGAGGGCGATACGGCCTCGCCCGCTCCGTAGATCGCCTCGTGCTTCCAGTAGACGCCCGTGTTGCTCAGCCGGGACTTGATGTTGGAGAGGTCGCCGGCCGGTATGTGCTTGGCGGCGTCGATGCGGAAGCCGTCGACGCCGAGGGAGAGCAGGTCGTTGAGGTACGTGGCGATCCGGCCGCGCACGTAGTCCTCGCCGGTGTCCAGGTCGGCCAGGCCGACCAGTTCGCAGTTCTGGACGTTGCCCCGGTCGCCGTAGTTGTTGATCTGCGACTGGCAGTCGTTCATGTCGCTCACCGAGTAGGTGCCCGGGTAGTCGTACTTGCTGTAGGAGGAGCCGCCCGTGCCGGTGCCCGAACCGGCCGACATGTGGTTGATGACCGAGTCGGCGATGACTTTGACACCGGCGCCGTGGCAGGTGCTGACCATGTTGGCGAAGGCCGTACGGTCGCCGAGCCGGCCGGCGATCTTGTAGCTGACCGGCTGGTACGAGGTCCACCACTGGCCGCCCTGGATGTGCTCCTGGGGCGGCGAGACCTGGACGAATCCGTAACCGGCCGGACCGAGGCTGTCCGTACAGGCCTTGGCCACGGAGTCGAACTTCCACTCGAACATCACTGCGGTGACGTCCTTGTCGCCGGGTGGCGCGGCCTGGGCCGTACCTGCGACGCCGAGCCCGGTGGGGATGACGAGAACGGCAGCACCCGTGACCAGGGCGAGCGCGGCAGACAGTGGTCTGCGTGCCATGTCTTTCCTCCTGCGGTGGGGGAAATGCGGGGATGGCGGAGCAGCCTCACATGGCAACGCGCCGTGCCCTCAAGGCTCATGAAGGTTCTTGCAGCAAGAATGCAACACCTGCATGCGAGCAGACCGTACGAGCCTGACCTGGCCCGGTCAAGCCCCTGGACATGACGCGATCACATCCCGCTCACATCCACGAAATCTCGGAGATTTCTTCCTGCAAGGTCTTTCGCAAGATATTGCGGGGCTGTTAAATTCATCCCGACTCCGGCCCGGTCGGCCGGGGGACCCGGTACGCCGGGCCCCACGCGCCCGGCCGGCCGGGCCGGTCACAGCACAGAGAGGTCCGGAGTCGCTCCACTCCCCGCCGGCCCATCCCGGGCCGACTTCCGGACCTCTCCTGTGCTGTACGGCCCCGTCCGCCGGACGAGCCGCTCAACAGGGCCAGTACGGGTCCTCCCAGCGGGCGGGTTCGGTGAGGCCGAGCAGCCGTATCACGTGGTGCAGCTCTTCCGAGGCGCCCTGGGAGACGAGACGCGCGGGGGCGTGCCGGATCAGCCAGGCACTTAGCTCGCTCAGCTTCCTTTTCTCATGCTCCCAGGCATGCCACGGGAGTCTGTCGCAGAGCAGGTGCAACTCCCACAGTTCCACAGCCTCCACCAGGCGCCGGTCGGCCGCGGGACGGTGCGTCGTGGCCCACACCGCGAGCCAGGGAGTCACCGTGCCCGAAGCCTCGGCACACAGCGCGAAGAGCTCGTACGCCGGTACGGCGGCATCGGGCGCCGTGAGGCTGTCGGACCACCACGCGTGCAGGAACTCCAGGACGGAAGAAGCCTGATCGGCAGGCCACTGCCGCCAGTCGCCGCGCCCGAAGGACCGGCCGGCGTCCACCATGTCGAAGAGCGGCACCTGGCCACCGACGAGAAGTGCCGCGAACTGGGGCAGGATGCGACGCAGCACCGCCCCGTGATCACGCCAGTCGCTCGCCTGCCATGTGCGGCGCAGCAGGTCCGGGTCGAGTTCCACATCGGGCGTCTTGAGCTGGGCGAGTTCCTCGGCGCTGCCCCAGTGGCACGCGCAGTTGTCCTCGTCCGGGACGGCCGTCATCCCACGGAAGGTGGTGGCGAGACCGTCGAGCGCGGCCTCGAGTCGGAGCCGTGCCGGTGTCCGGTCAGCAGGGGTCATGGGCTGTCGCCTCTGTGACTCCGGGCGGTCGCACCGGCCGAAGAACCCTACGTTACCGGTCGCCTGCGCAACTCGGAGGTGGGCCCGCTTCCGGTCTCACGGTACGAGCGGGCGAGCCCGGGGACTCGAGGACGCGCTGCCGGGCTGAACCGGCGCTCCGGCCATGTACGCGAAAGGCCGGGTACGCGAAAGGCCGGGTCCCCCCTCCGGACCCGGCCCCGCTCCACGCTCGTTCAGGCGACCCGCACCGCCGCGGTGGACCCGCGCACCACGAGCTCCGGCTGGAACACGTACTCCGTGCGCTGCACGGGACTTCCGGCGATCTCCTCCAGCAGTGCCCCCACGGCCGCGGCAGCCATCGCCTGTACCGGCTGGCGCACCGTGGTCAGCGGCGGGTCGGTGAACGCGATCAGCTGCGAGTCGTCGAAGCCGACGACGGAGACGTCGCGCGGGACGTCCAGTCCCCTCCCCCGGGCCGCCCGGACCACGCCCAGTGCCATCAGGTCGCTGCCGCAGACGATGCCGGTGCAGCCGCGGTCGAGCAGGGCGCCCGCCGCGACCTGGCCGCCCTCGACGCTGAACAGCGTCGAGCACACCATGAGTTCGGCCTCGCTCCGGTCCATGCCCAGCACGGAGACGGCCGCGTCGACGAAACCGTCGCGCTTGCGCCGGGAGGGCACATAGCGCTGCGGCCCGATCGCCAGACCGACCTTCCGGTGCCCGAGTTCGGCGAGATGCCCGACGGCCATCCGTACGGCGGCCGTGTCGTCGGGCGAGACGAACGGGGCGCTGATGCGCTCGTTGTAGCCGTTGATCAGGACGAACGGCACGCCGCGGTCACTGAGCGCGGCGTACCGTGCCGGGTCCGCCGACGTGTCGGCGTGCAGCCCGGAGAGGAAGACGATCCCGCCGACGCCACGCTCGACGAGCTGTTCGACCAGCTCGTCCTCGGTGGCGCCGCCGGGCAGTTGGGTGCAGAGCACGGGTGTGTAGCCGTGCCCGGCGAGGACCTGCTCCACGGACTGCGCGAACGCCGGGAAGATCGGGTTGGTGAGCTCGGGCGTCACCAGTCCGATCAGCCCGGCGCTGCGCTGCCGCAGCCGTACGGGGCGTTCGTAGCCGAGGATGTCGAGGGCCGCGAGCACCCGCTGACGCGTGGTGTCCGCGACGCCCGGCTTCCCGTTGAGCACCCTGCTGACGGTCGCCTCGCTGACCGCGGCCTGACCGGCGATGTCGGAGAGCCGCAGCGCCGGTCCGGTCCTGGGTGCGGGGACGGTCACACCGTCCACCACACCGTGGTGTCCGCGGGCAGCTCCACCGTGTCGCCGTCGACGGTGACCGGGGCGCTGGCGAGCAGCAGCGTGCCGGGCGCCGTCAGCCGTACCGGGGCGCCCGTGGTGTTGACCGTGCAGACGAAGCCGGAGCGGCCCAGCGCGAGCACGCCCTCGGGCGCGTCCAGCCAGTCCACGTCCGTGCCGGCGCCGAGCCCGGGGTGCTCGCGGCGGGCGCCGATCGCGGCGCGGTACAGCTCCAGCGTGGAGCCCTCCGCACCGGTCTGCGCCTCGACGGAGAGCTCGCCCCAGCCGGCGGGCTGCGGCAGCCAGCTGCTGCCGCCGCCGAAGCCGTACGAGCTGCCCTCGCGGGTCCACGGGATCGGCACCCGGCACCCGTCGCGGAAGCCGTCCTGCCCCTCCGCGCGGAAGAACGACGGGTCCTGGCGCGCCTCGTCGGGCAGGTCGGTGACGTCCGGCAGGCCGAGCTCCTCGCCCTGGTAGACGTACGCGGAGCCGGGCAGCGCCAGCATCAGCAGCGTCGCGGCGCGGGCCCTGCGCAGACCGAGCTCGCGGTCACCGGGCGTACGGATCTGGGTGCCCAGGCCCGGCGGGTTGGCGAAGCGGGTGGTGTGCCGGGTGACGTCGTGGTTGGAGAGCACCCAGGTGGTGGGGGCGCCCACCGGACGCATCGCGTCGAGCGAGGAGTCGATGACCTTGCGCAGTTCCGCGGCGTCCCAGGCGGTCGACAGGTACTGGAAGTTGAAGGCCTGGTGCATCTCGTCGGGGCGCACGTAGTTGGCGGTGCGCTCGACGGTGGGGGTCCATGCCTCGGCGACGGCGATCCGCTCGCCGGGGTACTCGTCGAGGATGGTGCGCCAGCTGCGGTAGATCTCGTGCACACCGTCCTGGTCGAAGAACGGCATGACATCGTTGCCCAGCAGTTTCAGCTGATCGTGCGTGCCGAGGTCGGGCAGTCCCTCGGCCTTGACGAGGCCGTGGGCGACGTCGACGCGGAAGCCGTCGACGCCCATGTCGAGCCAGAAGCGCAGGATCGAGCGGAACTCGTCGGCGACGGCCGGGTGTTCCCAGTTGAAGTCGGGCTGCTCGGGCGCGAAGAGGTGCAGGTACCACTCGCCGGGGGTGCCGTCCGGGTCGGTGGTCCGGGTCCAGGCCGGGCCGCCGAAGATGGACTCCCAGTCGTTGGGCGGGAGTTCGCCGTCGGCGCCCTTGCCGGCCCGGAAGTGGTAGCGCTCACGCAGGGCGGAGCCGGGGCCCTCGGCGATGGCACGCTTGAACCACTCGTGCTGGTCGGACGAGTGGTTGGGCACCAGGTCGACGATGATGCGCAGGTCCAGGCCGTGGGCCTCGCGGATCAGCGCGTCGGCGTCCAGGAGCGAGCCGAACATCGGGTCGATGGCCCGGTAGTCGGCGACGTCGTAGCCCGCGTCGGCCTGCGGCGACGCGTAGAAGGGGCTGAGCCAGACGGCGTCGACACCGAGGTCCCTGAGGTACGGGAGCCGTGCGGTGATGCCCGCGAGATCGCCCATGCCGTCGCCGTTGCCGTCGGCGAAGCTCCGTGGATAGACCTGGTAGATCACCGCGTCCTGCCACCAGCCGGTGCGGTTGCCCGGGGCGTCGTCGGACGTGCCGGTGGAGGGGGCAGCGAGGTGCTGGGTCATGTCGTCCCTGGGGTGTCTGGGTGGGGAGCGGCGCCGGGACCGGGTCGGGGATCCGGCGCCGCCGTGACGGGGTGCGTTCGGTCGTACGTGCCCTGGGCGTCAGCCCTTGACGGCTCCGGCGGACATTCCGGTGACCAGGTGCTTCTGCGCGAAGAGGAAGACCAGTGCCGCGGGGATCGCGATGAGGACGGACGCGGCGGTCATCGGACCCCACTGGGCTCCGTACTGGTTGACGAACTTCTGCAGTCCGCCCGCGAGTGTGAGGTTCTCGTCGCCGACCATGAAGGCGGAGGCGTACGCCACTTCGCCCCAGGCGGTGATGAAGGAGTAGAAGGCGGTGACGGCGAGGCCGGGCTTGGCGAGCGGCAGGATCAGCCGCCAGAACGTGCCGAACGGGGTGAGGCCGTCGACCTGCCCCGACTCGTCGATCTCGTGCGGGATCGTGTCGAAGAAGCCCTTCATCATCCAGGCGCAGAACGGCACCGAGATGGTGAGGTAGGTGATGACGAGTCCGGCCGGCTGGTTGAGCAGACCGATGCCCGCCATGATGTTGTAGATCGGCACGATCAGGACGGCGACCGGGAACATCTGGGTGATCAGCAGCGTCCACATCAGCCCGCGCTTGCCGGGGAAGCGGAAGCGGCTGACGGCGTAGCCGGTGGTGGCGGAGACGAAGACACCGATGACGGTGGAGAGCCCCGCGACGACCACGGAGTTGCCGAACCAGCTCAGGAACTCGGTGTCCTTGATCAGGTTCGTGTAGTTCTCGAAGGTCGTCTCTTTGAAGAAGTCCGTCGTCGTGGCGAACTTGGCGGGCTTCAGCGAGGTCAGCAGGACCCACAGCACCGGGAAGACCGCGATCACGGACGCGACGATCAGGGTGACGTGGAGGGCCACGGACGCGGCCGGGGAGCGGTCGCCGCGCTGCCTGGGCTTGCGGGCGGCGTGCCGGGCGGAGGTTTCCGTGAGAGTGGTCACCAGTTGTCTCCCTGCGTGCGGAGCACTCGCCGGTACACCATGGCGAAGAGCATCAGGAGTACGAGGATCAGCACGCCCCAGGTGGAGGACTGCGCGAAGTCGCGCGGGCTGATCTCGAAGGAGAATTTGTAGGCCTGGGTGACCAGGATCTGGGTGGCTTCACCGGGTCCGCCGCGGGTCAGCAGGAAGATCACCGGGAACATGTTGAAGGTCCAGATGGTGGAGAGCAGGATCACCGTGGTGGACACCGGGCGCAGCCCGGGGAGCGTGATGTGCCGGAAGCGCTGCCAGGCGGTGGCGCCGTCCATCTCGGCCGCCTCGTACTGCTCCGAGGGTATGGACTGCAGTCCGCCGAGCAGGGCGACCATCATGAAGGGCACGCCGAGCCAGACGTTGACGGCGATGACGGAGAACTTGGCCCAGGTGGGGTCGTT
Source organism: Streptomyces sp. NPDC056452 (assembly GCF_042796085.1). NCBI lineage: Bacteria > Bacillati > Actinomycetota > Actinomycetes > Kitasatosporales > Streptomycetaceae > Streptomyces > Streptomyces sp. NPDC056452. Next base: position 74,951 of record NZ_JBHTRI010000001.1, read on the forward strand.
GAGCCACGGGATGCCGTCGATGCCGCCGCCGCCGAGGATCTTGTTGAGCAGCCCGCGGTCCTCGTTGTAGAGGAAGCGCCAGGCGAAGACGGAGACGAAGCCGGGGATGGCCCAGGGCAGGATCAGGGCCATGCGGTAGGCGGAGCGGCCCGCGATACGGCGGTTGAGGATGTTGGCGAGGCCCATGCCGAGGCAGAAGGTGATGCCTACGCAGGAGACCGTCCACACCAGCGTCCAGCCGAGCGTGCCGAGGAACTGGGTACCCGTCAGCGCGTCGACGTAGTTGTCCACGCCCACGAACTTGTAGGTGGCGGGCAGTTCGTTGACACCGATGGACCGTGCGACGTTGCGCTCGTTCGCGTCGGTCAGCGACAGCCAGATGCCGCGGCCCAGCGGATACCCGATGATCACGCCGATGACGATCACGACGGGCGCGACCATGGTCCAGGCGTACCAGTGGACCGACATGGCCCGCCGGAGCCTGCTCGGTGGCGGGGGGTTACCAGTACCGCGGCTCCGGCCGCGGGCGACAGTGTCGCCCGCGGCCTTCGCCACCGACTGGCTGGTGTGGACAGCCATCAGTCGGCCTGCCTTCCTGAGTTACTTCCAGCCCTTGAGGAGCTTGCGGTAGGAGTCGCCGGTCGTGGACGCGGCCTTCTCCGGCGTGGTCTGGCCGGTGAGGACCTTGGTGTACTCGGTGACGAGCGGCGCGAAGAGGCTGCCGGTCTCCGGGATCCACGGGCGCTCGACGGCGGTCTCGACGACCGGCTTGAAGAAGCCGACGATCTCGCTGTCCACGGCCTCCTGCTTGGCGTACGCGGAGGTGCGGGTCGGGAGCAGGTTCAGCTCACCGGCGGTCTGCGCCTGGGTCTCCACCGAGGTCATGTACTCGACGAAGGCGTAGGAGGCGTCGAGGTTCTTGGAGCCCGCGTAGACGGCGAGGTTGTGGCCGCCCTGCGGGGCGCCCTGGGAGGCCGAGCCGGCCGGCACCGGGGCGATGCCCAGGTTGGCCTTGTCGGCGAACTCCTTGCCGGTCAGCGTGTCGGCGACGGCCCACGGGCCGTTGATCATCATCGCGACCTTGCCGTCCTTGAACGACGACTGCATGTTCTCCCAGCCGTCGGTGGCGTCGGTCTTCGCGGCACCGGAGTCGACGAGGTCCTTGACGGTCTTGAACGCCTTGACACCCTCGGGCTTGTCCACCGTGACGGACTTGGTGGAGGCGTCGACCAGGTCGCCGCCCTCGCCGTACAGGAAGGAGAGGAACCAGTACGCGTCGTCGCCGCGCAGGTAGAGGCCGGTCTTGCCGGTCTTCTCCTTGATCGTCTTGGAGACGGTCTTGAGGTCCGCGATGCTCGACGGGACCTCGACACCGGCCTCCGCGAAGATCTTCTTGTTGTAGAAGATGCCCATGGAGTCGATGACCTGCGGGACCGCGTACGTCTTGTCCTTGTACTTGGTCGACGCGGCGGCCTGCTCGAGGAAGTCCTTCTCGTTCTTCAGCGCGCTGGTGCCGTCCAGCGGGGCGAGGTAGCCGAGGTCGGCGAACTCGGGGGTCCAGGCGACCTCGGAGCGGATGACGTCGGGAGCACCGGCGCCGGCCTGCGCCGCGTTCTTGAACTTGTTCTGCGCCTCACCGAAGGGCACGTTGACGTACTTGACGTCGACCTTCGGGTGCTTCTTCTCGAAACCCTCGGCAAGCTTCTTGAAGACCTTGTCCTCACTGCCGACCGTCGAGGTGTCCCACCAGGTCACCGTGCCGGAGAGCTCGCCCGAGCTCTTGCTGCCGCCGGTCTCGTCGTCACTGCCGCAGGCGGTTGCCGCAAGCGCCAGGGCCGCGACCAGGGCGGTGGCCGTTATGCCACGTCGCATCTGAACTCCTTCAACTGCCGTACCGCTCCGTCGCGGCGCCGGGTCGACGTGAACGTAACAAGGATGAAAGACGACCGAAAGACTTTGCGGAAGATTTCTGCAAGCTCCGGCGATCGTTACATTGGCGTGTCCGCAAGGTTGCCGTCAAGACTCTTGACGGGAGCCTCGTATCCCTGCCCACACCAGGCCAGGGCCCGTATCCGCGCGGTACGACGATCGGACCGCGAGCAGTCGGCGGCGACCGCAAGGCCTTGCAAGATGTTGCTGCCAAGGGACCGGCCGACCCGTGCTGCCGGGCCCGGCCGCACGAATCCTGCGCATGGTGGGCAATACGACACGCGCCCGGTACAGTCCCCTCATGACCGCACGGCTTGCCGATATCGCAACTCAGGCGGGGGTCAGCGAAGCTACGGTCAGCCGCGTACTGAACGGCAAGCCCGGTGTTGCTGCGACCACCCGCGAATCCGTCCTCGCGGCGCTCGACGTCCTCGGGTACGAACGCCCCGTCCGGCTGCGCAGGCGCAGCGCGGGCCTCGTCGGCCTGATCACGCCCGAGCTGGAGAACCCGATCTTCCCGGCACTGGCCCAGGTGATCGGCCAGGCGCTGACCCGGCAGGGCTACACACCGGTGCTGGCGACCCAGACGCCCGGCGGCTCCACCGAGGACGAGCTCACCGAGATGCTCGTCGACCGCGGCGTCTCGGGCATCATCTTCGTCTCCGGTCTGCACGCCGACACCTCGGCCGATATGCAGCGCTACGAACAACTGCGGGCCCAGGGTGTTCCCTTCGTCCTGGTCAACGGCTTCTCGCCCAAGGTGCAGGCGCCGTTCATCTCCCCCGACGACCGTGCCGCGATGCGGCTCGCGGTCACGCACCTGGTGTCACTGGGGCATCAGCGCATCGGCCTCGCGGTCGGCCCGAAGCGCTTCGTCCCCGTACTGCGCAAGATCGAGGGATTTCACGCCACGATGCGGGAACAGCTCGGCCTCACCGCGGAAGCGGTGGAGGAGCTGATCCAGCACTCTCTGTACACGCTGGAGGGCGGCCAGGCCGCCGCCTCGGCGCTGATGGAGCGGGGCTGCACCGCGGTGGTGTGCGCGAGCGACATGATGGCGCTCGGCGCGATCAGGGCCGCCCGCCGGATGTCGCTGGAAGTACCGCGCGACCTCTCGGTGGTCGGCTACGACGACTCGCCCCTCATAGCGTTCACCGATCCGCCGCTGACCACGATCCGTCAGCCCGTGACAGCGATGGGTCAGGCCGCGGTGCGCACGCTGCTGGAGGAGATCGGCGGTACGCCCGCCCCGCACAGCGAGTTCGTCTTCATGCCTGAGCTGGTCGTACGCGGCTCGACGGCTTCGGGGCCCGGCCCCGACTCAGGAACCCACCCTCGTCGTTAAGGTGCAGAATGTGCGACCGGAACCCGACCGGAGGATCATCGGGCGGAGGGAGACGTATCTGGCAGACTCTGCGCCTATGGGTGATTCGCACGTGACCACACAGGAAGACCGCATGGCGGCCAACCCGTCACCCATCGTGGCGGAGGCGGCGGCCACCGGCTCGACACAGGTCGTCGGCCGGACGCGATCGTGGTCCCTGCGCTCGCTGCGGTCCCCGCGCCGCCCTCGTCTCTGGTTCGAGATCCTGCTGATCGCGGTCAGTTACTGGCTCTACTCGCTGGTGCGCAACGCCGTACCCGAGCAGCAGGCCGCGGCCCTGCGCAACGCCGACTGGATCTGGTCGCTCGAGCACACGGTGGGGCTCGCCTTCGAGGAGACGGTCAACCGGGCCGTCAATTCGGTGACATGGCTGATCGTGTCGATGAACTACTACTACGCGACGCTGCACTTCGTCGTGACCATCGGTGTGCTGATCTGGCTCTTCCGCCGTCATCCCGGCCGCTACGCGGCGTCCCGGCTGATCCTCTTCTCGACGACGGCCGTCGCCCTGCTCGGCTACTACCTCTTCCCGCTGGCACCCCCGCGCCTGATGAGCGGCGGGGGCTTCATCGACACGGTGATGCTGCACCAGACCTGGGGTTCGATGGCTTCGGGCAACTTCAAGCACATGTCGAACCAGTACGCTGCGATGCCTTCGATGCACATCGGGTGGTCGCTGTGGTGCGGTCTGACCATCTGCGCCCTGGCGACGGCCCCGTGGGCGCGGATCCTGGGCCTGCTCTACCCGGTGGCGACGCTGGTCGTGATCGTGGCGACCGCGAACCACTTCTGGCTGGACGCGGTGGGCGGCATGGCCTGCCTGACGTTCGGCTACGCGATCTCGTACGCCTGGTACGGGCGGCTGCCGCACCGGCTGCCGCGGCGGCCGGCGACCGCGGGGGGCCGTGGGCGCGTGCGCTCGCTGCTGCCGGTCCTGGCACGCCGCACCCGTACCCGTACCGACGCGCCGCACCCGTCCACCCAGCCGAGCCCGGCCCACTCGGCCCCGCGGAACTCCGGCTGACCCCTTCCTCGATCTGCCCCACCCCGAGCCCGCCCGGCCCGCCCGGCGATCGAGAACCGGGGCGCGGGGCGGAGCCCCGGGATCGGGAAGGGGCGGGCGGGGGAAAGGCCCCGCGCAGCGGCACCGCCCCCACCTCACCCCGCCCCGTAGAACCGCTCCTCCACCACCGCCCGCGCCCGCCGCGTGATCCGCCGGTAGTCCTCCAGCATGTCCCCGACGTGCCCCGGCTCGTACCCCAGGTACCGCCCCACCGCCGTCAGCTCCCGGGGGTTCGAGGGGAACGTGTCGCCCGGCCGCCCCCGTACCAGCATCACCGCGTTGCGCACCCGTGTGGCCAGCACCCACGCCTCGTCCAGCGTCTGCGCCTCCTCCACCGGGATCAGCTCCGCCGCACACGCCGCGGCCAGTGCCTCGCGGGTACGCGTCGTCCGCAGTCCCGGCTCCGCCCAGCCGTGCTGCATCTGCAGCAGCTGCACCGTCCACTCGACGTCGCTCAGCCCGCCCCGGCCCAGCTTGGTGTGGAGCGTCGGGTCGGAGCCCCGCGGTATCCGTTCGGACTCCATGCGCGCCTTGAGCCGCCGGATCTCCCGGACGGCGTCCTCGCCCAGCCCCTCCGCGGGATAGCGCAGGGGATCGACCAGCTCGACGAACGCGCGCCCCAGCTCCTCGTCCCCCGCCATCGGCTCGGCGCGCAGGAGTGCCTGGCTCTCCCAGACCAGCGACCAGCGACGGTAGTAGACCTCGTACGACTTCAGCGTGCGGACCAGCGGTCCGCTCTTGCCCTCGGGACGCAGGTCGGCGTCGATGATCAGCGGCGGGTCGGCGGTCGGCAGCTGCAGCAGCCTGCGCATCTCCGTGATGACGGTGTTCGCGGCCCGGGCGGCCTCCTCGTCGCTCACGCCCTCGCGCGGGGCGTGCACGAACAGGACGTCCGCGTCGGAGCCGTAGCTCAGCTCGTGCCCGCCGAAGCGGCCCATGCCGATGACCGCGAACCGGGTCGGCAGGGTGTCGCCCCACTGCTCGCGTACGGCGGCACGCAGGGCCCCCGAGATCGTGGCGGCGTTCAGATCGGTGACCGCGGGTCCGACCCGGTCGACGAGCGCGCCCGGGTCCTGTTCCGCGGGGTTCTCCTCGGTGCCGTACGAGCCGATCAGGTCGGCGGCCGTCGTACGGAAGAGCTCCCGCCGCCGCACCCCGCGCGCCACCGCGACGGCCGCCTCGGCGCCCGCCGCACGGCCCACCGCGGCAAGCACCTCCTGTTCCAGGTGCTCCCGGGTACGCGGCTTCAGCCCCTCCGGGTCGCCGAGGATGGCGACGGCCTCCGGGGCCCGCATCAGCAGGTCGGGGGCGAGACGGCCGGCCGACAGGACCCGGGCGAGGTTCTCCGCCGCCGCGCCTTCGTCCCGCAGGAGCCGCAGGTACCAGGGGGTCTTGCCGAGCGCGTCGGACACCTGCCGGAAGCCGAGGAGCCCCGCGTCCGGATCGGCGGAGTCCGCGAACCAGCCGAGCAGGACCGGCAGCAGCGTGCGCTGGATGGCGGCCTTGCGGGACACCCCGGAGGACAGGGTCTCCAGATGCCGCAGCGCAGCCGCCGGATCGGCGTATCCGAGGGCCTCCAGCCGGACGATGGCGGCCTTCGCGCTGAGCCTGGTCTCGCCGGGCGCCAGCTGGGCGACGGCGTCCAGCAGGGGCCGGTAGAAGATCTTCTCGTGCAGGCGCCGCACCACCGAGGCATGCCGCCGCCACGCCTTGTTGAGCTCGGCGACGGGGTCCGTACGCAGCCCGAGGGAGCGTCCGAGCCGCCGCAGGTCCGATTCGTCCTCGGGGACCAGGTGCGTGCGGCGCAGCCGGTAGAGCTGGATGCGGTGTTCCATGGCGCGCAGGAAGCGGTACGCCTCGTCCAGCTGCGCCGCGTCCGCCCGCCCCACGTATCCGCCGTCGGCGAGCGCCCGCAGGGCGGCCAGGGTGGAGCCGGCGTGCAGGGTGGCGTCGCTGCGCCCGTGGACCAGCTGGAGCAGCTGGACGGCGAACTCGACGTCCCGCAGCCCGCCGGGCCCGAGCTTGAGCTCGCGGTCGACGCGGTCGACGGGGATGTTGTCGACGACGCGGCGGCGCATCTTCTGTACGTCGCCGACGAAGTTCTCCCGGTCGGCGGCCTGCCACACCAGCGGCGACACGGCCTCGACGTACTCCGTGCCGAGCGCGGGGTCACCGGCGACCGGCCGGGCCTTCAGCAGGGCCTGGAACTCCCAGGTCTTGGCCCAGCGCTGGTAGTAGGCGAGGTGCGAGCTCAGGGTCCGCACCAGCGGCCCGTTGCGGCCCTCGGGGCGGAGATTGGCGTCGACCGGCCAGATGGTGCCTTCGACGGTGGTGTCGGCGCAGATCCGCATCATGTGGGCGGCGAGGCGGGTGGCGGCCTGCATGGCCCCGTTCTCCTCCTCTCCGTCCACCGGCTCCCCCACGAAGATCACATCGACGTCGGAGACGTAGTTCAGCTCGTGCCCTCCGCACTTGCCCATCGCGATGACGGCGAGCCGGCACCGGGCGGCGTCGGCGGGGGCGGCGGTACGGGCGATGGCGAGCGCGGCGCGCAAGGTGGCCGTCGCCAGGTCGGCCAGCTCGGCGGCGACCTGGGCGAGGTCGGTGGTGCCGCACACATCGCGGGCAGCGATCGACAGCAGGGAACGGCGGTAGGCGACCCGCAACGAGTCCGGGTCGACGGCATCGGCGAGCATGCGTTCGAATTCAGCGACGCCGGGGTGCAGATCGGTGGCCTCGTACGTGACGAGCACCTGCCAGTCGCGGGGGTACCGGGCCAGGTGGTCCCCGAGGGCCTCGGAGGCGCCGAGAACGCCGAGGAGCCGGTCCCGCAGCGGCTTGGCGGTGACGAGCGTGTCCAGCAGCACCTGCCGTTCGTCGGCCTCCTCCGCCTCCACGAGCCGGACGAGGCTGTGCAGGGCCAGATCCGGGTCGGCCGTGGCACCGAGCGCGTCGAAGAGGACGGGATCGGACCGTACGGAAGAGAGCTCGGGCAGTTCCAGGAGCCGTTCGGCGGCGGACGGATCGGTGAAACCGTGCCGCAGCAGTCGGGTGAAGTTGCTGCTCCTGCGCCCAGGCACCGTCGTCATCCCGTGTTCTCCTGCCCGCGGACCCACACGTGTCCGCTCTCCGAGCCTAGCTGTGCACCGATGAATTCGGAGCCGGAGCGGAGTCCGTACTTCGCAGGCACGATGAACGGAACGATCACGCCGAAAGCTCTCAGGAGGCCCGTCATGCCGGACGAGAACGCCACCCCGGACACCGCCCTGGACTCCCGGTACAGCGGCGAGAACGCCACCGCCCGCCCGTGGCCCGAAGCGGTCGCCCTCCTGACGGACGCCGAGCTGTACTGGCTCTCGACGGTCCGCCCGGACGGCCGCCCTCACGTCACCCCGCTGATCGGGGTCTGGTCGGAGGGCGCCCTGCACTTCTGCACGGGCGCAACGGAGCGCAAGGCACAGAATCTGGCCGCCAATCCGGAGGTGGTCCTGACCACCGGCGCCAACACGCTCGAGGAGGGCTTCGACGTGGTGGTCGAGGGCCGGGCCGCCCGGGTGACGGACGAGAAACGCCTGATCGCGCTGGCCGAGGCCTGGGAGACGAAGTACGGCAGCGACTGGCACTTCGGCGTCACCGACGGCATGTTCTCCAACGGCGCCGGCGGCCGTGCGGAGGTCTTCGCGGTGGCCCCCCGCACGGCCTTCGGCTTCGCCAAGGGCGACCCGTACGGCCAGACCCGCTGGCGCTTCGCCTGACTCCCGCCCGGCGCTTCGCCCGGCCGTGCCGGGAGTGCGCGGGGCGGGCGCCGGTCGCGGCCCCCGGGGACGACTACAGGGGGCGGGTCCCGATCACCACCGTGGCGTACAGCTCCTCCGAGACGACCACCCGCGCGCTCAGCCCGCTGCCGCCCACCGTCTCCGCGGCACGGGCCGCCTGGCGCTCACTCGTCTCGACGAGGAGACTGCCGCCGGGTGCCAGCCAGTCCGGCGCCGCGGCGGCCACCCGCCGCATGACGTCGAGGCCGTCCCCGCCACCGTCGAGCGCCACGCGCGGCTCGTGGATGCGTGCCTCGGGCGGCAGCAGTTCGACGTCGTCGGTCGGCACGTACGGCACGTTGGCGAGCAGCACGTCGACGCGCCCGCGCAGTGAGCCGGGCAGCGGCTCGAAGAGGTCGCCCTCGTAGACCTGCCCGAGCTCACCGACATTGCGGCGCGCGCACCGCACGGCGGCGGGTTCGACATCCGTGGCGTGCAGTTCGACGTCGGTCAGCGCCGCCGCCAGCGCCGTACCCAGCGCCCCGGAACCGCAGCAGAGGTCGACGACGACGGCGGCCGGCTTCCGCCCGGCGAGGGCCACGGCCTGGCGGACGAGGAACTCGGTACGGCGGCGGGGCACGAAGACCCCGGGGTCCACGGCTACCCGCAGCCCGCAGAACTCGGCCCAGCCGAGCACGTGTTCAAGCGGCAGACCGGCAACGCGGCGTTCGACCATGGCGGCGAGTTCCGCCGGACCGGCGGCCGCGGAGAGGAGGAGTTCGGTCTCGTCCTCGGCGAAGACACAGCCGGCGGCACGCAACGTGGTGACGATCGACGAGGCCGACGAGGCGGTGTGCGGTGAAGCGAATTCCTGCATGCGGAGGAGCCTTTCGGGGAAAACCGATGGGCGCTCCGCGATCGCTCATGCCGTGTCGGGCACGCGACGGCGAGTGATGAGCACCCAGCCTGCTGAAGCGGTAATGGGTCTCACCTCCTGGGTCGGTCCCGGTGTCGGGACGGATCACCTTACCCGAGCCGGGCCGTTCACCACACGAACTGCTCCCGGAACCGGTGGGTTCCGGGCGTGTGCCCGTCGGCCCGGCGGAAGACGTCGATGAAGGCGCGCGGTGGGCGTCATCGCGTCTCGACGTAGCACGTGACCACCGGATCGGCGCCGACGCCCCACCTGGCCTCACCGGGCCAGGTGTACCAGAAGTGACCCCTCTCGGTTCCCTCCCGGGTCCAGGCGGCGGGCGCCGATCCGTACGCCTTCCGGCAGGCGTCGCCGGCCATCTGCTTCGCCTTCCTGTCGCCCGGGTACGCGGCGTCGAACCGTGCGTGGGCGAAGACGCGGGCGTCGTGGGGCTGCGCGCAGGGGACGGACACCACCATGTCGAGGGTGCGGGTGCCCGTGGTGAGATCGGCGCAACCCCCCTTCTTCACGTCACCGACCGGTGTGACGGCCCCCTTGGCGTCGAGCGTCCGCTCCGAGGCTGCCGGCATGACCGGCGCGGACTTCCCGAAGCCGCTCACCTTCAGAACGGCGCGCAAGCCGGTCACTTCGCCCAGGGCGCTGTCCTTCTTGTCGAGCAGGGCCGAGAAGTCCGCCTCCGCCCCTGTGACGCGCCCCTGGGCGTCCGTGGACATGCTGAGCGACACGGGTGTCTCGGTACCGTTCGGATCGATGTCGGCAGTGAGTTGGGAACCCAGGTCCTTGGGGAACAGGCGCAGGGCGTTGAACGCGGTGAGCTTCGCCAGGTAGGTGCGGCCGCCCTTCTTGGGCGCCGGCGAATCCTTGACCTTCTGGGCTCCGCTCAGGACCTCCAGGAGCGTGCCGCCGAACGCGGACTCGGCTCCCCGCAGCGCGTCGATCGCCGCACCGGCGCCGAACGCCTCCGAGGACCCTTCGTAGCGCAGCCAGTAGCCCGCCTCGCCCGCACTCAGCCGGATCGTGTCCGGCTCGACCGCCACCCGGGTACGCGCGGGAGAACGCCCCTCCCCCAGCCGGACGCCCAGCAGCGCGTCCTTGGCCTCGTCCGCCAGGTCCTCCGCGATGACCCAGTCGATCGAACCGACGGCCCGGCCGCCCGCGAAGTCGAGCCGCCCCGAGGCGCTCTGCACGGTGTCACCCGACGGAGAGCTGAAGGTAAGGGTCTGGGTGAAGCTCGCGGTACGCGCTGCCTGGGTCGCCAACAGCGCCTGGCGGGGCTGCTGCTCGACCGGCGCGCCGAAGACCGGGTGGGCGGGCTTGTCGTCCGCGGAGCCGCCGGCGCAGGCGGTCAACAGCAGGGTTGCCGACAGAGCGGCGGCGCACAGCGAGGGGAGGCGTTTTCTGATCACGTCGGTTCGACCGTGAACCCGCCCGAGCGGTTGCCCTCCGTGGGGTAACGGAACGATCACCCGACCCGACGAACCCCCCTTCGAATGTTTCGCCCGGAATTGCGAAAGTGGCCGAAAGCCCCTGTTGCGCTCCGCCCCTGGCGACGTGTCACATGACCGCCTTTCACCCTTACATCCCGTTCTGGCGAACACGGTACGCACCCAAAGGCGTTCGAGAACGGCCAACCTCAGGTGCCCCATGTCCACCCGTTGTCACGCCCTGACGCCCTCCCTAAGCTCGGGAGCGCTCCCACAACCGGTGCCTGCATCCGACCGGCCCGCCCGGCACCCGCACCGGGAGCCCTCACACCGTTTCCCGGTCACCGCACTCACGGCGATCCCCCGCCAGGCCCGGTCCACACCCCGCACCCGCCATCTGGAGGTCCCCCATGCGCTTTTCCCTTCGGTACCGGTACAGATCGAGGGCGGTGGCAGCCGCAGCCGCCCTGGTGACGGTCGCGAGTCTGGCGACCGCCGCCGTCACTCCGCAGGCGAGCGCCACCGGCAGGCAGACCGCCGCGGTCCAGGCCCGTTCCGCGGTCCAGGCCGGTCCCGCAGTCGAGGACGACGGGGCCGACTGCGCCGTACCCGACCCCGGCGCCTCCCCGGCCAACTCGAAGCTCCCCGACCCCTTCAAGAAGCTGGACGGGACGCGCATCGCCACCACGTCCGAATGGCGTTGCCGCCGCGCGGAGATCAGGGAGCAGGCGGAGAGGTCGGTCTACGGCCAGAAGCCGGCCAAGCCCGCCGTGGTCACGGGAACGGTCTCGTCGACCGGCATCACGGTGAACGTGACGGACCAGGGCAAGAGCGCCGGATTCTCGGCGAAGGTCGAGCTGCCCAGCGGTTCCGGGCCCTTCCCGGCCGTCGTCGTCCTGGGCGGGCTGGGTGCGGACACGGCCACGATCAAGGCCTCGGGTGCGGCGGTCGTCAATTTCGACCCGTACACGGTGGGGCGTGAAGGAACGCCGCGGAACAACAAACAGGGCGCGTTCTACAGCGTCTACGGATCGTCGAGCAGCACAGGGCTGCTGATGGCCTGGTCCTGGGGCGTGAGCCGCATCATCGACGTCATCGAGCAGTCGGGCGGCAGCCTGCTCAAGGCCGACGCGACCGGCGTCACGGGCTGCTCGCGGTTCGGCAAGGGCGCCTTCGTCGCCGGTGCGTTCGACCAGCGCATCGATCTGACCATGCCGATCGAGTCGGGTTCCGGTGGCGCCCCGATCTTCCGCGGGATTCCCGGGGAGAGCGGCGGACAGCCTCTGAGCAGCGCCTACTCGGAACAGCCTTGGCTGGGCGACGCGTTCGGCTCCTTCACCGGCAACCCGGCCGCCCTGCCGGTGGACACCCACGAGATCGTGGGCATGGTCGCGCCGCGGGGCCTGTTCCTCATGGAGAACCCGCACGTCGACTGGCTGAGCGCCAGGTCGGGGAGCGTGGCGGCCCTGGGCGGGGCGGAGGTCTACAAGGCCCTCGGCGCCGGTTCCAACATCAGTTACTGGTCGGACGTGCAGGACGGCACCCACTGCGCGGCCAGGTCCGAGTGGAAGGGCCCGCTTCAGCAGAGCATCAGCAAGTTCCTCCTGAACACGGGTACCGCACCGGGCGTGTTCAGGGTCTCGCCGCGCAAGGCCGGTGACCTGTCGGCCTGGAAGGACTGGCAGACCCCGGTCCTGACCGGCGTCGGCGACCCGGACGACGGCGGTGACCCGGACGACGGCTCCGGCGCCACGTGCACCGTCGGCTACCGGACCGTCCAGAGCTGGTCCGGCGGCTTCCAGGGCGAGGTGTCGATCCGGAACAACAGCAGCACCACGGCGCTGACCGGATGGACGGTCGGGATGACCCTGGCCACCGGCCAGTCGATCAGCAGCCTCTGGAACGGCGTGAACACCGGAACCAGCGGGTCCGTCACGGTACGGAACGCCCCGTGGACGGGCACCACGGCCCCCAACGGCACGACCACGTTCGGCTTCACCGCCACCGGCAGCACCACCACCCCGCCCGGCAACCTCACCTGCGCCTGAGACGTCTCCGGGCCGACGGCACGAAACCGTCGGCCCGGAACCGATGCCTGCGCCTGCGCCTGTGCCTGTGCCTGTGCCGGTGCTCAGGGTCGTTGGTGGTGCGCGAGCAGCCGGGTGAGCAGGTGGGTCAGGGTCTGCCTGTCCTCGGCCGAAAGCGGCTCCAGCAGGTCGTCCTGCACCCTGTCGAGCGCCCGGTCCATGCGTCGCAGCTGCTGACGACCCGCCGCGGTGAGGGTCACCCTGTTCCGCCTCCGGTCGTCCGGGTCCGGGGTCCGCTCGACGCAGCCCTGTTCGGCCAGTTCGTTGATCGCCGCCACGACGTCGCTGCGGTCCATGCTGCACCGCCGGCCGAGCTCGGCCTGGCTGGCCACCCCGAACTCCTCCAGCGCCGCCAGGATCCGGTAGTGGTATCCGCGCGCACCCACCTCCCCGAAGCCCTCGGACGCCAACCGGTGAGCGTGCACCGCCACCTGCGTGAGCAGCCAGCTCGGCTTCGCGGTCAGGTGCGCAGGGGCCGCGGGGGTCTCTTCCACGACAGTCACTTTACATCGTTGGCGAAGCCAACGAATCTCTCTGTATAGTTGGTAACGCCAATGTTGGACACGCCAACGAAATGGGGATCCATGTCCACGCACACTCCGGCCGCCGACCGCATCGAGATCGCCGACCTGTTCACCCGCTTCGCGCGCCTGCTCGACGAGAAGCGGTGGGAGGACGCAGGCACCGTCTTCACCGACGATGTCGTGGGGCACTCGCCGCGATCGGGCGAGATCCACGGCCTCGACGAGCTCGTCGGCTTCATGCGCCGGGCGGAGGTCGACGGGGAGCACACCCAGCACCTGACGACCGACCTGCTGGTGGACGTGAACGGCGACCGCGCGACCGCCTCGGCGAACTCGCTCGTGTACTTCTACCGCGACGGCCAGGCCCCCCACCTGACGAGCGGCCTGCGGCTCGCCTGCACCGCGGTGCGGACGCAGGCGAGCTGGCGAATCCGCGAGACACGGACAACGGTCGCCTGGATGCAGGAGAAGTGACCCCTGGCCGGGTGCCTTCGGGCCGACGGTACGGAGACGTCGGCCCGAAGCGTACGTTCAGCGGCCGATGCCGGCCGGGGGCCGGTGGCCCTCGGGATCAGTCGCCCGAGTGACCCCAGAAGTAGATCTCATGAGGTCGGCCCTGCGCATCGTGCAGCACCGCGCACCGGCCCACCCATCGCGATCGGGGGAAGACGTCGAAGTCCTTGACGTGGGCGCGGGTCAGCGTGTCCGTGCCCAGCTGTTCGCGCGCTTCCAGTGCCAGGACGGGTTCGACGGTCCGGTAGTCCGGGGTGTCGTCGGGGCCGATCACCTGGAAGACGTCGAGGATCGAGTGGGTGCCTGCCTCCTGAACCAGCTCGTCCTGCCAGAGCTCCTCCAGTGTCGGGGGCCTGGGCTCCCGTTCGTCCTCCGGGAGCCAGTCACCACCGTTGACCCAGTAGTAGTTCCCTGCGGCGAACACCTCGCGCCGCAACTGCTGCAGCGCCGCGTTCAGGTCCTCCTGGTACGGCACGCAGTAGTCCCAACTCGAAGCCCCCATCGGCCCTCCCCTTTTCCCTGAGCAGCGGAAGTTAGCACCTCCCCCTGACACCCGGACCCGGGGCCGACGGCGTTTCCCGGAAAGGTAGTTGGGCCCCCATTTGGGCCCGAGGGCCCACCTCGAAATCGCTCTGGTGACCTACTCTCGCCGCTGGGGGGTGGATGAGTATGTCTTTTCATGCTGATGTCGCCGGGGCGGGCGGAGTCGCGCGACGCGCGATGCCGCAGCAACTGGTGGTCGCGCGCTGGCTCGTGTACGTGCTGTTCGGGGCGACGGTCGTGGGTGGCTTCGGCCTGCTGCTCTCCGCCGCCCAGGTGGACGCGCTGGGCGGCCTGTTGCTCGGCATGCTGCTGTACGCGGCGGCGCCGGGTGTCACCGGGTGGCTGCTCGCGCGCCGGGCGTGGACGGGCGGCAACGGGGTCCGCTGGGGGCTGATCGCCGTACAGGCCTGGCTGATATCGGGCGGCCTGGCCAACCTGCGGGACGGCTCGATCCAGGGCCTCACCCAACTGGTGCTGCCCGTCGTGATCCTGGTCTTCCTGTGCACGAAGGACTCGCGGGAGTGGTTCCGTTCGGCGTCGTCCGAACGGGAGGAGCGGCCTCCGTTCTCCCTCCCCCACATGATCACCTGGCGCCGGGACCGCGGCCAGTCGGCGGTGGAGTACACGGGCCTGATCGTGATGGTGGTCGCCATCATCATCGCGCTGATCCTGAGCGGCGTCGGCGGAGAGATGTCCGCTCGGCTGAAGGAGGCCATCTGCTCCGTGGTGGGCCAGTCCTGCCCGGCCGACAACGGCGGCGGCGATACGACCCAGGCGGGCGACGAAACGGGCGACGGCGCGGACGGTTCCACCGACGGAGGCGTGACCGGCAGCACGGGCGGCGAGACGGGTGGCACCACCGGCAGCACGGGCGGCGAGACGGGCGGCACCACCGGCGGCACCGGCGGCGAGACGGGCGGCACCACCGGCGGCACCGGCGGCGACACAGGCGGCACCACCGGCGGCCCGGGCGGCGGGGACACCCAGGACGGACCCGGTGACGGCCCGCCCGGCACCGAGGACGACGAGGGCGGCGACCCGACCGACCCGTACGAGCCGATCGGGGACGACGGAGCGTCGCAGGACGACGATGACGGCGGCGACGGCGACAAGAAGAAGGAGTGCTCCGGCTTCTGGGGCTGCACCCTGGACCAGCTCGGCCAGGTCGGCGAGGGCCTCGTCGTGGACGGTCTGTGGGGCGATGTCACCGACACCTGGGACACGATCATTCACCCGATCGACAGCGTCACCGGCCTTTGGGACTACGGCAAGACGCTCGACGACCCCTGGCACGAGGGCACCCAGGAAGCCGGCGACAAGTGGGACAGGGGCGACTACTGGGACGCGCTCACCGACTGGGGCGGGAGCGGCGTCGACGTCGTCCTGAAGCCGCTGGACGACATGTTCATCGGCGATGACGTACGCGACAGCTGGAACCGCGGCGAGGAGACCCAGGCGGTCAGCAACGTCATATGGAACGTCGGCTCGCTGTTCATTCCCGGCTACGGCGAGGTCAAGGCCGCCGCCAAACTCGGCAAGCTCGGCCGCCTCGGCAAGATCGCCGGAGCTGTCACCGAGGCCGTGGACAAGGCCAAGGACGCGGCGGGCCGCGCCCGCAAGGCCGTGGGCGCCGGTGACACCAAGGGCGCCCGGGACGCTGCGGACGAAGCCCAGGACGTCGCCGACGAAGCGAAGAAGAAGGTCGAGGAAGCGGGCGAGTGCAAGCTCGCCGCTCTGGGCGGCGCGCGCCTCGTCCCGTACGGCGGAGGCGTCCCACGCCCCCTCGGCGGGCCCGGCGGTGGCACCGTCGTCCTCGCGGCCGCGCCCGCAGCCGTGCCGGTGGGCTTCGTCGCGGAGGATCCCCCCTCGCCCTGCAAGGGCGCCGAGGCGGACGATGCCCGCGAGGCGCAGGAGCAGGCGGACGAGGCGGACAGGGTGGCCGACGGGGCCGAGCTCGGAGATGCGGCCGCCAAGATCAAGCAGACGATCCTCGATGCCCGCGACAAGAGCAAGACGCCCAAGTCGGAACGCCTCAACCTCAACGAGAAGGGCATCGACAACCTGGTCGCGAAGGCCAAGGACGATCCCGACTACAGCAAGGGCGAGTACAGCAAGGAGGAGTTGGCCGCCGCGCTGAAGGACCTCGACGACATGCTCAAGGACCCGTCCATCGACACCCAGACCCGGGGCTCGCTGGCGTCCGAGGTACTCAAGGCCGGCGACCGGCACAAGCTGGCCGAGTCGATGGCCGAGGTCCGCGCCGCCCGGCGCGCGGCCTCCGAGGCCGCCGAGGGCACCAAGGTCTACGGCGCGGTCGGTGGCAAGAAGGGCCGCCAGACCGTCGACATGGGCGACGGCACCACGGTCGATGTCAGCGCTGTGGACGACGTCGACGTCCTCTACAAGGGGAAGGACGGCAACATCCACGCCGTCGAGGTGAAGAACACCGCCAACGCCGCCACCAAGTACACCGTCCCGGCCCAGGCCAAGCGGCTCGCGGACTGGGCCAAGCAGGACGGCGCAACCCCGCCGAGGGCCGCCCGCTACGAGATCGAGCAGAAGAAGGACTGGCACAAGATCTTCGACGGCTACCAGACGGACAAGAAGAACAACGTCACCCCCGGAGGCACCCCGGCGCAGACCTTCGCCGAGAACGGGCTCGACGTCCGTATCGCCGGCCAGGACTTCACGCCGCAGCAGATCAAGGCCATGGACGACGCGTGGAACGCCAAGAGCGACGCCGACAAGCGGGCGGCGCTGGACTCCGGCAAGATGAACGACCCCAAGAGCGCGATGGATTACCTGGGAGTCTCGTGACCGCCACCGACGAAACCCCGCTGCTGCCGGGGGTGCTGCAGGCCTACCCGTACCCGTGGGACAACGGCTTCATCTGGACCTCGGAGAAGGAGGACGAGGAGACCCTCGCCTACGCGCGGGCCGTGCTGGAGGCCTGTCTGCCGCCCGAGCCGCTCGACGGGCCCGAGCCGCCGCAGGAGGCGGTCGTCCACGACTCCGGCGACGACGCGTACCCCGAGTGGACCGAGATCCGTGCCGTCCTGCGCGAGCGCATGCCCTACGCCCGGTACGTGACGGCCGAGCGCATGGCCGGGGCCGAGGCCGAGTGCGCCCGTCGCGGGCTGGGCACGGCCGGCTTCCAGGAGGTCTGGACCCGGCGCATCACTGCCTGGATCGCCGAGCAGACGCTGTACTGGTGCGGCCTCATGGTCGACGACGAGGCCGCCCTCGCACCGTGGCTCATGGACCTCGCCGAGCTCTACGTCCGGCGCGGCATGGCCGCCGAAAAGGCAGTGGGCGCGCTCAGTTGCACCACGTCCGTGCCCGAGAGCCGGGCCGCCCTCGGCCGGCTCGCCGCGTACGACGGCCTGCCGGAGGAGATCCGGGAAGCGGTCGCACACGGGCTCGGCTGACGCCCCGTACACGACCTCCGGTCCGTACAGCCGTACCGGCTCGGCAGCCGACATCCGGTGCGAACGCCGGACGGCCCACAGACGGCCCGGCTCGTCCGGAAACGGCTTCGGGCCGACGGTACGAAACCGTCGGCCCGAAGCGTACGTTCGCCGAAACGGCGCTGAACTGCCCCTACAGCACCGGCAGGAGCGCCTTCAGCTCGAAGGCCGTGACCTCGCTGCGGTACTCCTCCCACTCCTGCTTCTTGTTGCGCAGGAAGAAGTCGAAGACGTGCTCGCCCAGGGTCTCCGCGACCAGCTCGCTCTTCTCCATCAGCGAGATCGCCTCGCCCAGGTTCTGCGGCAGGGGCTCGATGCCCATCGCGCGGCGCTCGGCGTCGGAGAGTGCCCAGACGTCGTCGTCGGCGCCGGCCGGGAGTTCGTAGCCCTCCTCGATGCCCTTGAGGCCCGCGGCGAGCAGCACCGCGTACGTCAGGTAGGGGTTGGCGCCGGAGTCGATGGAGCGGACCTCCACGCGGGCCGATCCGGTCTTGCCGGGCTTGTACATCGGGACGCGGATCAGCGCGGAGCGGTTGTTGTGGCCCCAGCAGATGTACGAGGGCGCCTCGCCGCCCGCTCCCGCGGCGCGGGTGGAGCCGCCCCAGATGCGCTTGTAGGAGTTGACCCACTGGTTCGTCACGGCGGAGATCTCCGCGGCGTGCTTGAGCAGGCCCGCGATGAAGGAGCGGCCGACCTTGGAGAGCTGGTACTCGGCACCCGACTCGTAGAAGGCGTTGCGGTCGCCCTCGAAGAGGGAGAGGTGGGTGTGCATGCCCGAGCCCGGGTACTCCGAGAACGGCTTCGGCATGAAGGTCGCCTGCACGCCCTGCTCCAGCGCGACCTGCTTCATGACCAGGCGGAAGGTCATGATGTTGTCGGCGGTGGAGAGCGCGTCCGCGTACCGCAGGTCGATCTCCTGCTGGCCGGGGGCGCCCTCGTGGTGGCTGAACTCGACCGAGATGCCCATCGACTCGAGCATGGTGATCGCCTGGCGGCGGAAGTCCATGCCGACGTTCTGCGGGGTGTGGTCGAAGTAGCCGGAGCTGTCGGCGGGGGTCGGGCGGCTGCCGTCGACCGGCTTGTTCTTCAGCAGGAAGAACTCGATCTCCGGGTGGGTGTAGAAGGTGAAGCCCAGGTCGGAGGTCTTGGCGAGGATGCGCTTCAGCACGTAGCGCGGGTCCGCGAAGGAGGGCGAGCCGTCCGGCATCAGGATGTCGCAGAACATCCGCGCCGTCCCGGGAGCTTCCGCGCGCCACGGCAGGATCTGGAACGTCGCCGGGTCCGGCTTGGCGATCATGTCCGATTCGTATACACGGGCGAAGCCCTCGATGGCCGAGCCGTCGAAGCCGATGCCCTCGTCGAAGGCCTGCTCCAGCTCGGCGGGGGCGACGGCGACGGACTTGAGGTAACCGAGTACATCGGTGAACCACAGCCGTACGAAGCGGATGTCTCGCTCCTCAAGCGTCCTGAGGACGAATTCCTGCTGCTTGTCCATAGCCACATCCTTGCAGTTCAGACGGTCCGTGCACCACCGCCCGGGGTAGGGGAGACACTCCAGTATCACGACCCGGGATTTCACCCAGATTACGCACACGGTGTGAGAGAGAGCACTCGGCCACCCACTACGATCGGCGGCCATGGTGTGCAAGGGGCGCGGACTCCTTCCGATGGCCCTGTGCGCACCCGTTTTTCCGGCCCGTTCCGTCCCTCCCTCCCCTTGGCAGAAGGACCCGACGACATGAGCTTCGACCGCAGGACCCGCATAGAGCAGATGCGCAAGGCCGACCGTGCGCGCGATCGCCGCAACCGTGTCGTCGCCATAGGCCTGAGCGCCGTCGTGGTCACCGGTCTGCTCGGTTTCGGCACGTACATGCTGCTGGAGAGGTCGGAGGCGAACGACCGGAACGCCGAGAACCTGGCCCAGGACGCCAAGCAGACCGAGCAGGAGAAGGAGAAGCTGGCGGCCGAGCCGGTCGCGGGCGAGAAGTCCTGGGACGCGAAGAAGCTGACCCGCAACCACGTCACGACCGAGGTGGCCTACCCCATGGAGCCGCCGGTCGGCGGCGACCACAATCCGGCGTGGCTGAACTGCGACGGCGTCGTATACGAAAAAGCCGTCCCGAACGTCAACGCCGTACACGCCCTGGAGCACGGCGCGGTGTGGGTGACGTACAACGACAAGGCGGCCGACGCCGATGTGAAGAAGCTTGCGTCCCGCGTCGACAGCACCCCGTTCTCGCTGATGAGCCCGTACAAGGGCCAGGCCGGTCCGATCATGCTGAGCGCCTGGGGCAAGCAGGTCACGGTGGACGGTGCGGACGACCGGCGGGTCGCGCAGTTCTTCGCGAAGTACGTCCAGGGCAAGCAGACTCCCGAGCCGGGGGCGCCCTGCACGGGCGGGATCGACGGGTGAGCTCGGCACGCACGCGCCGCACGCGCTGGGTGGCCGGCTCCGCCGTGACGCTGGCCCTGCTGTTCGCCGGGGCGGCGACGGTCGCCGCTGCCCGGGACGACGGGGCCGCCCCGGCCCCCCGTACCCCCTCGGCGGAGTCGGCGGACGCGGGCTTCGCGCGCGACATGGCCGTGCACCATCAGCAGGCGGTGGAGATGTCCTTCATCGTGCGCGACGGTACGCGGGACGAGGAGGTACGGCGCCTCGCGTACGACATCGCCAACACGCAGGCCAACCAACGCGGCATGCTGCTCGGCTGGCTGGATCTGTGGGAGCTGCCGAAGACGGCTCCCGCCGGGCAGGAGCCGATGGCGTGGATGTCGGGCCACCGGCAGCACTCCATGCACCGCACGGAGGGCTCGGGGGCCGGATTCAAGGCCCACGACGGGGCCCTCATGCCGGGCATGGCCACCAGGACGGAGCTCGACAGGCTCCGGGCGGCCCGTGGCAAGCAGGCCGAGATCCTCTTCCTGCAGCTGATGACCGACCACCACAAGGGCGGCGTCGACATGGCGCGCGGCTGCGCGCAGCAGTGCACGGTGCCGGTGGAGAAGCGCCTCGCCCAGGGCATGGCCGAGGCCCAGCGGTCCGAGCTCGACCTGATGGCGGACATGCTCGCGGCACGGGGCTCGGCACCCCGTCCCTGAGCGCGTCCGGGGCCCTCGGCGTGCACCCGAATGGGTGACAGCGTTCGCGTACTCCGAACGGACCCATGACGATGGGTTGGCTCGGGCCGTACGGCAGTGCCCACCGGCACGCAGGAGGTATCCCCATGACCACCGCCAAGGACATCATGCACACCGGGGCCCACTGGATCCCGGCACACGAGACGCTCGACCGTGCCGCGCAGTTGATGCGCAACCACAAGGTGGGCGCGCTGCCCGTGTCCGCCCACGGTGATCAGGACAGGATGGTCGGCATCATCACCGACCGCGACATCGTGATCAAGTGCGTGGCGTCGGGACACGATCCGTCGAAGCTGACGGCGGGCGACATCTGCGACGGCACACCGCGCTGGATCGAGGCGACCGCCGATGTCGACGCGGTGCTCGAGGAGATGCAGAGCCACCGCATCCGCCGGCTGCCGGTGATCGAGAACAAGAAGCTCATCGGCATGATCAGCGAGGCGGACCTGGCGCGGCACCTCTCGGACGAGCAGGTGGCCGGGTGGGCGGAGCAGGTCTACTCCGGTTCCTGACCCGGCCCCCTGTCCCCCGTCGCACGCTGTCCCCCGCTCTCCGTCCGCCCGTTCCCGGGGTGCCGCGGGGCTGAGCGTCCCGGCCCGGCGGCCCTCCTCCGAGGGCCGTCGGGCCTTCGGGCGTCCGGGCCGTCGGGTTGCGGAGCCTCGCGGTTCGTGGCCGCCCTCAAGGACATCGCGTCAGAGAGACGATTACACTGGGCGGCGTGCCTCAACTACGTCTCGCACTGAATCAGATCGACGCGACCGTCGGTGATCTTGCCGGCAACAGCGAGTCGATCGCCCACTGGACCCGGCACGCCGCCGAGCAGGGCGCCCACCTCGTGGCGTTCCCCGAGATGGTGCTGACCGGATACCCCGTCGAGGACCTGGCCCTGCGGTCGTCCTTCGTCGAGGCCTCGCGGGCGGCGCTGCGCGCGCTCGCCGCCCGTCTCGACTCGGAGGGCTTCGGCGAGCTGCCGGTCGTCGTCGGATACCTCGACCGGTCCGAGCACGCCGCACCGCGCTACGGGCAGCCCGCAGGGTCCCCGCGCAACGCCGCGGCCGTGCTGCACCGCGGCCGGGTCGCGCTGAACTTCGCCAAGCACCACCTGCCCAACTACGGCGTGTTCGACGAGTTCCGGTACTTCGTGCCGGGCGATTCGATGCCCGTCGTGCGCGTCCACGGCATCGATGTGGCGCTCGCGATCTGCGAGGACCTCTGGCAGGACGGCGGCCGTGTGCCGGCCGCCCGCGCCGCCGGGGCGGGACTGCTGCTGTCGGTCAACGCCTCGCCGTACGAGCGCGACAAGGACGACACCCGGCTCGAACTGGTCCGCAAGCGCGCCCAGGAGGCCGGCTGCACGACCGCGTACCTGGCGATGATCGGCGGCCAGGACGAGCTGGTCTTCGACGGTGACTCGATCGTCGTCGACAGGAACGGCGAAGTGATCGCCCGCGCCCCGCAGTTCGCCGAGGGCAGCGTGATCCTCGATCTGGAGCTGCCGGCCGCCGCGGCCGAGGCGCCGTCCGGGGTCGTGAACGACGGACTGCGCATCGACCACGTGGTGATCTCGCAGGAGCCCCTTCCCGCGTACGAGACGGAGCTGGCCGGCGGTTACGCCGAGCGGCTCGACGACGACGAGGAGCTGTACTCCGCTCTGGTCGTGGGGCTGCGCGCGTACGCCGCGAAGAACGGTTTCAGCAGTGTGCTGATCGGCCTCTCCGGCGGCATCGACTCGGCGCTGGTCGCGGCCATCGCCTGCGATGCGCTGGGGGCCCAGAACGTCTACGGCATCTCGATGCCGTCGAAGTACTCCTCGGACCACTCCAAGGGCGACGCGGCCGAGCTGGCCCGGCGTACCGGGCTGAACTTCCGCACCGTGCCGATCGAGCCGATGTTCGACGCGTACATGGGGTCGCTGGGGCTCACGGGTCTTGCCGAGGAGAACCTCCAGTCGCGGCTGCGCGGCACGATGCTGATGGCTGTCTCCAACCAGGAGGGCCAGATCGTGCTCGCGCCGGGCAACAAGTCCGAGCTGGCGGTCGGTTACTCCACGCTGTACGGGGACTCCGTCGGCGCGTACGGGCCCATCAAGGACGTGTACAAGACGTCGGTGTTCCGCCTCGCGAAGTGGCGCAACCGGGCCGCCGAGGAGCGCGGGCAGATCCCGCCGATCCCCGAGGCCTCCATCACCAAGCCGCCGAGCGCCGAGCTGCGCCCGGACCAGGTGGACACGGACTCGCTGCCGGACTACGACGTCCTGGACCGGATCCTGGAGATGTACGTCGACCGGGACCAGGGCATGGAAGCGATCGTGGCGGCCGGTTTCGACGCGGAGCTGGTGGCCAAGACGCTGCGGATGGTGGACACCGCGGAGTACAAGCGGCGGCAGTACCCGCCGGGCACGAAGATCTCGCCGAAGGGCTTCGGCAAGGACCGCCGCCTGCCGATCACGAACCGCTGGCGCGAGTCGAGCTGACACGCACATGGGGGCGTACACCGGGCCGGATCCGGTGCACGCCCCCACGGGCCGGGGTGCGCGGTCAGCGCACCCCGGCTTCCTGCTTGGTGTGGGCCGCGGTCCCGCCGGCCACCACACGGGAGACCGCCGGAGTACGGTCCAGCAGACCCGCCGTGGCCGCCACCGCGAGACCCGCGACCGCCAGAACCGCACCGACCAGGGCCGGTGACGTCCAGCCCCAGCCCGCCGCGATGGCCACGCCGCCGAGCCATGCGCCGCCCGCGTTGGCCAGGTTGAAGGCGGAGTGGTTGGACGCGGACGCGAGCGTGGGGGCGTCCTTGGCCTTGTTCATCACCAGCATCTGCAGCGGCGTGGTCGTCATGAAGCCGATACCGCCGAGCAGCACCACCATCACCAGCGCCGCCCACTGGACGTGCACGGTGAACGGGAAGACCACGAGCACGACGGCCAGGGCGGCCAGCGATCCGTAGAGCGTGGGCCGCAGTGCCCGGTCGGTCAGCGGTCCGGCCGCCAGGGCGCCCAGGGTCATCCCGATGCCGAAGAGGGCCAGGACGAGCGTCACCGAGGACTCGCCGAAGCCCATCGCCTCGGTCGTCATGGCCGAGAGGTACGAGTAGACCGCGAAGACACCCGCGAATCCGAGGACCGCGGTGAGCAGGCCGAGCAGCACCTGCCGGTTGCCCATGGCCTTCATCTCGCGCCCCAGGCCCTGGTGGGAGTCGACGGGCATCTGGGGCACGAGCCGGGCGAGCGCGGCCATGGCACCCAGCCCGATCACCGAGACGACGACGAACGTGGCGCGCCAGCCGAGGTGCTGGCCGAGCAGGGTGGCCGCCGGTACGCCGACGATGTTGGCGACGGTCAGCCCGAGGAACATGGTCGCGACGGCGCGGGCCTGCCGGCCGTCCGGGACGAGCCGCGCGGCGACGACGGCGCCGACCCCGAAGAACGCCCCGTGCGGCAGTCCGGCCAGCAGTCGTCCGGCCAGCAGCCAGCCGAAGTCGGGGGCGAACGCCGAGGCGAGGTTGCCGATGGTGAAGAGGGCCATCAGCAGCAGGAGCATCCGCTTGCGCGGAACCCGTGAGCCGATGGCGGTGAGCAGCGGGGCGCCCAGGACGACGCCGATCGCGTACGCCGAGACGAGGTAGCCGGCGGTGGGCACGGACGTTCCCAGATCGTCCGCGACGTTGGGCAGCAGGCCCATCATCACGAACTCGGTGGTGCCGATGCCGAAGGCGCTCACAGCGAGGGCGAGCAGGGCCAGGGGCATGGAGGGGACCTTTCGGAACGGTGGAGGGAGCGTCGGCTTCATTGCCGGTCCTGATTAAGTATTCAGCCGGAACAAAGTGTCGCAGACCTTTTATGCCCGGAGGTGAACGCGCCGTTGCGGCGGGGTGCGGCGCGGACCCTCCGCCGCCGCTCGGTGACGTCGGCATGGCTGGTCAGGATACGTGCGGCGACCTGCCGGCCCTAAGAGCTGTCCCGCAATCCCTGGCGGGCGCACGACGACAGCTACGGCACCTCGCCGCGTTGTCGGAACGCCCGAATACATCCAGTATGCGAGCGTCCCTCCGCCTTGCGATGCACCGCATCTGACGCCGCGCGCTGATCCACCAGGGATTGCGGGACAGCCCTTAGGCCCCCTCGTCCGCCCGGTGAAGAAGATCACGGCTGGAGTCGTGCCGCGCCCGGGGCAGGAAGAGGGACCGCTCGCGCGACAGCGCCCCGGCTCCCGCAAGCGCCAGGCACATCAGCAGGGCGCTCACCCAGACCGGTGCGCGGAAGCCGAACCCCGCCCCGAGGGCCAGGCCGCCCAGCCAAGGGCCCAGTGCGGCGCCCACGTTGAAGGCGGCCGTGGCGAACGAGCCCGCCAGGGTCGGGGCGTCGGGAGCCTGGTGGAAGACCCGGGTGATCAGCGCCGTCCCCGTACCGAAGGCGAGCGCGCCCTGGAGGAGGACCAGGGCGAGCACTGCCACCGGGTTCCCGGCGGTCAGTGCGAGGGCCGCCCAGCCGGCGGCCAGCGCGACCATGCCGACGGCCACGACGGCGCCGGGCCTGGCGTCGGCGATCCGGCCCGCCAGGGTGACGCCGGCGAACGAACCCACGCCGAACAGGGCGAGGACGGCGGGGACCCAGCCCGCGCCGAGGCCGGTGACCCGGGTGACGAGCGGCTCCAGGTAGGAGAACGTACAGAAGGTCGCCCCCTGTACGAGCGCCATCACCAGCAGGGTGAGCAGCAGACGGGGGCGGGCCAGGGCCCGCAGTTCGCTGCGGGCGCTCACCTGCGCCACGTCGTGCGAGCGCCCGCCGGGAAGCGTCCGCAGCAGTGCGAGGACCGCCGGTACGGAGACGAGGGCCACGGCCCAGAACGCCGAGCGCCAGCCCCACAGTTCGCCGAGCAGCGCCCCGGCCGGCACACCCACCACACAGGCGACGGTCACCCCGCCGACGACCACGGCGGTGGCCCTCGCCCGCAGGTGCGGTTCGACCATGGCCAGCGCGGTGACCAGCGCCACCGCCCAGAAGCCGGCGTTGGCCAGCGCCCCGGCCACCCGTGTCGCCAGCAGCACCCCGTAACCGGGGGTCAGCGCACCCACCCCGTGGGAGACGATGAACACGCCGAGGAAGAGCAGCAACGCCCGGCGCCGGGGCCAGGTTCGGCCTGCCAGGGCGGTGAGCGGTGCGCCGACCACCATCCCGATCGCGAAGGCCGAGGTCAGCAGCCCGGCGGCGGCCAGTGAGACGCCGAGGTCGGTGGCGATGCCCGAGAGCAGGCCGGACAGCATGAACTCCGAAGTGCCCTGGGCGAAGACCGCCAGCCCGAGCACGTAGACAGCAAACGGCATGAGAAGAAGACCCCTTGTACGGAACCGTCGGAGGAACGAGCGGTGTTCGTCGGGGTGCGGGCCGCGCCCGTCCGTGCGCGCCGGGGCGCGGGGAACGGCAACGCGGTGGAATGCCCGGTGTTCTCACGGACATGGGAGTCGGCCCACACCGCCGCGGATCCGGCGGTGGTCGACGACGCGACAGGGGAAGGCTCACCGACCGCTGAGGTCAGAGGCCTTCGGCGCTGCGGGTCGGCCACCGGCGGACCGGTGGCCGGAGTCTGTCGGACTCGGGGCTGGGCATGGGAAGAGGGTACCGCCGGGGCTCAGAGTTCGACGCGGGCCGCGATCGGGAGGTGGTCGCTGTCCGTGGCCGGGAGGGTCCAGGACGACAGGGGTTCGACGCCCCTCACCATGATCTGGTCGATGCGGGCCATCGGGAACGACGCCGGCCAGCTGAAGCCGAAGCCGTCGCCCGCCGCGCCCTGGGTGGAACGCATCTGGGCGGTGACCGCGTTCAGGGAGCGGTCGTTCATGGTGCCGTTGAGGTCGCCGAGCAGGGCCACCCGCTCGAGCCGCTCGTCGGCGATCGCCTCGCCCAGGGCGTCGGCGCTCTTGTCCCGCTGGTTGGCGGTGAAGCCCGCGTGCAGCTTGACCCGTACGGAGGGGAGGTGGGCCACGTACACCGCGATCGGGCCGTCCGGTGTGGTGACCGTGGCACGCATCGCGCGGGTCCAGCCCAGCTTGATGTCGACGGGGCGGGCGTTTGTCAGCGGGTACTTGCTCCACAGACCGACGGTGCCCTGTACCGAATGGTGCGGGTAGCGGGCGGCGAGCGCCTCCTCGTACGCGGCCACCTTGCCGCCGGGCAGCTCCTGCAGGGCCACGACGTCCGCACCGGAGCCCGCGACCTGCTGGGCGGTGCCCGCGGGGTCGGGGTTGCCGGCGTTCACGTTGTGTGTGGCGACGGTGAGGTCTCCGCCGGTTCCCGACTTGTCGGCGAACAGGAGGCCGCCGAAGAGGTTGAGCCAGACCACGGCCGGCAGGAGCACGGCGATCAGCGCGGTCGCCGAACGCCGGACGAGGCCGAGGACCAGGAGCAGCGGCACGAGGAGGCCGAACCAGGGCAGGAACGTCTCGATGAGGCTGCCCGTGTTGCCGATGGTGTTGGGGATCTCCGCGTGGAAGATCATCATCAGGGTCAGGAGGACCGCGCAGAGCGCGAGGAGGATGCCGCGCCGCCAGATTCCCCGGTCCGTCGCCAGTCTGTGGCGCAGGGCCCGGAGGCGGGGCCCGGGTCCCTGCGGGCCCGCGCCGGCGTTCTCGGTGTCCGCCCTGTACGCCTGCACCATTGCGCTGTCCTCACTGCCTTGCCGTACACATCGCCGCGCCTCACGACCCTAGGCGATGGGCGACGCTATTCCTGCCGTCGACGACGGCCGTACTGCCATCAGGACGACGGATGTGGCGTCGTGGGTTCCGGCCGGAAGGGTGATTGTGGTGGCTTGTGACAGAACGCTCACACAGGAGCGGCCGTCGCCTTCCCGGCCGTGACCTGCGGTTTCGGTGCGAGGCCCTGGAGCAGGATCCCGATGATGCGGTCGGCGAGGTCCTCGGGCAGGGGGGCGTCGGGGCGGTGGACGGTGCGTACGAGCATGGGGCCGAGGAACAGGTCGTCCATCAGCTCCGCGTCGAGGTCGTCGCGGAGCTCGCCCGCGTCCACGGCCCGTTGCACGGCGGCCAGCATGGCGACGCGGCGTGGCGCGATCACCGTGCACTGGTACTCGGTCCACAGCTTGGGGTGGCTCTTCATCTGAGCGAACACGTTGTGCAGGAGTACGGAGGAGCGCTGGGCGAGGCCGCGTGTACGCATGGATTCCAGCAGGAGGCGGAGGTCGGCGAGGCCCTCGGTTCCGGAGACGGTGGGGTCGGCGGGTTCGATGTCGCGCAGGACGTCGACGAAGAGCTCCTCCTTGCCGCTCCAGCGACGGTAGATGGTGGCCTTGCCGACGCCCGCGGTGCGGGCGATGCGCTCGATGGACAGGCCGGCGAGGGGCTCACCGGCCTCCAGCAGCTCCACGACGGCGTCGAGGATCGCCCGCTCGGCGGCGGCGCTGCGGGGGCGGCCGCGGCGGGGTTCGGGGTCCTGGCCGTGGGGGTCCTCGGCCCGGACCCGGCCGCGGGGGTCTTCAGCCTGGTCCTGTGCGTGGTCCTGTGCCGCCTGCACGTGGGTCACCTCTCGCCGCGCCATACGCCGCTCGTTGTTCGCCGTTCATCCTGATTCTCGCCGACGGGCGGGGGGTGGGGCGACCGCCGGGTCGGGGTGGGGAGGGGGCCGGGTGCCGGGTTCGTCCGGCGTGACGCTTTGTCCTCAATCGCCGGACGGGCTCGAGTGTGCCGGACCGGCCCGGTGCGGCCCGGGCGATCCGGGCGAGGAACGGGCCTCGCACGGGCAGCTCCGGGCACCGCCTTGTCCTCAACCGCCGGACGGGCTCGAGAGGCTCGCACCAGCCCGAGGGAGCCGGACCGGCCCGGTGCGGCCCGGGCGATCCGGGCGAGGAACGGGCCTCGCACGGGCCGCTCCGGACACCGTCCTGTCCTCAACCGCCGGACCGGCTCGAGAGGGCGTCCTGGCGTCAGGCGCCGGACTGGCCGGACGCGACCTTGTCGTCCTCCGTCACCGGGGCGGCCCGGTTCTCGTCCTGACCCGGAGCCTGCTGCCTGCCCGGCAGGAACAGGCCCACCACCACGGCGCCGATCAGGGCCACCGCCGCCGAGCCGAGGGCCGTGACGTGCATCGCCGAGATGAACGCGTCGTTCGCCGCCGCGACGAGCGGCTTGCCCGCCGGGCCCAGCTTCGCCGCGACGCCGAGGGTCGCCTCGATCGACTCGCCCGCCACGTCCCGCGCCGCGGCCGGGACGTCCGCGAGGTGGCCCTCGATGTCACCGCGGTAGACCGTGGACAGCACCGAGCCGAGCACCGCGATGCCGAGCGCGCCGCCGACCTGGCGGAACGTGTTGTTGATGGCGGAGCCGGAGCCGGCCCGCTCGCGGGGCAGGGCCTGCATCACGGCGACGGTGACCGGCGGCATGATGTGCGCCATACCCGTGCCCTGCACGAAGAAGACCACGCACATCACCCAGACAGGGGTGTCCGCGTCGAAGAGCGCGAAGGCCGCGAGGCCGCCCGCGACCAGCAGCATGCCGACGGTGCAGACCGCACGGGCGCCGAACCGGTCGACGACCAGCCGGGCGCGGGGCGCGAAGATCATCTGCGCGGCGGCGAGCGGCAGGATGAGCAGTCCGGACTGCAGGGCGCTGTAGCCGCGGACGCTCTGCAGGTAGAAGGCGGAGAAGAAGGTGACGCCCATCAGCGCGAAGAAGACCAGCGCGATGGCGGCGACAGCGGCGGAGAAGGCCGGCTTCCTGAAGTACGAGATGTCGATGGAGGGGTGGCTGCTGCGCTTCTCGTGCCACACGAAGACCGCCAGCACCACGAGCCCGCCGAGCAGCGGCGCGAGCACCGTGAGGTCGGTGAAGTCGGCGAGCTCGCCGCCGCGGATGATGCCGTACACCAGCAGGACCAGGCCGACGATGGACAAAAGGACGCCCAGCGGGTCGACCCGGCCGGGGTTCGGGTCCCGGGAGTCCGGTACGAGGATGACCATGGCGATCAGCGCGATGACCACCACGGGGACGTTGACCAGGAAGATCGAGCCCCACCAGAAGTGCTCCAGGAGCAGCCCGCCGGTGATCGGGCCGATGGCGATGCCCAGGCCGACGCTGCCGGCCCAGATGCCGATGGCCTTGGGCTGCTCGTCGCGCTCGAAGACGTTCATCAGGACGGCGAGCGTGGCGGGCATCACGAACGCCGCGCCGAAGCCCATCAGGGAACGCCAGGTGATGAGTTCGCCGGGTGTGGTGGAGAGCGCGGCCAGGCCGGAGCCGATACCGAAGACCAGGATGCCGGCCAGCAGTACCTTCTTGCGGCCGATGCGGTCGCCGAGCAGGCCCGCCGTGAAGAGCAGTCCGGCGAAGACGAGCGTGTAGGAGTTGATCGCCCACTCGAGCTCGCTCTGGGTGGCGCCGATGCCGGTCGGTGCGGGGCTGGCGATCGTCTTGACCGCGACGTTCAGGATCGAGTTGTCCAGCACCACGATGAGCAGGCTGAACATGAGAACGGTGAGGATCGCCCAGCGGCGGCGGTGGACCGCTTCCGGGACGCGGGACTCGGCGGCAGGGGCGCCGGACGGTATGGACATGGCGACGACCCTAACCCAGTTTCGATACGAGACCGTCTCGTATTGGAAAGTCTTTACCCGGTCGCCGGGGCCCACTTCCCGGGAGCGGCTCCGGGATGCCACCATGGAAGGGATCCGGGGACGCCGTCAGGGCGCCACGAGATGACGAAGGAGCCGTTGGCCATGTCGCTTCAGGCTGCGCAGAATCAGAACACCGCACCCCCAGCAGGTCCCTCCCCCTCCGCCGGCAAGGCGTTGTACGGGGGAAAGAGCACCCGCCGCATCACCGTCCACGACATCGCCGCAGCCAGTGAGCGCGGCGAGAAGTGGCCCATGCTCACCGCCTACGACGCGATGACCGCGTCCGTCTTCGACGAGGCCGGCATCCCGGTCATGCTCGTCGGCGACTCCATGGGCAACTGCCACCTCGGCTACGAGACGACCGTTCCCGTGACGATGGACGAGATGACCATGCTCTCCGCCGCCGTCGTACGGGGCACCAAGCGCGCCCTCATCGTCGCCGACCTGCCCTTCGGGGCGTACCAGGAGGGACCCGTCCAGGCCCTCCGCAACGCCACCCGGCTGATCAAGGACGCCGGCGTCGGCGCGGTCAAGCTGGAGGGCGGCGAGCGCTCGCACGAGCAGATCAGGCTGCTGGTCGAGGCCGGAATCCCGGTCATGGGCCACATCGGCCTGACCCCGCAGTCCGTCAACGCCATGGGCTACCGGGTGCAGGGCCGCGGCGAGGAGGCCGCGCAGCAGCTGCTGCGCGACGCGAAGGCGGTGCAGGACGCGGGCGCGTTCGCCGTGGTCCTGGAGCTCGTACCGGCCGAACTGGCCGCCGAGGTGACCCGCACCCTGCACATCCCGACCGTCGGCATCGGTGCCGGGCCGGACACGGACGCCCAGGTGCTCGTCTACACCGACATGGTCGGGCTGACCGGCGGCAAGGTGCCCCGTTTCACCAAGCAGTACGCGAACATGCGCCAGGTGCTCGGAGACGCCGCGAAGGAGTTCGCCGACGAGGTCGTCGGCGGAACGTTCCCGCAGCCGGAGCACACCTTCCACTGACGCCCCGCTGACCACTGCCGCACCACCGACAGCCCGCCGACTCCCCCATCGGCGGGCTGTCGCCCTGCCGTAGGTGGGCGGTAGGTCCGCTGTCAGCGGCTTGTCGGTGACTTGTCGGTGGCGGCTGATGTCATGGTGGACATGACGCGAAACGACAAGAACCCCAGGAACGGCACGAACGCCGTCGAGGTGCGGGGGCTGGTCAAGCACTACGGCTCGACCAAGGCGCTGGACGGCGTGGACCTCGATGTGCGCGAAGGCACCGTTCTCGGTGTGCTCGGGCCCAACGGCGCCGGCAAGACCACCCTCGTACGCTGCCTCTCCACCCTGATCCTGCCCGACGCCGGGCACGCGGTCGTGGCCGGCTACGACGTGGTGAAGCAGCCCCGGCAGCTGCGCCGCACCATCGGCCTGACCGGCCAGTACGCCTCGGTGGACGAGAAGCTGTCCGGCTGGGAGAACCTCTACATGATCGGGCGGCTGCTCGACCTGCCGCGCAAGAAGGCCAGGTCCCGCGCCGACGAGCTGCTCGAGCGCTTCTCGCTCACCGACGCGGCGAAGAAGGCCGCGATGGACTACTCCGGCGGGATGCGCCGCCGGCTGGACCTGGCCGCATCCATGATCGGCAGCCCGGCCGTGCTCTACCTGGACGAGCCGACGACGGGACTCGACCCCCGTACCCGCAACGAGGTCTGGGACGAGGTGCAGCGGATGGTCGCGGAGGGGGCGACCGTGCTGCTCACCACCCAGTACATGGAAGAGGCCGAGCAGCTCGCCAACGAGCTCACGGTCATCGACAAGGGCAAGATCATCGCCCGGGGCGGTGTCGACGAGCTGAAGGCGAAGGTCGGCGGCCGCACCCTGCAGATCCGGCCCTCCGACCCGGACCGGCTCGCCGAAATGGCGCAGGCGATCAGGGAGGCCGGACTCGACGGGGTCTCCGGCGCCCAGGCCGTCCCCGACGAGGGCCTGCTGTACGTGCCCATCCTCAGCGACGAGCAGCTGACCGCCGTCATCGGCCTGCTCGGCACCCGGGGCTTCTCCCTCGCCCATGTGGCCACCGCGCTGCCCAGCCTGGACGAGGTCTTCCTCGCCATCACGGGCGACAAGGCCACCGTCACCGACACGATCCCCCAGGAGGTCGCGGCATGAGCACGACGACTCTGACGCCCACCCCCACCGACGCGGCCGCGGCCGCACCGCTCACGAAGCTCCACGGCGAGGGCCGGATCGGGCTGCGGAACAACCTGCGCCACATCGGGGCGCTCGTGCGGCGCAATCTGCTCCAGATCAAGAAGGATCCGGAGTCGATGTTCGACGCGCTCCTGATGCCGGTGATCTTCACGCTGCTGTTCGTGTACGTCTTCGGCGGCTCGGTCGGCGGCAGCATGGGCGGCGGCCGGCAGGAGTACCTCAACTACCTGATCCCCGGCCTGATGGCGATGATGGGCATGAACATCGCCATGGCGGTCGGCTCCGGTGTCAACGACGACTTCCGCAAGGGGGTCATGGACCGGTTCCGCACGATGCCGATCGCCCGCTCCTCGGTGCTCATCGCGAAGATCGTGGTCGAGCTCGGCCGGATGATGGTCGCCACGCTGATCCTGCTGGGCATGGGCTTCGCGCTCGGCATGGAGCTCCAGGAGTCGGTGCTCGGGCTGATCGGCGCGATCGCCCTGTCGGCCGCGTTCGGCGCCGCCATCATGTGGATCTTCATCCTGCTCGGACTGACCATGAAGACGGCTCAGGCCGTCCAGGGGATGGGGATGCTCGTGCTGATGCCGCTCCAGTTCGGTTCGTCCATCTTCGCGCCGACCCAGACGATGCCCGGCTGGCTCCAGACGTTCACCGACTACAACCCGCTGTCCAACCTGGCCGACGCCGCCCGCGCCCTGATGATGGGCGGCCCGCTCGCCCACTCGGTCTGGGTGACGCTCGGCTGGACCGTCGTCATCACCGCGGTGATGGCCCCGCTCGCGGTGTCCAAGTTCCGCAAGAAGTCCTGACGCGTCAGTCCCGGTACGCGTCGACGAGGGCAGTGGCCTCCTTCTCGGAGAGGCCGCTGCCCTCGTCGTACGCGGCCCGGTAGGCGGCGTCCCCGAGAACGCCGCGGGCCAGCTCCTCGGCAGCGGCGTAGTTGTCCCGCTCCAGCGACGTCGACACGTGCCCCTCCGGCAGGAGCACCTGTGCGGCGGCCAGCAGCCGCGCCGCGAGAGCTGCCCGGCGCTCCCCGCCGAGCCCGCCCAACGCCCGTGCCACGGTGACCAGGTAGAGCACGTGCATCTGCGGCGCCACCATCTGCGACAACCGGTCGTCGGACAGTGCCAGCGCCTCCCGGCTCCGGGCCAGGGCGTCCGCGTACAGCCCCTCCTGGTTGTCCAGCCAGGCCAGGCCGCCCATGACGAACGCTTCGAAGACCCCTACGGCTGCGTACTTGAAATCCTCCTGCAGCACGCCCATCTGCTCACGAGCCTCGACGGTACGGCCGGACATGCCCAGCGACATGGCCAGGAAGAACCGGGCGAACGCCGTCGACTCGTGCGCCGCGTGCCGCCCCTCGACGAGCACCTCCCGGAGGATCGCCTCGCTCTCCGCACCGCGGCCGAGTTCGACCAGGGCGGAGGCGTACCGGGTGCGGAGCACCAGTACCTGGGCCCGGGCGCCGAGCCTCTCCGCGTACCCGATCGCGGCCCGGTAGTCGTCGGCCGCCCGGGTGTAGTCGCCCCTCTTCTCGTTGGCCTCGCCGCGCGAGGAGAGCGCCTCCGCCGCACCCCAGTCGTCGCCGAGGCGGCGGAAGATCTCCAGGCTCTCGTCGGCGTCAGTCTGGGCCGCGCCGGCCCAGTCGGGCCGGTTGGCCAGCACGTTGGCACGCATCTGGAGCGCGGCGGCCAGCTCCCAGTCGAATCCGAGCTCCCGTGAGGCGCGGACCGTCTCGTCCAGCACCCCACGCAGGTCCGAGATGTCGCCGGTGAGCACGACGGCGAAGAACCAGAGCGAACCCGGGCTGCGGCAGGTCTGCGGCTGGCCGGGCCGGTAGGCGGCGGCGATGGCCCGCAGACGCGCCATGCCCGACTCGTTCGCCCAGACGTCCATCGCGTGGTCCACGCTGGCCATATGGACCAGTGCCACCTGGCGCCGCGCCTCCTGGAGCATGTCGGGACTCATCGGCGGCGGCGCGTCGGTACAGCGTTCGGTGAGCGAGGGCGCGACACCGGCGTTCGCGGCGAACGGGTCGGGGCCGAGCGCGGAGACGGCTTCGGCCCACTGCAGCGCGTCGCTGCGCAGATCGCGCATCTGCCAGTACCAGGCGAGCGAGAGCACCATGCAGAGCGACTCCTGCTCGTCGCCGGCGGCGACGGCGTGCCGCAGGGCCGTGCGCAGGTTCTCGTACTCCCGCTGGAGCAGTTCGAGGGCGGCGAGCTGTCCGGCGCCCCGGAGTTCGGGGTCGGTGGTACGGGCCAACTCCCGGTAGAACGTGAGGTGCCGCCGTTCGACGACGTCCCGGTCCCCCGCCTCGTCGAGCCGTTCGGCGGCGTACTCGCCGACGGTCTCCAGGAGGCGGTAGCGCATCCGGCCGTCCGCGGCGGGGGCGGCGACGACGAGGGACTTGTCGACGAGCGAGCCGAGCGCCCCGGCGACGTCGTACGCGTCCTGCGGCCGGTCCGCGCAGACCGCCTCGGCGGCGGCGAGGGTGCAGCCGCCGGAGAAGACCGACAGCCGGCGCAGGGCGGTGCGTTCGTCCTCGTCCAGGAGGTCCCAGGACCAGTCGACGACCGCCCGCAGGGTCTGCTGGCGCGGCAGCACGGTGCGGCTGCCGCTGGTCAGCAGACGGAAGCGGTCGTCGAGGCGGTCGGCGATCTGGCGCGGGGTGAGCATGCGCAGCCGTGCGGCGGCGAGTTCGATCGCGAGCGGAAGGCCGTCGAGGCGGTGGCAGATCTCCGCGCAGGCCGCCGCCGTCCGCTCGTCCGCGTCGACCCGGAAGCCGGACAGGGCAGCGGCCCCGCGCTCGGCGAGCAGGCGCAACGCCATCGGGTCGGGCAGCGGGTCGACCGGCCGGACGAACTCACCCGGGACACCGAGGGGTTCACGGCTCGTCGCGAGGACGGTGAGCCCGGGGCAGCGGGCCAGCAGGTGGTCGGCGAGGGCCGCGGCTGCCTCGATGAGGTGCTCGCAGTTGTCCAGGAGCAGCAGCATGCGGCGCCCGGAGCAGTGTTCGGTGAGCCGGGCGAGAGGTTCGCCCGCGCCCCGTTCGGCGGCCCGGAGCTCCTCGGCGCCCGCCCCGCGCAGCACGGTCTCGCGGCCGCCGAGCGCCGTGAGGACGGCCTCCGGAACCGCGTCGGGATCGTCGACCGGCGCGAGCTCGGCCAGCCAGACGCCGTCCGGCCAGGCGGCAGGATCGACGGATTCGGCCGCCTCCTGGGACAACCTGGTCTTGCCCGCGCCTCCGGGGCCCAGCAGGGTGACCAGGCGCGCCCGGGAGAGGTCCTCACGCAGGGCGGCGATGTCGGTCTCGCGGCCGACGAAGCTGGTGAGCCTGGCCCGCAGGTTTCCCTGCGGGGCGGGAGAGGGCGCCGCTTCCTGCCGGGGCCGGTCCTGGTGCAGCAGTTCCTCGTACAGCCCGCGCAGCTCGGGTCCCGGCGAGGAGCCCAGGCGCTCGGCGAGCGCGGTCCGCGCGTCCCCGTACGCCGCGAGTGCCTGGGCGGTTCGCCCGGCGGCCTGCAGCGCCCTGATGCGCAGCGCCTGCAGGGGTTCGTCGATGGGGTGGTCGGCACAGAGTGCGGCGAGTTCGGGCAGGGCCTCGTCGGGGCGGCCCAGGGCGAGGACGGCGGCGATCCTGGTGCGGCGGGCCTCGAAGCGCCGGGCCTCCCAGCGGACGGCGGTCGCCGCACGGTCGGGCAGGTCGGCGAGTGCGGGCCCGCGCCACAGGGCGAGCGCGTCGTCGAGGACCGTGGCGGCCTTCGCCGGGTCGCCGTCCTCCAGGGCCCGCGAGCCCTCGCCCACGAGCCGCTCGAAGCGGTGCAGGTCCACGGCGTCGGGGTCGGCGGCGAGCCGGTAGCCGTTGTCCGCGGAGCCGATGGCGTCCCGGCCGAGCGCACGCCTGAGACGGCCCACGAGTGCCTGGAGGGCTCCCACGGCGTCGGCGGGCGGATCGCCGTCCCACACCTCGTCGACGAGAACCGTCGCCGGGACCGTGCGCCCGGGGCGCAGGGCGAGCACCGTGAGCAGGGCGCGCAGCCGCGCCCCGCCGAGGGCCACTGCCGTGCCGTCGTCGCGGAGAGCCTGGGTCGTACCGAGAATGCCGTAGTGCACGCGCCCATTGTCCGTGACGGCTCCGCACTTCGTGGAACTACCACCCGACCGCGAGACGTTCTCGCCCTGTCACCCGTACTGTCGGGGCTCGCCGCCCGCAGTCCAGCACCCAGGAGTTCCGCCGATGACCACTGCCTTCCGCCGCAGCGACCGGCGGGTCAGTCCGATCTTCCTCGGGATCGTCGCCGTCATGGCCGTCTCGGGCTGGGCGGTGTGGACGGGCTTCGCCGGTGAGACGGGCTTCGCGGTCTTCCTGTTCGTCACGTCGGCCTGGATCGTCTCGCTGTGTCTGCATGAGTACGCGCACGCCCGCACGGCGCTGCACAGCGGGGACATCTCGATCGGGGCCAAGGGGTACCTCACCCTGAACCCGCTCAAGTACACCCACGCCCTGCTGAGCATCGTGCTGCCGGTGCTCTTCGTGATCATGGGCGGCATCGGTCTGCCGGGTGGCGCGGTCTACATCGAGCGGGCCCGGATCACCGGCCGCTGGAAGCACAGCCTGATCTCGGCCGCGGGCCCCCTGACGAACGTCCTGTTCGCAATCGTCTGCACGGCGCCGTTCTGGCTGGACGCGCTGGACGGGGTGCCGCCCTCCTTCCGCCTGGCCCTGGCGTTCCTGGCGCTGCTCCAGGTGACGGCCGCCATCCTGAACTTCCTGCCGGTCCCGGGGCTCGACGGCTACGGCGTGATCGAGCCCTGGCTCTCGTACAAGGTCCGGCGGCAGGTCGAGCCGTTCGCCCCGTTCGGGCTGATCGCGGTCTTCGCGCTGCTGTGGATCCCGGAGGTGAACGCAGTCTTCTTCGACGCGGTCGACGCGCTGCTGCGGGGGCTGGGCGTCGGCGAGATCGAGACGTACTGCGGGCTCGACGCGTACCGCTTCTGGCGGGAGTGGTTCGGCGACCAGGACCCGGGCTGCGCGGCGCTGGGTGCGTGAGCGGCGAGAGGCCCTAGCTGCCGGCCGCCGCGCTCTCCAGCCTGTGCTTGCGGATGTAGAACCACGCCATGTTCGAGGAGAGGCCGGCCAGAAGCACCCAGATGATCCCGAGGAAGCTCCCCTGGGCGAAGGAGACCACGGCTGCGGCGACGGCGAGAACGCAGACGACGAGGGCGTAGACGGCGAGGCGGGGCATGAGGGCTGGTGCTCCTGTCCGGGGATGGTGCGCGGTCCCGTCCAGTGTCCCTCATGCCCGTTCCTGCTCCGGGCACGGGCTCACACGTCGGTGGCGCGCAGCCCCGCGTGTGCCTTGTAGCGGCGGTTGACGGAGATCAGGTTGGCGACGAGCGACTCGACCTGGTGCGCGTTGCGCAGCCGCCCCGCGAAGACGCCGCGCATGCCGGGGATACGGCTCGCGAGTGCCTGCACGGTGTCCGTGTCGGCGCGTGCCTCGCCCAGCACCAGGACGTCGGTGTCGATCTCCTCGATCGACTCGTCCTGGAGCAGTACCGCCGACAGGTGGTGGAAGGCGGCGGTGACCCGGGAGTCGGGCAGCAGGGCGGCGGCCTGTTCGGCGGCGCTGCCCTCCTCGGGCTTCAGGGCGTAGGCGCCCTTCTTGTCGAAGCCGAGCGGGTTGACGCAGTCGACGACGAGCTTGCCCGAGAGCTCCTCGCGCAGGGACTCGAGCGTCTTGGCGTGTCCGTCCCAGGGCACGGCGACGATCACGACGTCGCTGCGGCGCGCGCATTCCGCGTTGTCCGCGCCCTCGACACCGTGGCCCAGCTCGGCGGCGGCGGCCTCCGCACGGTCGGCGGCACGGGAGCCGATGACGACCTTGTGGCCGGCGCGGGCGAAGCGGTAGGCCAGGCCCCGGCCCTGGGGGCCCGTTCCGCCGAGTACGCCGATGGTCAGCCCGGACACGTCGGGGAGGTCCCAGGGGTCCTTGGCGGGGGGCTTGGGTGCGCTGCCGCTCTCATTCGTAGTCATGGCGCCGACCCTACTGCGAGGTAGCTACGTGGACTCTGCGGCAGGGTCCCTCTGCGACATCCGTCACGGCGGGCGGGGGCCCGCCCTGCCGGGCTCCCGACGGGGCGGCCCGGACCCGTTCGGGTGCTTCGGCCCCAAGGCGTCACCTGTGGGGACGAGTTGGGGCATGATGCCGGGCCATGGATGCCGTACGTGTCGCGCTGCTGCGTGAAGTACTCGCCGGGACCGAGTGGCCCGCGGTGACCCGCCGGTTCGCCAGGACCCTGCGGTCCTCGGTCGTGCCGCAGGGCGGCGGGCTGCTCCTGGTGGGGACCGAGGTGTACGAGCCGTGGCACATGGCCGCGCATCTGGTCGACGAGTCCACGTGGTCGGGTCTGCCGCAGCTGCGGCCCGTCCTCGTACGGCACCGGGTGGAGCCTGGCGATCCGGCGCATCTGGCCGTCGGACTGGGCCGGATCGAGGCGGCCGGGCGGGGCGAGACCCTGCTGGTGGTGGCCCCGGAGCGGCCCGGCGGCGGGCTGCTGGAGCGGGTGCACGATGCGCGCCGGGCGGGGGCGACGGTGCTGACGCTGGACAGCGGCGACGCGGAGGTGCGGGGGCTCGCCCATGAGGCGCTGACGGTGGGCGACGGGGACGATGTGGACCTGGACACCGTGCAGCACCTGGTCAGTGCGGCGGCCGGGGAGAACGGTGCGCCCTCCCCGCGGGGGCGCCGCACGTTCCGGGACCGGCTGTCCCGGCTGGCCGACCAGCTGACGGCCCCGCCGCCGGCCCGCTGGTAAGCGTTTCGAGCCAGCAGATCTCCTGCCGTGCCCCGATGCCCCGAAAGGGTTCCGCGGGGCAGGAAATGCGGTTGCCGTCGACCGCCCGCCTGCGGACCATGGCCTCTCGTGACGTCCCGCCTTCTGCCCGATCTCTCGCCCTGGCGCTCCTCCGCCGACTTCCGACTGCTCTGGATCCAGGGGCTGATCACCTACTTCGGCAGCTTCATGGCGCTGATCGCGCTGCCGCTCCAGATCAAGCACCTCACCGGCTCGCCGCTCGCCGTCGGCGCCATGGGGGCGGTGGAGCTCGTGCCGCTGGTCGTCTTCGGGCTGTACGGAGGGGCGCTCGCCGATTCCGCCGACCGCCGCAAGGTCATCCTGGGCACCGAGGCGGGCCTCGGGGTGCTCGCCCTCGTCCTGCTGGCGAACGCGCTCGCGCCCGAGCCGGCTCTCTGGCCGCTCTACGTCGTGGCCGCCGGGGTCTCCGCGCTCGCCGGGCTGCAGCGGCCCGCGCTGGACTCGCTGATGGCCCGGATCGTGCCGCACGACCAGCTCACCGCTGCCGCCGCACTGAACTCGCTGCGCTGGCAGGCCGGCGCGATCGCCGGTCCCGCGCTGGCGGGTCTGGTCGTGGCGTACGCCGGGCACGCCACCGCGTACGGCGTCACCGTCGTGACGTTCTCCGTGTCCGTCCTGCTGTGCCTGCGGCTGGCAGCGGCTCCGCCCGCGCACGACGCGCAGAAGCCGTCCCTGCGGGGGATCGCCGAGGGCGCCCGGTACGCCTGGAGCCGGCCCGTGCTGCTGGGGACGTACGCGATCGATCTCGCGGCCATGTTCTTCGCCTTCCCGAACGCGGTCTTCCCCTTCCTCGCGGACGATCTGGACGCCGAGTGGTCGCTGGGGCTGATGTATGCGGCCGGGGCGGTCGGCTCCCTCCTGCTGGGGCTGACCAGCGGCTGGACCTCACGGGTACGGCGGCACGGGCTGTTCGTCGTGGGCGGCGCGGCCGTCTGGGGGCTGGCGATCGCGGCGGCCGGACGGTTCGGCAACGTGTGGCTGGTGCTGTGCTGCCTGGCGGTCGCCGGCGCGGGCGACATGCTGAGCGGGCTCGGCCGCTCCACGATCTGGAACCAGACCATCCCGGACGGGCTGCGGGGCCGGCTCGCGGGCATCGAGGTGCTCTCGTACAGCGTCGGCCCCCAGCTGGGCCAGGTCCGGGCCGGGGCGATGGCCGGCTGGACGGGCACCCGGGGCGCGATATGGACGGGCGGGGTGGCGTGCGTCGCTTCGGTCGCGCTGCTGGCTGCGGCGCTCCCGAAGCTGCTCACGTACGACTCCGTGACGGACGAGGACGCGGCGCGCAGGCGGGCGGCGTCCACCGATCCCGCCGGGGTCTAGAGCCTCCGGATCATGCCGGGCTCGCGGGGTCCGGCATGATCCGGAGGTGAGGCCCTAGGGCTCCGGGGTCTCCTCCGTGCGGTCATGCCACTTCGGGTCGTTCTCCCACTCCAGGTTCCGCTCACGCGCCGTGTCCATGGCGTGCTGCGCCTCCTCGCGGGAGGTGTACGGGCCGAAGCGGTCCTTCGCCGGGCACTCGGGGCCCTCCTCGACCTTCTTGTGCTCCAGGCAGTAGTACCACTCGCCCGGTTTGCCGACCGTGCGCTTCTTGAACAGGGCCATCGTCGGATCCTTTCCTCGCAGCCATGCTGCCCCAGGCGCGCTGGTTAGACTCGCTGGCATGTCTGGCCAGTCGCTTCTCGTACCAGGGGAGATCACTCCCGTCCGTTCCGTTCCCGGAAACATCCGGCGCCCCGAGTACGTGGGCAAGCCCGCCCCCACGCCGTACACCGGGCCGGAGATCCAGGACTCCGACACCGTGGAGCGTATGCGGATCGCGGGCCGTATCGCCGCGCAGGCGATGGAGGAGGCCGCCAAGCACATCGCCCCGGGCGTCACCACCGACGAACTCGACCGGGTCGCCCATGAGTTCATGGTCGACCACGGCGCCTATCCGTCGACGCTCGGCTACCGCGGCTTCCCGAAGTCCCTGTGCTCCTCGCTCAACGAGGTCATCTGTCACGGCATCCCGGACTCCACCGTGCTGCGGGACGGCGACATCGTGAACCTCGACGTCACCGCGTACATCAACGGTGTGCACGGGGACAACAACGCCACCTACCTCTGCGGCGATGTCGACGAGGAGTCGAAGCTCCTCGTGGAGCGCACCCGGGAGTCGCTGAACCGGGCCATCAAGGCGGTGCGGCCCGGCCGCCAGATCAATGTGATCGGCCGGGTGATCGAGTCGTACGCGAAGCGGTTCGGGTACGGCGTGGTGCGGGACTTCACCGGGCACGGGATCAATTCCTCGTTCCACTCCGGTCTCATCGTGCCGCACTACGACAGTCCGCACGCGACGACCGTGATGCAGCCCGGCATGACGTTCACCATCGAGCCGATGCTGACGCTCGGGACGCACGAGTACGACATGTGGGACGACGGCTGGACCGTGGTGACGAAGGACCGGAAGCGGACCGCCCAGTTCGAGCACACGCTGGTGGTGACGGAGACGGGGGCGGACATCCTGACTCTGCCGTAACGCTGCGCCCGGTCCGGGCCGGGCGTAATGTTTTACCGACAGGCAGTCGGGAACCAATTGACTTAGGTAAACCTAAGTAGGAGGATCAGCGTACTGGCAGTCGGCGGCGCGCGCAGCTGGTGCTGCCGACATTTCCGTCTCTGTCCGGACTCCCCGTCCCCTCGGCCCCCGGAGGCCCCTCTTGGACGCAACCGCCACCACCCCGTTCTCCACGCTCATCCGCACCGCTTCGCACGAGCAGCACACGGAGGCGGAGTCCTCCTCCTTCATGAGTGACATGCTCGGCGGGCGGCTCGGGGTGGACGCGTACACGCGCTACACCGAGCAGCTGTGGTTCGTGTACCGGGCGCTGGAGGACGGCGCGCAGGCGCTGCGCAACGACCCGGTCGCGGGTCCGTTCATCCAGCCGGAGCTGATGCGCAGTGCCGAGCTGGAGCGCGATCTGGCGCATCTGCGGGGTGCCGGCTGGCGCGAGGGCCTGGAGCCGCTGGCGGCCACCGCCGCGTACGCGGAGCGGGTCGCCGAGTGCGCCCGTGACTGGCCGGCCGGCTACATCGCGCACCACTACACGCGCTACCTCGGGGACCTCTCCGGCGGCCAGATCATCCGGGGCACCGCGGAGAAGACCTGGGGCTTCGAGCGCAAGGGCGACGGGGTGCGCTTCTACGTGTTCGAGCAGATCTCCAACCCGGCCGCGTTCAAGCGGGAGTACCGGGAGCTGCTGGACGCGGTGAACGCCGACGATCTGGAGAAGCAGCGCATCATCGACGAGTGCAAGAACGCCTTCGCGCTGAACACGGCCGTCTTCCATGAGCTCGGCGAGGTCTTCCCGCTCAGCGCGTAGCCGTTTCGTACAGCGCACAGCCGTTTCGTTCAGCCCTTGGCGGCCAGCAGGACGCGGCCCCCGATCTCCACCGTGCCGTCCGGCGCGGGTGCGGTGAGGATCTGGGAGCCGCGTCCTTGTGCGATGTTGAGGGCACGGCCCAGCTCCGCGCTCAGCAGCATGGCCGCCGCCCCGGTCGCCTCGTCCTCGTCGATGCTGTCGTCCCCTCGCGGGAACGCCCGCGCCCGCACCCGCCCCGCCGCCTCGTCCTCCCAGGCCCAGACATAGAGCCAGCCCTCACCGGGCGGCGGCTCCGTCAGTGCCTCGACCTCGGCGTCCGACGCGTACCGCTCCAGCGTCCAGGGCGACGCCCATTCGGGGCGGGCCGTGATCCAGGTGAACTCACCGTCCTGGCGGGCGAACACGTCCCCGACGGGCAGCTCAAGGACCTCCAGGTCGAGCAGCCACGCAGCGCCGACGAGCGGATGCCCGGCGAACGGGAGCCGCTGGCCGGGCGTGCGGATGTCGACGTTCCCGCGCTCCGGGTCGTCGACGAACACGGTCTCGGTGAAGCCGAGTTTGCGGGCGAGCGCCTGCCGGGACTCGTTGTCGGGGTATCTGCGCCCGTCGCGTACGACCCCCAGCGCGTTGCCGTGGCGGCCGTCCGGGCCGCAGAACACGCGCAGTACGTCGATGCCGTCGGGTACGTCGTAGTCGTTCACGTGCGCATTCAAGCACCGTGCGGGCCGGGGCGGTCGCAACAGGCCGCACCGGCGGGTGCCGGTGCGGCCTGTTGCGGGTAAACCGATGGCAGGGATCAGGCGGTACGGCGGCGGCGCGCCGCGATCACCACTCCGGCCCCGGCTGCCACGACCACGCCCGAGGCCGCGAAGAGGGCGCCGGCCGGAACGTCGGAGCCCGTGGAGGCGAGCGAGCCCGAGCCGCCGACCGTGCCGCCGGTGCCGCCGGTGGTCGAACCGCCGGTGGTCGAGCCACCGTTCGTGCCGGTGCCGCCGGTGGTGCCCGATCCGCCCGTCGTGCCGGGGAGTTCGGCGTCCTTGTCGAGCGCGACCGCGAGGGTGAGGGCGTCGAGCTGCTCGCCCTTCGGGTACATGCCGCCGAACGCCTTCGTGCCGTCGGCGGTCAGTGTCACCGGGACGCCGGAGAGGGTCACCACACCGTCCTTCGCGGCGAGTTCACCGGCGGGCAGCTTCAGGTCGCCGACGGCCAGCCCGGTGTACGTGGTGACCTTCTTGGTCTCGCGGTCCTTCGTGGTGACGTCGGCGATCAGCGTGCCGACCGCCCCCCGCACCTGGACCTCCAGACCGGTGAGGGACAGGTCGAGGGTGTAGGCGTCGCCCTCCTTGTGCCCGAGGAAGCGGACCGTGCCCTCGAACGCGGCCTCCAGGGTCTGCTCCTCCGCGTCGAAGCGCCCGGTCGCGTCGGGGAAGCGGTAGCCGTCGCCCGAGGCCGTGGCGCCGCCGGTCGTCTCGATCGAGCCCTTGGCTATGGGGCCCGTGACGTAGGTGCGGAAGGACTTCTTGACGCCCCAGTCCAGCGTGCCGTCGACGAGCGCGCCCGGGTCGGCGGCCGGGGTGGTGGCCGAGGCGGACGGGGACGCCGGGGACGTGGGCTTCCCGGTGGCGGTCGCCGTGGCCGTCGGGGTGGCGGTCGGCTTCTCGGTGGGCTTCCCGGTCGGCTTCTGGGTCGGCGTCGGCTCCGTGGTCGGGGGCGCCGCGACCGCCTTGACGGAGAGGGTGGCCGGGTCGAGGGCGGTGCCCTCCGCG
The DNA here is from genome assembly GCF_042796085.1 of Streptomyces sp. NPDC056452. Classification (NCBI taxonomy): domain Bacteria; kingdom Bacillati; phylum Actinomycetota; class Actinomycetes; order Kitasatosporales; family Streptomycetaceae; genus Streptomyces; species Streptomyces sp. NPDC056452. The sequence goes on from NZ_JBHTRI010000001.1 coordinate 119,529, forward strand.
TACTGGCCGTTGAAGGCCTCGGCACCCGCCTTCGTCAGCGTCGCGGGGATGTCCTTGAAGACCATGGCGCCGCCCGCACCCTGGCCGGGCCTCACCGCCGACAGGTCGAGCGCCGCGACGGCCACGTCGTTCTGGGTGCCCTGGGGAGTGGCGACGTCGGCGGTGATCGCGCCGCCCGTGCCGACGGTGGCGACCTTCACGTCGGAGAGCGTGATGTCCAGGACACCCCCGTGGGCACTGAAGTTGACGCCGCCCTCGAAGGCCGTGTCCGTGCCGTGGGTGCTCGTGTCGTAGGTGCCCTTGCCGTTGACGAAGGTGAACACGCCGTTGCCCGCGGCCTGCTTGGCGCCGTCCTTGACGGTGATCGTGCCTGCCCCGCCGATGTATCTGCGGAAGGACTCCTTGAAGCCCCAGTCCAGCGTGCCGTCCGTCAGCTCCGTCGTCGGGGCCGCCGCGACGGGACGGGCGCCCGTGCTGTCGGCAGCGAGAGCGGGAAGGGCGAACGTCGCGCCGAGTGCGGCCGCGGTGGCGACTGCGGCGGCAAGGGCTATGGGGCGGCGGGTGGCTGCCATGGCTGGTGACTCCTCGAAGGACGAAGGGAGGGAAAGGGAGAAGGGGGGATGGTGGAGCGGTCTGTGGCTCAGGCGTCCGGTGAGCTGCGGCGCCGGGACACGTACAGCACGGCGGCGACGGCCGCGAGCAGCAGCAGGGCGCCGCCGCCGACAGCGGCGTAGGTTCCGGTGCGGGAGCCGGAGTCGGCGGCCACCGGCTGTGCGGCCGGAGGGGCCGCGGTCTTCTGCGCCGGCGTGGCGGACGGCTCCGCCGCGCTGCCCAGGTCGGGCAGCGGGGGCAGTTCCGCCTGTGCGTCGACGGCTACGGCGAGGGAGACCGGGTCCATCGCGGTACCCGCCTTGTACAGGGACCCGAAGGCTTCGGCGCCGCCGGCGGTGAGGGTCGCGGGGGCTTCGGTGAGGGTGGCGAGACCGTTCTTCGGGGTGAAGCCCTTGGTGGTGAAGGTGACGAGCGGAATGTCCTTGCGGGTACTTCCCCCACTGGTGACGTCCGCCAGGAGCGTGCCCTTGCCCGACGTCACCCGCACGGCGACCCCGGCGAGTTCCAGATCGAGACCGTCCGCCCCGGTGAATCGGACGCTGCCTGCGAAGGCCGCGTCCAGGGTCTGCTCGGCGGCGTCGTAGGTGCCCTTGCCCTGCGGGAAGCGGAAGAGTGCTCCGCCGTCCTGGGCACCGCCGGCCAGGGTCCACCTGCCGCGGCCGATTGAGCCGGTGACGTACTCGCGGAAGGTGCGGCGTACGCCCCAGTCGACCGCGGCGGTCTCGAAGCGGCCGGCGGTCTCGCCCTTGGTCTTCGATGCCTCCTTCGACGGGGAGGCCGAGGGGGAGGCGGACTTCTGGGCGGCCGGGCCCGCGGTGTCGACGGAGAGGCTGATCGGGTCGAGGGGTGTCCCGGCCGTGTAGTAGCCGGCGAAGGCTTTCGCGCCCTGCGAAGTCAGGCTCGCCGGGACGTTGTTGAGGGCGACGGGCGTGGACCCGCCCCTCATGTTGATTCCGGCGAGCCCGAGCGTGGCCAGCGGGACCTGGGCGGAGGAGGTGACCCGGCCGCTCCCCCGGTCCTTGCTGACCATGTCGGCGTACAGGGTCCCGCCGCCGCCGCTGATCCGGACGGTCGGGCGGCTGATGGTGAGGTCGAGTTCGTTGCCGCCGCCGGCCTTCCGGTGGCCGGTGAAGTGGACCCCGCCGGAGAAGCCGGCCCGCAGGGCGCCGCTCGCGGGGTCGTAGGAGCCGGTGGCGGAGTGGAAGCGGAACTGGCTGCCGCCGACCGTCGCGGCGCCGCCGGTCAGGTTCCAGCTGCCCTTGGCGATGGGCCCGGTGACATAGCTCTGGAACGAGGACTTGATGCCCCAGTCCAGCCTGCCGCCCTGCACCGTGCGGCTCGCCGCCTGCGCGGCGGCGGCCGGGAGCAGGGCCGCCGTGAGCACCGCGAGAAGCGCAACGGCGAGCGCACGGACGGATCGTGACGGCGGCATGGGACCCTCCCAGGGCTAGAAAGTGAGGTAAGGCTAACCTAAGCTCAACCTAGCTCGTGCCGGAACCCCCTCCGTCACTTCTCATCCGGAACACCCAGGACGGTGCCTCGTGCGTTTCCCCCAGAACTCCGTCACGGCGGGCCGGGAGGAAGGACGACCACACATCGCCCGGCTCGGGGTCCTTGCCGCAGCCGTGGCGCTCTCCTTGGCCCTCACCGGCTGCGGCGCCTCGGCGGACCCCGCCGCGGAACCGGCCGGAGCGGCGACCGCGTCCGCGGCCGCCGACCGTGTCGAGCCGCTCGCCACCGCCCCCCGGCCGCAGCTGCCGGTCACCGTGAAGTCCGCGGACGGCATCGCGGTCACCATCACCTCGGCCGACCGGATCGTGCCGCTGACCGGCTCGCTCAGCGAGATCGTGTTCACCCTCGGCCTCGGCGGGCAGGTCGTCGCCCGCGACATCACCGCCACCTTCGAACAGGCCGAGAAGCTCCCGGTGGTGACCCGCGCTCACGATGTCTCGGCGGAGAGCGTGCTGTCGCTGAAGCCGACTCTCGTCCTCGCCGACACCACGACCGGTCCCGCCGAGGCCATCAACCAGATCAGGGACGCCGGCATCGCCCTTGTCGTCGTCGAGCCGGCCAAGGAGCTGGCCGATGTGGGCCGCCGGATCACCGCCGTGGCCGGGGCGCTGGGCGTGAAGTCCGCGGGGGACGAGCTGAGGACGCGTACGGAGTCCCGTATCGGCGCCGCGCAGAGGACGATCCCGGCACGCCGGGAGGGCGGGAAGCCGCGCGTGGCGTTCCTGTACCTGCGCGGCTCGGCTTCGGTGTATCTGCTGGGCGGCCGGGAATCCGGCGCGAGTTCCCTCCTCGAAGCGGCGGGTGCCGTCGACGCGGGCAAGGCGTCCGGGCTGACGAAGGACTTCACCGCCATCACCAGTGAGGCCCTCGCCGAGGCGGCTCCGGACGCGATCCTCGTGATGAGCAAGGGACTCGACTCCGTGGGCGGCGTCGACGGCCTCGTGAAGATCCCCGGGGTCGCCCAGACGCCGGCCGGGATGGACCGCCGGATCGTCTCGATCGACGACGGGGTGCTGCTGAACTACGGGCCACGCACCGACCGCGTGCTGGCCGGACTCGTGGACCAGCTCTACCCGAAGGGCGGCCGGGGCAAGTGACGACCACCCCGAAAGAGGAGCGCATGGAGGCGGTCACCGGCGCCGGGGCAAGGCGCAGCAGGGCGTTCGTCCTCACCGCCGCACTGTCGGCCGCGCTGCTCGTCGGCTGCCTGCTCTCCGCCGGGCTCGGCGCGTACGGCATCCCGCTCGGCGACGTCCTGTCCTCGGTGCAGCACCGGACCGGGCTCGGCGGGCAGGCCCTGGACCGGGTCGGCGAGAGCGTCCTGTGGAACGTACGGCTGCCGAGGGTCGTCCTCGCGCTGCTCGTCGGCGCGTCCCTCGGCTGCGCGGGGGCCCTGATGCAGGGGGTGTTCGGCAACCCGCTGGCGGAGCCCGGGATCATCGGGATCTCCTCGGGCGCGGCGGTCGGCGCGGTCGCCTCGATCGCGCTCGGGCTGAACTTCCTCGGCAACTGGACCATCACCGTCTGCGCGTTCGTCTCCGGCCTCGCCACCGTCCTCCTGGTGTACGCGCTGTCCCGCTCGGGGGGCCGTACGGAGGTGGTGACGCTGATCCTCACCGGCATCGCCGTCAACGCCTTCGCGGGCGCCCTGATCGGCCTGTTCATCTTCTTCGCCGACAATGCGCAGATCACCCAGATCACCTTCTGGCAGCTCGGTTCACTGGCCCAGGCGACCTGGCCCAAGGTGCTGGCCGTACTGCCGTGCGCGGTGCTCGGGCTGCTGCTGGCGCCGTTCTACGCCGGGAAGCTGGATCTGCTCGCGCTCGGCGAGCGGCCCGCCCGGCATCTCGGGGTGGATGTCGAGCGCCTGCGCATCGCGCTCGTCCTCGTGGTGGCACTGCTGACCGCCGCCGCGGTCGCCGTCGCCGGGATCATCTCCTTCGTGGGACTGCTCGTTCCGCATCTGCTGCGCATGGCGAACGGCCCCGGCCACCGGTTCCTCGTCCCCGGCAGTGCGCTCGGCGGTGCGCTGGTGCTGGTGGCGGGCGATCTCGCGGCCCGTACCGTGGCCGATCCCGCCGAGCTGCCGCTCGGGGTGCTGACCGCCCTCTTCGGCAGCCCGTTCTTCTTCTGGCTGCTGCGCAGGACCCGTCGCAAGCAAGGTGGTTGGGCATGAACCCGCTGAGGAAGCTGTTCGCGGTACGCGGCCGGGAGCTGCCGCTCCCCGTGGCCCCCGGCTCGCCCGTGGCCGAGGCCGGCGGGCTGGGAGTCCGGCTCGGCGGACGACAGGTGCTCGATGCCGTGGACCTGACCGTCCGGGCGGGTGAGGTGCTGGCGCTCGTCGGGCCGAACGGGGCCGGGAAGTCGACCCTGCTGGCGGCACTGGCCGCCGATCTGGCCCCGGGCAGCGGCGAGGTACGCATCGGCGGCCGCCCGGCCGCCGAGTGGTCGGCGCCCGAACTCGCCCTGCGCCGTGCCGTGCTGCCGCAGTCCGCCGTGCTCTCCTTCCCGTTCCCGGTCGAGGAGGTCGTACGGATGGGACGGGCGCCCTGGGCGGGGACGGACCGGGAGGACGAGGACGATGCGGCTGTCGCCGCGGCGATGGCCGCGACGGAGGTCACGGAGTTCGCCGCCCGTCCGTTCTCGGCACTGTCGGGCGGCGAACGGGCCCGGGTGGCGCTGGCCCGGGTCCTGGCCCAGCGGGCCCCGCTGCTGCTGCTCGACGAGCCGACGGCCGCGCTGGATCTGCGCCATCAGGAACTGGTGCTGCGGATCTGCCGGGAGCGGGCGGCCGCCGGGGACGCCGTGGTCGTGGTGCTGCACGATCTGGGACTCGCGGCGGCCTACGCGGACCGGGCCGTGGTCATGGACGGCGGACGGATCGCGGTGACCGGGCCGCCCGCCGAGGTGTTCACGGGCGCACTGCTCGGCACGGTGTACCGGCAGCCGGTGGAGGTGTTCCCGCATCCGCGGACCGGGGCGCCTCTCGTTGTACCGACAAGGGTGACTTGACCCGCGTTTGACCTTCCTGTGGGTTCCCTGTGGGGTAGCCGTGACCTGCCCGTTCTTCTGGCCCTCCGGTGAGAGCTGAATCACTGCACGGAGGGGTACGGGCCAGGTAAGGCGCCGCTAAGTTAGGTCCGCCTCACCTGCCCTTGGTCCGGCCCTTTCCCCGTTCTCTCGTCCCCTGTGGAGCCCGCATGCGAGCCGTTCGTCTCTCCGTTGTCACCGCTGCCGCGACCGTGGCCGCACTGACCGCCGTCACGGGCTGCGCCGAAAAGAGCGACGGCAAGGGCGACGGCGCCGTTCAGGTCATCGCGAAGGACGACGCGTGCGAGGTGTCCAGGACGAAGATCCCGGCCGGCCACGTCGAACTCGCCGTGGAGAACAAGGGATCCAAGGTCACCGAGGTCTACGTCCTGTTCCCGGACGACCGCATCGTCACCGAGCGCGAGAACATCGGCCCCGGCACCAAGGCGAAGATCACCGCCGAGGTCAAGTCCGGTACGTACGAGATCGCCTGCAAGCCCGGCATGAAGGGCAAGGGCATCCGCCAGACCGTCGAGGTCACCGGCGGAAAGTCGGCCGAGCGCAGCCCCGAGATGGACAAGGCCGTCGCCGGCTACCGCACCTACGTGCAGGCGCAGGCCGACGAGACGCTGCCCAAGGTGAAGGTCTTCACGGACGCCGTGGCCGCGGGCGACATCGAGGCGGCGAAGAAGGCGTACGCGGACTCCCGTATCGGCTGGGAGCGCACCGAGCCGGTCGCCGAGTCCTTCGGTGACATCGACCCGAAGGTCGACGTCCGGGAGGACGGCCTGGAGGACGGCCAGAAGTGGACCGGCTGGCACCGCCTGGAGAAGGCGCTGTGGCAGGACAAGAAGCTGGGCGCCGAGGAGAAGGCGCTCGCTCCCCTCCTCTACAAGGACCTGGCCGACTGGCAGAAGCGGGTCGGCCGGGCCGAGATCACCCCGACCTCGATGGCGAACGGCGCCAAGGAACTCCTCGACGAGGTGGCCACCGGCAAGGTCACCGGCGAGGAGGAGCGCTACAGCCACACCGACCTCGTCGACTTCAAGGCCAACGTCGAGGGTGCGGAGAAGTCGTACGAGCTGCTCAAGCCGATCGCGTCGAAGAACGACGCGGCGCTGACCACCACCCTGGACAAGCAGTTCGCCGCGCTGGACACGCTGCTGGACAAGTACCGCGCGGACAAGGCGTCCTACGAGTTCACCTCGTACGACAAGGTCGGCAAGGCGGACCGCAAGGAGCTCTCGGACGCGGTCAACGCGCTCGCCGAGCCGCTGTCCCGGCTCGCCGCCGCGGTGACGAAGTAATGCGGTCCGGAGCCGGCGAGACCTCCGGGGAGAAGGGCGCCGCCCCGTCCCGTCGCGCCCTGCTCGGCTGGGGCGGTGCCGGGCTTGCGCTGGGTGCCGCCGCGGCGGGCGGCGCGGTCGCCGCGGTGCGCTCCGACGGAAGTGCGGAGCCCGCGGCGGACAGCGGCGCGGCCGTGCCGTTCCACGGTGTGCACCAGGCGGGCATCGCCACCGCCGTACAGGACAGGCTGCACTTCGCCGCGTTCGATGTGACGACGAAGGACAGGGCCGAGCTGATCGCCCTGCTCAAGGAGTGGACCCGGGCCGCGGAGCGCATGACGTCCGGGCGGGCGGTGGGCGACGGCGCGTACGGAGGCCCGGCGGAGGCGCCACCGGACGACACCGGTGAGGCACTGGGCCTCAAGCCGTCCCGGCTGACGCTCACCGTCGGCTTCGGCCCGTCCCTGTTCGCGGCGGACCGGTTCGGCCTCCAGGACAGCCGTCCCGAAGCACTCGTGGACCTCCCGAAGTTCCCCGGGGACAACCTCGACGCCACCCGCAGCGGCGGCGATCTGTGCGTCCAGGCGTGCGCGGACGACCCGCAGGTGGCCGTGCACGCTGTCCGCAACCTCGCCAGGATCGCCATGGGCCGTGCCTCGGTCCGCTGGTCGCAGCTGGGCTTCGGCAAGACCTCCTCGACGACGCCCGACGCCCAGACACCGCGCAACATGATGGGCTTCAAGGACGGCACCCGGAACATCGCGGGTACCGATGAGGCCGCACTGACGAAGCACGTGTGGGTGGGCCCGAAGGACGACGGCGGGTGGATGACCGGGGGTTCGTACCTGGTGGCCCGGCGCATCCGGATGCACATCGAGACCTGGGACCGCACTCCGCTCCAGGAGCAGGAGGACATCTTCGGCCGGGACAAGGGCGAGGGCGCCCCGGTCGGCAGGGCGAAGGAGCGCGACGAGCCGTTCCTGAAGGCGATGCTGCCCACCGCGCACGTGCGGCTCGCCCACCCGGACACCAACGGCGGGGCGTCGCTCCTGCGGCGCGGCTACTCCTTCACCGACGGTACGGACGGTCTGGGCAGGCTCGACGCGGGGCTGTTCTTCCTCGCCTACCAGCGCGATGTCCGCAAGGGCTTCATCCCGGTGCAGCGCAGCCTCGCGGCGAACGATGCGCTCAACGAGTACATCCAGCACGTGGGTTCGGCGGTCTTCGCCGTACCGCCGGGCGTCCGCGACAAGGACGACTGGTGGGGCCGGGCACTGTTCTCATGACCGACACCGTGGAAGGACCGGCATGTTCGGCAACTATCTGATCGGCCTGCGCGAGGGTCTCGAGGCCAGTCTGGTCGTCTGCATCCTCGTCGCGTACCTGGTCAAGACCGGCCGCCGTGACGCGCTGCGCCCGGTGTGGACGGGCATCGGCATCGCCTGCGCCATCTCCCTGGCCTTCGGCGCCGCGCTCGAATTCGGCTCCCAGGAGCTGACGTTCGAGGCGCAGGAGATGCTCGGCGGTTCGCTGTCGGTCATCGCCGTCGGGCTGGTGACCTGGATGGTGTTCTGGATGCGGCGCACGGCGCGGCACCTGAAGACCGAACTCCACGGCAGGCTCGACGCGGCGCTCGCGATGGGCACCGGTGCGCTCGTCGCCACGGCCTTCCTCGCGGTGGGCCGTGAGGGTCTGGAGACCGCGCTCTTCGTGTGGGCCTCGGTGCGGGCCAGCGGTGAGGGTTCCTCGTCGCCGCTGGTCGGTGTCCTGCTGGGCATCGCGACCGCGATCGTGCTGGGCTGGCTCTTCTACCGGGGTGCGCTGAGGATCAACCTGTCGAGGTTCTTCACCTGGACCGGTGGCATGCTGGTGATCGTCGCGGCGGGCGTGCTCGCCTACGGTGTGCACGACCTCCAGGAGGCCCGCTTCCTGGGCGGCCTGCAGAACAAGGCGTTCGACATCACCACCACGGTTCCGCCGGACAGTTGGTACGGCACCCTCCTCAAGGGTGTCTTCAACTTCCAGCCCGATCCGACCGTTCTTCAGGTCACGGTGTGGGCGCTGTATCTCATCCCCACGCTCGCGCTGTTCCTCGCCCCGGTAGGGTTCGGACGGTCAGTGCGGACGACAGATCAGAAGGCGCAGAAAGCAACGGATGACAAGGCTGGGTCGACTGGCGACGGGGCTCGCGACAGCGGCGGTGCTGAGCGTGACGGCGAGCGGCTGCGTGACGGTGCACGGCGAACTGGAAGTTCTGCCGGGAGCGACGAGAACTGAGGCCGCACAGGCCCTGGACGACTTCCTCGTCGCCTACAACAAGGCGGACAAGGCATATGATCCGGCGCTGGACGCGGACCGGGTGACCGGTTCGCTCGGCGCGATCAACCAGGCCGGGCTGAAGGCGCGTCGGAAGAACAGCCCGCAGGGCAACGCGTCGCACAAGCCGCTGGAGCTGACCGACGCCACGTTCAGCATTCCCAAGAAGGCGGGCTGGCCCCGCTGGTTCATCGCGGACACGGACTCCAACCGCGACCAGGACAACGGGCGGGCCGACACCCGCTGGCTGCTGGCCTTTCTCCGCACCGGCCCCGACGCCCCCTGGAAGGCCGCCTATCTCGCGGTCGTCCCCCAGTCCCAGGTGCCGAAGTTCCACAAGGACGCCGACGGCTTGGCGCAGCCCGTGCCCTCGGCGGACACCGACGGCGCGCTGGCCGTGCAGCCGAAGGGCCTCAGCGGCACGTACACGGGCTATCTGTCGGAAGGGGCACCGGACGTCTTCGCTCCGGGGTCGACGACGTCGGGCTGGCGGGACGCGCGCAAGAACACGCGCAGGGCCGGCTTCTCGTTCCAGTACGTCGACCAGGCGCTGGACACGGGGACGTTCGCGCCGCTGGGCCTGAAGACGGAGGACGGCGGGGCGCTCGTCTTCTTCAGCAGCAAGCACTTCGAGCGGCAGACCGCGGCCCCCGGGCTGCGGCCCACGGTCAACTCGGACGTGGAGGCGCTGCTCACCGGTGAGGTGAAGAGCACTCTCACCAAGGAGCGGGTCTCCAGCCAGCTGGTGTACGTGCCCAAGCGCGGCGCCGGTGACTCGGGCGGCAAGGTGCGCGTGCTGAACCGGCTGCCCGGCCTGATCGCCGCACAGGGCTCGTGACCTCCGCGGGTCACGTACCGCCCCGTCCGGCGGCGTCCGTCAGCGGCTGAGCGGCCAGGCCACCGCATCGTGGTCGAGGTCGCTCTCGTCGGCCGTGTCCGCGTACTGCGCGCAGGCGTCGGTCAGCGTCTCGAGCAGCGTCAGGGGGTCGGGCAGCGGGTTCTCCGCGCCGCGGATCCAGTGCACGTCCAGCTCACCGGGGAGCCGGGCGGGCGGCAGGAGGACGTAGCTGCCCCGGCAGTGCCAGCGCAGCCCCGGGTGCTCGTCCATGGTCTCGGGGTGGCAGTCCAGCTCGCACGGCCACCACTCGTCCTCGTCCTCGGGGGTACCGCGGGTGGCGGTGAAGAAGAGCATCCGGTCCTCGCCGGACTGGGCCACGGGGCCGACGTCGATGCCCGCTTCGAGGAGCCGTTCCAGAGCGGCGCGGCCGGCCGTCAGGGGGACGTCGAGGACGTCGTGGATCATGCCCGTCGCGGTGATGAAGTTGGCCAGTGGCTGGCCCGCCGCCCAGCGCTCGATCTGGGCCCGGTCCGTCGTGGACTGGGTCTGCCAGGCGAACGAGACGGGGTGCCGGGCAGGGGTGGGGCAGCCGATGCGTTCGCACGAACATCGGTATCCGGAGGGATGCGCGGCGGGAGAGATCGGCATCCCTGCCTCGGCAACGGCCAGGAGCAGCTCCAGCCGGGCGGCGTCGTCAGCCTCCGGCTGCGGTTTCGGCCGACGTCGCAGCCATTGGGAGATCCTGCTCTCTGTGCCGCGATAGCGGCCGGAATCGGCGCCCATCTATCCCCTCACCTCAGCGTTGCTCCTCCATGGTCCCACCATCCTGCTCCTCGGGTGGCCAGAGTTCCCAAGCGGGGTGCCCCCGGCTCCACGGAGAGTGGAGCCGACCTGCACCGAATGTAGGGAAATAGCCGTTTCACTCCGCGCGCCCGGCCGCGAGTCCCCGCAGGGTGAGATCGACGACCGCGTCCGCGTACTCATGGGTGAGCGGCAGGGTCCGGAGCAGCCAGCGGTGGGTGAGCGGGGCGATCAGCAGCTCCAGTGCGATGCGCGGATCGATGTCGTCGCGCACCTCGCCGGCCTCCTGGGCGGAGCGCAGCCGTGTGACGTACAACTGCATCTGCGGTTCGAGCAGCTTCTCGACGAACTGGGCGCCCAGCACCGGATCGATGATGCCCTCGGCGGCCAGTGCGCGGGTCGGCGCCTCGGTCACGGGGTCGTTCAGCTCGTCGACGGTCGCCCGCAGGACGAGCTTGAGGTCGGCCGCCAGGTCCCCGGTGTCGGGGATCGCGTAGCCGCCCTTCTCGCCGGCCTCCTCGGCCGCCCGGGTTCCCACGTCGATGAAGGCCTCCATGAGGACGGCCGCCTTGGACGGCCACCAGCGGTAGATCGTCTGCTTGCCGACGCCCGCGCGGGCGGCGATACCCTCGATCGTCGTCCTCGCGTAGCCGGCCTCGCCGACGAGGGCGAGGGCGGCGTCGTAGATCGCGCGGCGGGAGCGGTCGCTGCGGCGGCTGGAATCGGGCGCCTTGTGGGGTGACATCCACCCAACCTACAAGCTCACGGTCCGATACGTATCGTCTTGTTTGCCGCTCGACGACCATCGCATGAATCACCCGATCGGATCACTGCGCATCGGCCGGGAGCAGCGCACCATGAACTCACGCACAGACCGTGCGCATCCCACCGTTCCGCAGCTCCGGCTGCCGTTCGTGAGGAGCCTGCATTGACCCGTGACGCCACCCCTCGTCGCTACCTGATGTGCGCCCCGGCCCACTTCAAGGTCACGTACTCCATCAACCCATGGATGGACCCCTCGAAACCTGTCGACCTGCCGCTGGCGAACACCCAGTGGGAGGACCTGCGCGACCGCTACCGCTCGCTCGGCCACACCGTCGAGCTGCTCACCCCGGACCCGGACCTCCCCGACATGGTGTTCGCCGCCAACGGCGCCACCGTCATCGACGGACGGGTGCTGGGCGCCCTGTTCGCCTACCGGGAGCGGTACGCGGAGGCCGAGGCGCACCGGGACTGGTTCCGGGCCAACGGCTTCACCGACATCCATGTGCCGGACCACGTCAACGAGGGGGAGGGCGACTTCGCGGTCACCTCCTCGTACCTCCTGGCGGGGCGCGGTTTCCGGTCCAGTCCGCTCTCCCACGACGAGGCGCAGGAGTTCTTCGGGCGCCCCGTGATCGGGCTCGATCTGGTGGACCCGCGCTACTACCACCTGGACACGGCCCTGTGCGTCCTCGACGACGCCGCCGACGAGATCATGTACTACCCGGGGGCCTTCTCGCCGGGCAGCAGGTCCGTGCTGGCCAGGCTCTTCCCCGACGCGCTGATCGCGGAAGAGGCGGACGCCGCGGCGCTGGGCCTCAACGCGGTCAGCGACGGCCGCCACGTGCTGATTCCGCAGGCCGCCGTCGGACTCCTCGATCCGCTGCGGGACCGCGGCTTCGAACCGGTTCCGATGGACCTCGGCGAGCTGCTCAAGGGCGGCGGCAGCGTGAAGTGCTGCACCCAGGAGCTGAGACCCTAGGGGTTCTCCGGGGGCGGCCAGGAGTCGCCCCACGCGGTGTCCCGGGCGGCACGGTACAGATCACCGTGCCGCTTGGTGACCGTCGCGCGCTGCAGACCCTCCTCACGGGTGCAGAGCTCCAGGAGCACCTGGCCCTTGCGCAGCTGCGGCTTGCGGGTGACCCGCGCCCTCACCGGATCGGTCGGGAAGCGGGTCGCCACGACGTAGCTGAACTTCTCGTCCTCGTGGCTCAGCGAGCCGCCCTTCACCTTGCGGTGCAGCGACGAGCGACTGACCCGGGCCGAGAAGTGGCACCAGTCGGTGCCCGGCTCGATGGGGCAGGCGTCGCTGTGCGGGCAGGGCGCCGCCACGGTCAGCCCGGCGGCGATCAGCAGGTCGCGGGCCTCGATGACGCGGGCGTAGCCGTCGGGGGTGCCCGGCTCGACGATCACCACCGCCTGCGCGGCGGCCGCGGCCGCGTCCACCACCTGGATCCGGTCCTTGGGGGTGAGCTCCTTGAGGACGTACGAGACGGTCACCAGATCCGTGGGCGCGAGTTCCAGCGCCGTGCCGATCCTGGCGCGCTGCCACTCGGCGTCCCGCAGCCCGGCGATGCCCGAGGCCGTGGCCAGCTCGCGGCCGAGCGCGAGGGCGGGTTCGGCCCAGTCCAGCACGGTCGTGCGCGGCCCTTCCCACGCCCCGGCCACGGCCCAGCTCGCCGCGCCCGTACCGCCCCCGATGTCGGTGTGCGTGGCGGGCACCCACTGCGGCGCCGCCTCACGGAATGCCGCCAGGGCGGACCGTACGGCCTCGAAGGTCGCGGGCATCCGGTACGCGGCGTACGCGGCGACGTCCGAGCGGTCGCGCAGGACCGGGGCGTCGGTGGGGGTGGTTCCGCGGTAGCTGGCGATCAGCCGGTCGACGGCCTGTGCGGCCTGCTTGGGCGGCAGCCCGTCGAGCAGCGCGGCCAGGGCCGTGCGCAGGGCTTCCGCTGTGGGGAGGGTGGCGTTCACCGCCGAATTGTAGGCGCAGGGGGCCGGTCCGCCGCTGCCAGGTGCTCCGGTACGGAACCGGGACAGAACGGCGACGGAACCGAACTGCTGCTGCCCGCGGTCCTGTTGCTACGCTGACCGGCGCCGGATCGGGGACAGGCAATTCGGGATCGGTCGGGGGGATTTCTCATCGGGGGGACCATGAGGCAGAAGATCGTGCGCCTGGCTCTGGTCGGCGGGGTGCTCTTCCTTGCGCTGCTGCTCCTGCTGGCGACCTGCGGCGGGGGCGGCGCCGGCGACAAGAAGGACGACGAGCCGAAGAAGCCGGTGAGGAGGAGCGCGGGGCCGGCCACGCAGTTGACGGTGCCGCCGGCCTACACGACGGCGCGCGGCTGGGAGATCGTGGGCGTGGGGCCCGACTACGCCCTCTCGCACACGACGGGCCGGCTCGCCTATCTGGTGAAGGCCTCGGACAACCGCTACCGGCTGCGGACCGTCGACACGGAGACGGGCCGGGACGGCTGGAGCGGCGAGGCCTGGCGACCGCCGGACCCGCTGCACTTCCCGAAGCTGCTCGGCGTCGCCAAGGAGGACCGGCAGTTCTTCGTGACCTGGTCGTACGGGAAGGTCGGCGACGGGCTGACCCCGGCCGACACCTTCGTCTCCCTCGATGTGTACGACGCCGCGGACGGCGAGCGCCGCCGGGTCGAGGTGCCGTGGAGCGGCGCACCGACGGTCACGGCGACCGGCCCGGACATCCTGATCAGCGACGGCCGGGCGAACAGCGCGGCGGTCGATCCGTTGACCGGCCGGGTCTCGGAGGTCGGCGCAGCCGCGGTGACGTACCCGAAGGGCTGCACCGCCTGCAAGCAGCTCACCGAGGTGCGCGGGCAGACGGCGAAGGGGCTGCTGCTGAGCGGGGTGCGCGAGTTCTGGGTGCGGGGCGGCTGGTTCAGCCGGACGGTCGCCCCCAAGGGCGCCGACGTGCTCTCCGGCGTACCGACGTCCGTGGCCTCGGACCGGATCCTGGCGAAGTGGCAGCTCGCCAAGGGGTCGAAGCGTGCCGCGACGCACGAGCTGTGGACGGTGCACGACGCCACGAGCGGTAAGGCGATGGTCTCGGTGGAGTGCCACAAGCCGGCCATCGAGCCCGGGCGCTATCCGCAGGCCGTCGTCTCTCCTTCGGACCGCTATCTGGTGGCGGGGAACCTGGCCTTCGACCTGGAGGCGGCGAAGGGGGTCTGCTTCGAGGAGGACGACGGGTCGGCGCAGCTGACGCTCGCCTCGGTGACGGACGCGGGTACGGCCTACGGCGCGACGAACGCGCGCGACGCCTCCGACGCCCTGGAGGGCGGCGGGGCCCCGGTCACGATGAGCTTCGCGACCTGGGGCACCGAGCCGCTGTCACTGAACGTGCGGCTGCCCGAGGTGGAGACGTCCGGGACCGGGGTGTTCCGCTGGACGGACCGGAAGGACCGGCTGCACCTGCTCGGCTATCCGCGCGTCGGCTGATCCTGCGGTCCGCCCCGGTTCTGCCACGGGCGGCACAGGCCGAGGAAGCACGCCACCGCGGAGAGGGCGCACACGACCTGGACCACGGCCATGGGCACGGCCGTCTGCTCCCCCGCGATCCCGACCAGGGGCGAGGCGATGGCACCGACGAGGAACGACGTCGTACCGAGCAGCGCGGAGGCGGACCCCGCCGCGTGCTTCGTGCGCATCAGGGCCTGGGCGTTGGTGTTGGGCATGGCCAGTCCCATGGCGGACATCAGGACGAAGAGCCCGGTGGCGACGGGCAGCAGGCCCACGTCGCCGAAGACTCCGGAGGTCATGAGCAGCAGGGCGACGGCCGCGAGGGAGATGACGGCGAGTCCGAGGCCGAGCGCCTTGTCGAGGCTGATCCGGCCGACGAGCACCTTGCCGTTGATCTGGCCGACGGTGATCAGCCCGATCGAGTTGATGCCGAAGAGCAGGCTGAAGGTCTGCGGCGAGGCTCCGTAGATCTCCTGCACGACGAACGGGGACGCGCTCACGTAGGCGAACAGGGCGGCGAAGGCGAGACTGCCCGCGATCATGTAACCGGTGAACACCCGGTCCGCCAGCAGTCCGCGCATGGTGCGCAGCGCCTCGCCGATGCCGCCGGTGTGCCGTTCCTCCTCGGGCAGGGTCTCGTGCAGCCACTTCCAGACGATCAGGGTGAGCAGCACGCCGACGACGGTGAGTACGACGAAGATGCCGCGCCAGTCGGTGAACCGCAGCACCTGTCCGCCGATCACGGGCGCGATGACGGGAGCGACGCCGGAGATCAGCATCAGGGTGGAGAAGAAGCGGGCCATCTCCATGCCGTCGTAGAGGTCGCGCACCACGGCCCTGGAGATCACGATGCCCGCGGCGCCGGCCAGTCCCTGCAGGAGGCGGAAGCCGATGAGGAGTTCCGCGGAGGGGGCGAAGGCGCAGATCGCGGTGGCGACCACGTAGATGATCATGCCGAGGAGCAGCGGCTTGCGCCGCCCCCACCGGTCGCTCATCGGTCCGACGACGAGCTGGCCGAGCGCCATGCCGGTGAGGCACGCGGTCAGCGTGAGCTGGACGGTCGCGGCCGGGGCGTGCAGCGAGTCGGTGACCGCGGGCAGCGCCGGGAGGTACATGTCCATGGAGAGCGGCGGCAGCGCGGTCAGCCCGCCGAGGACCAGGGTGACCAGGATTCCGGCCCGCCGTGCGGCGTCGGTGGCCACGGGGCCCGGGGACGCCGGTATGTGTTCCTGCCGGTGTTCCTGCCGTACTTGCTGAATGTGACGCTCTCGCTGCTCGTGGCGCTCGGACTGTTCCGGTCGTTCTTGCTGTTCCTGCTGGGCCCGGCTCACGCCGCTGTCCGGCATCCTCGTCTCCGCTTCGTTGAATCCACATCTATGCTCTCAGCTCAGTCGTAGTGGTCGGAACCTTTTTTCATGAGGGCGGGCGGGCATGAGCAGGACTGTGCGTTGGGGTGTACTGGCGACGGGCGGCATAGCCGCGACGTTCACCGCGGATCTGCTGGCGATGAAGGACTCCGGCGCCGAGGTCGTCGCGGTCGCCTCCCGCACGGACGCCTCGGCGAAGGCGTTCGCCGAGCGGTTCGGGATCGGGCGGGCGTACGGCAGCTGGGCGGAGCTCGTCGCCGACGACGACATCGACGTCGTGTACGTGGCCACGCCGCACTCCGCGCACCGGGAGGCCGCGGGGCTCGCCCTCGAGGCCGGGAAGCACGTGCTGTGCGAGAAGGCGTTCACGCTCAACGCGCGCGAGGCGCGGGAGCTCGTGGCCCTGGCCCGGGAGCGCGGGCTCTTCCTCATGGAGGCCATGTGGACGTACTGCAACCCGGTCATCCGCCGCATGACCGAGCTGGTGCGGGACGGAGCCATCGGCGAGATCCGCACGGTGCAGGCCGACTTCGGGTTCGCGGGCACCTTCGGCGCCGAGCACCGGTTGCGGGATCCCGCGCTGGGCGGCGGCGCGCTGCTGGACCTCGGGGTCTACCCGGTGTCGTTCGCGCACCTGCTGCTGGGCGAGCCGGACCGGGTGCAGGCGGACGCACTGCTGTCCCCGGAGGGCGTCGACCTCAATACCGGGATGCTGCTGGGCTGGGACTCGGGCGCCACGGCGCTGCTGAGCTGTTCGATCGTGGGGGACCTGCCCACCACCGCGTCGGTCACCGGCACGGCCGGGCGGATCGACTTCCCGCACGGCTTCTTCCACCCGGAGCGCTTCGTCCTGCACCGTTCCGGCCGGGAGCCCGAGGAATTCACCAAGGGCCCCGGACCGCAGGGCCTTTCGGGCATGCAGTACGAGGCGGCCGAGGTGACGCGTGCGCTGGTCGCGGGCGAGACGGAGTCCCCGCTGGTGCCGCTGGACGGCTCGCTCGCGGTGATGCGGACGCTCGACGCGGTACGTGACCGCATCGGCGTCCGCTATCCGGCGGACGACCGCGCCTGACTGTTCCGGCCGGCGCGGGCCCGGGTCACGCGGGGGTGAGCCCCGGGTTCCCGGCCTCGGTCACGAAGGAAGCGGCCGTGCCCACGGGCGCACCGGGCGTGGTGACGGCCGACACCGTACGGAAGTCGGCGCGTGCCTGCTCGGTGCCGAGGGTGACGAGGGCGTAGCCGCGGCGGCCGTTGTAGAACTTCATGTGCGGGTTGGCCTGGGTCTGGTTGGTCCAGTTGGCCGGCTTCTCGGCGCCGTCCTTGCCGCTGGCGATCGAGGTGGCCACGATCTCCGTGCCGACGGTCCGGGACGACGGGTCGTCGAAGTCCTTCTTCAGGTCGAAGCCGTAGCCGACGTGGACGTCCCCGGTCAGCACCATCAGGTTGTCGACCCCGGCGGCCTCCGCCCCGTCCATGAGCCGCTGCCTGGAGGCCGGGTAGCCGTCCCACGAGTCCATGGACAGCTTGAAGGCGTCCGTGGGCACGTCACGCCGCTGGGCGAAGGTGACCTGCTGCGGTACGACGTTCCAGCGCGCGCGGGAGTTCTTCCAGCCGTCGAGCAGCCAGCGCTCCTGGGCGGCTCCCGTCATGGTGCGCGTCGGGTCCTCGGATTCCGGTCCGGGGACCTTCCAGCCGTCGCCGTACGCCTGGTTGCTGCGGTACTGGCGGGTGTCGAGGATGTCGAACTGGGCGAGCCGGCCGAACTCCAGGCGGCGGTAGAGCCGCATGTCGGGGCCGGTGGGGCGCTGCGGGGTGCGCAGCGGCTGGTTCTCCCAGTAGGCGCGGTAGGCGGCGGCCCTGCGCAGCAGGAACTCCTCCGGCGGGACGCTGTTCTCCGGGGTGTCGCCCGCGTAGTTGTTCTCGGTCTCGTGGTCGTCCCAGGTGACGACGAAGGGGTGGGCCGCGTGGGCGGCGCGCAGATCGGGGTCGGACTTGTAGAGGCCGTACCGCATCCGGTAGTCCTCCAGCGTGACCGTCTCCCGGTTGTAGTGGGCCGGGAGGGTGCGGTCGGTGTAGTTGCGGGCGCCGCCCGTGGCGGTGACCGCGTACTCGTAGAGGTAGTCGCCGAGGTGGAAGACCACGTCGACGTCCTCGGCCGCGAGGTGCTTGTAGGCGGTGAAGTAGCCGTCGTGGTAGGCCTGGCAGGAGACGGCGGCCAGGGTCAGCGAGCTGTTGCGGGCGCCGCGTGCGGGAGCCGTGCGGGTCCGGCCGACGGGGCTGATCCAGCTGCCGGCGCGGAAGCGGTAGTAGAAGGTCCGGTCCGGGTCGAGGCCGTCGACGTCCACGCGGACGCTGTGGCCGAACTCCGGGTGCGCGGTGACGGATCCGCGCCGGACGATCCGGGCGAAGCGCTCGTCGCGGGCGACCTCCCAGCGGACCTGTACACGCGTGGCCGGCAGTCCGCCGTCCGCTTCGAAGGGGCGGGGCGCGAGTCTCGTCCACAGGAGGACGGAGCCGGGCAGCGGGTCGCCCGAGGCGACGCCGAGGGTGAAGGGGTCCTCGGTGATCTTGCGGGCGTCGAGCTCTGCGGCGCTCGCGGCACCTGCGGCGGGCAGGTTGACGGCGAAGGCCAGCGCGGCGGCGGCGCCGGTGACGGTGAGGAACCTGCGGCGGTCCACGCCGGACCCGAGCCGCCGCGCGGCGCTGCGGAGCTCGGCGGAATGCCCCTGCTGACCGGGCGTGCTGATCTGTGCGGCTGTCATATGCCCCTCCCCTGCCGGATGCTGTCAGAGGCATTGGAGTGCGGGGCGACGACGTGCCGTTGGCGGGTACACAACATCCGTGTGGCGGTGCGATGAGCACCGAGTGCCCTGCGCCGCCAAACCTCCCGTACGCTGCCGGGCCATGAACGCTGAGCAGAGAATCGCTGTCGTCACGGGTGCGGGATCGGGCATCGGCCGGGCCGTCGCCCTCACCCTCGAGGAGGCCGACTGGACGGTGATCCTGGCAGGACGGCGGGAGGAGCCCCTCAAGGAGACCGCCGCCGCGGCCGGTGGCCGGGGAGGCACCGTGTGCGTGCCCACCGACGTGACGGACCCGGACGAGGTGACGGCGCTCTTCTCGCTGGCCCGGGAGCGCTTCGGCCGCCTCGATCTGCTCTTCAACAACGCGGGGACGTTCGGGCCGCGTGCGGTGCCCGTCGAGGACATCGCGTACGAGGACTGGCGCACGGTGGTGGACGTCAACCTGACGGGGGCGTTCCTGTGCGCGCAGGCCGCGTACCGCCTGATGAAGGAGCAGGACCCGCAGGGCGGCCGGATCATCAACAACGGTTCCGTCTCCGCGCACGCCCCCCGCCCGCACTCGGTCGCGTACACCGCGACGAAGCACGCCATGACAGGCCTGACGAAGTCCCTGTCCCTGGACGGGCGGCCGTACCGGATCGCCTGCGGCCAGATCGACATCGGCAACGCGGCGACCGACATGACGGAGCGGATGCAGACGGGAATCCTCCAGGCCAACGGTGAGGTGGCCGTCGAACCGGTGATGGCCGCGGCCGACGTGGCCCGGACGGTCCTGCACATGGCGGAGCTGCCGCTGGAGGCGAATGTGCAGTTCGCGACGGTCATGGCGACCGCGATGCCGTACGTGGGCCGGGGCTGACACCTCGGCGGGCCGGACCGCCCGCGCCCTCGTCCCCGCATGCCCGAACCCGTCGCAAAATGACCGAGTTTGCTGATTTCTGCAGCCACCACCGCGCAAGCGCGTACTGCCCGTATGCTGCTGACCTTCACCAGAAGAACACAGAAGGAACACACCACATGCGCATACGCACCGCCGCGCCCCTCGCCCTGGCCGCCGCCACCGCTCTGGCCGGCTCGCTCCTCGCCTCGGCTCCGGCCTCGGCGGCCTCCCATCAGGGCGGACTGCACCTCGGCAAGATCCAGTACAACAGCCCCGGCAGCGACACCGGGACGAACACGTCCCTGAACGCCGAGTTCGTGGACATCCACAACAACGGCACGGTGAAGCTCCAGCTCAAGGGCTACCGACTGAAGGACAACACCGGCTACACGTACACCTTCGGCAGCTACACGATCGCCGCGGGCAAGACGGTCCGGGTCCACACGGGCAAGGGCAGCAACGCCGGTGCCCACGTGTACTGGAACCGCGGCTGGTACGTCTGGAACAACACCGGCGACAAGGCCCGGCTGTACAAGCCCAGCGGCTCGCTCCAGGACTCCTGCTCCTGGACGAGCTCGAGCTCCGGGATCAAGGTCTGCCACTGACCGCAGTGAACGGCCGCCGCGGTCCGGGGGGTCCGCGGAACGGCCAGGGGGTGGTACGGGGGGTCAGGGCCCCGTACCACCCCTCGGGAATTCCCCTGACCGCGCTTCAGTTGTCGTGTGGCATGAGCCGACTCCCCCGCACCGAGGTGCTGCGCTACACCGCCTTCTCCGCCGACCCGGACGGAGGCAATCCCGCCGGTGTCGTGCTGGACGCCTCCGGTCTCGACGACGCGGCGATGCTCTCCGTCGCGGCGGAACTGGGGTACAGCGAATCCGCGTTCCTCACCGCATCGGACGGCCGGGGCGGGTACACGATCCGCTACTTCAGCCCGAAGGCCGAGGTCCCGTTCTGCGGCCACGCGACGGTCGCGACGGCCATCGCCCTCGCCGAACGCGACGGTCCCGGCGACCTGCTCCTCGCCACCGCCGCCGGTACGGTCCCGGTCACCGTCACCCGGGACGGCGACGAGCTCCGCGCGACCCTCACCAGCGTCGAGCCGCAGGTCTTCGACATCGCACCGGACGACCTGGCGGAGGCCCTGGCCGCACTGGACTGGCCGGCCACCGACCTCGACCCGGCCCTGCCGCCCCGCATCGCCTACGCGGGCGCCCGCCACCTGGTGCTCGCCGCCGCCACCCGTGAGCGACTGGCCGACCTGGACTACGACTTCGCCCGCCTGGAAGCCCTGATGCACCGCCTGGACCTCACCACGGTCCAGCTGGTCAGCCGCGAGTCGGCGACCGTCTTCCACGTCCGCGACCCGTTCCCGGTCGGCGGCGTGGTCGAGGACCCGGCCACGGGCGCGGCGGCGGCCGCTTTCGGCGCGTACACCCGCGAGCTCGACCTCGTCCCGGACGACGCCGTCCTCACCCTCCACCAGGGCGCGGACATGGGCCGCCCCGGCACGCTCACCGTGGAACTGCGCCCGGACGACACCCGGATCAGGGTGAGCGGCACGGGAACCCGCATCGGCTGACCGGCACCAAACCGCGGCGGCGCCCTCAGACCACGTACACGCCTGCCCGCGCCGCCACCGCCGCCGCCTCGGCCGCGCGGTCGGCGGCCGCTTCGTCGAGGGGGTCGCCGCTGGCCAGCAGCCGGTAGTAGAGGGGCGCGGAGACGGCCCGGATCACCTCGCCCGCGTCGGTGCCCGCGGGCAGCTCGCCCCGCTCGACCGCCGCGTCGACGCAGCCCGACCACTCCGCGATGCGCACGGCGTAGAAGCGGTGCAGCGCCTCGGCCGTGCGGGCGTCGCAGGTGGACGCCGCGATCACGGCGGCGAAGAGCGCGCCCTGGCGCGGGTCGGTCAGGGTCCGCACCACCAGCCTGGCGTTGGCCCTGAGGTCCTCGTCCAGTGAACCCGTGTCCGTACGCGGTACGGACTGCTCCGCCATGTCCGTGAGCAGATCGGCGACCAGACCCGCGGTACCGGCCCAGCGCCGGTAGACCGTCGTCTTGCCGACCTCGGCGCGTCGTGCGACATCGGCGAGGTCGAGCCGGTCGAATCCCTGCTCGACCAGCGCGTCACCGGCCGCCCGCAGGACCGCTTCCCGCACCCGGGCCGTGCGCCCACCGGGCCGGACCATGCCCGGCTCCGCTCCTTCAGCATCCATAACGGGCCTCCAGTTCCATTAGTAGCCCCAGTCCTGCTACGGTGACACCACCCTAACGGAACCACGGACCCGTTAGAGCCATCCGCTTCAGGAAAGGGCTCCCCATGTCCACGTCCCGCACAGCACCCCTCACCACCCCGGCTCCCCCGGCCCCTCCCCTTCTCCGCATGACCGGACGGCAGAAGCTCGTCCTCGTCCTGCTCCTCGGCGCACAGTTCATGATCGCCGTGGACTTCTCGATCCTGAACGTCGCCCTGCCCGCCGTCGGCGAAGGGCTCGGCTTCTCCCTCTCCCACCTCCAGTGGATCGCGACCTCCTTCGCGCTGGCCGCCGCCGGATTCACCCTGCTGTTCGGCCGCATCGCCGATCTCGTCGGCCGCAAGCGCCTGTTCATCGGCGGGATGGTCGTCCTCGGCCTGTCCTCCGTACTCGGCGGACTCGCCACCTCCCCCGAGGTGCTGCTCACCGCACGGGTCCTGCAGGGCCTGGCCACCGCGGCCGTCACCCCGGCCGGGCTCGCGCTGCTCACCACGGCGTTCAAGGAGGGGCCCCTGCGCGAACGCGCCCTCGGCCTCAACGGCGCCCTGATGTCGGCCGGTTTCACCGCCGGGGCGATCCTCGGCGGGCTGCTGACCGATCTGCTCTCCTGGCGCTGGGCCTTCTTCGTCAACGTCCCCGTCGCCGCACTCGTCGTGGCCCTCGCCCCGTCCGTGATCACCGACTCCCGGCCGGCCGAACGCCCCAGGCTCGACGTGCCGGGCGCCGCGACCGTCACAGGCGGCCTGCTGCTCCTCGTGTTCGGGCTGACGCAGGCCGGTGAGTCCGGCTGGCTGGCGCCGACGACCCTGGCCGCACTGCTCGCGGGCGCGGCCCTCCTCGTCGCCTTCCTGTTCGTCGAGAAGCGGGCGGCGGCGCCCCTGGTCCCGGTGCACATCCTGAAGCGGCGCAGCGTCATCTGGGGCAACGCCACCGGACTGATCGCCTTCGTCACCGAGACCTCCCTGGTCTTCCTGCTCACGCTCTACCTCCAGGAGGTCCTCGGCTACTCGCCGCTCGCCACCGGCCTCACCTTCGGCGTCCTGGGCGTCGGAACCGTCATCGGCGGCATGCTCGGCGGCCGTGCGGTGGGCAGGTTCGGCAACCGGCGCACGATCGTCCTGGGCGGCGTCGTCCAGGCCGCCGCCACCCTCTCCCTCGTGGCACTCGGCTCCTCCGGCGGCTGGATCCAGCTCCTGCTGGCCGCGACCTTCGTCGGCGGCATCGGCAACATGCTGATGATCGTGGGCTTCATGGTCACCGCCACCTCCGGACTCCCCGACGAGGAGCAGGGCCTGGCCACCGGGCTGGCCACGATGACGCAGCAGGTCGGCATCACGATGGGCATCCCGGTCATGAGCGCGGTCGTCACCGCGCGGATGGGAACGGCCACGGGGCCCGACGCGGTGCTGTCCGGCGTCTCGGCGGCGGTCCTGGTCAACTCGGCACTGGTCCTGGCCGGTGCCCTGCTCGCCGGAGCCTTCCTCGGCAGGCGCGGCGCGCGGACATCCGCCGGGTGAGTCGAGCCCGGTCCGGGGACGTGTTCGCGAAAGGATGACGGCCATGGCACGCCCCCTTACCGTTCCCAGCCTCACCGCCGGAGCCGACTTCGTCCTGCGCCCCTGGGAGATGAGCGATCTGCCCCTCGTGCGCGAGGTGGCGGCGGACGACTACATCCCGCTGATCACCACGATCCCCTCGCCGTACTCGGAGGCGAAGGCGGAGGCGTACGTCCGGCGCCAGTGGGACCGGGCGGCCAGCGGCGCCGGCTACCCGTTCGCCGTCGTCCGCACCCGGGACCGGCGGCCGGTCGGCTCCATCGGGCTGTGGCTCAAGGACGAGGCCGAGGGCCGCGCGTCGGTCGGGTACTGGATGAGCGAGCGCGCCCGTCGGCAGGGAGTGGCCGGCGCGGCGCTCCGTACGGTGACCACCTGGGCCCTGCACGACCTCCGCATCCCCCGCGTCCAACTCCTCGTCGAGCCGTGGAACACCGCGTCGGCACGGACCGCCGAGAGTGCCGGGTACCGGCCCGAGGGGCTGATGCGCGGCTGGCAGCAGGTCGGGGACCACCGCCGGGACATGGTCATGTACGCGCGGCTGGACGATGATGCGCCCGCCCACGGCTCCTGATCGGCCGCACCGCCCGCCGGGTCTGCTCCCGTGCGGCGGTCAGCCGAGCCAGCGGCCGTCGCGCATGAGGTCGCGCCCCCGCAGCTCGTTCGCCTCGCGCCAGGCCTGGATGCGCCGAGGCCGGATCAGGAAGTACTGGTAGGGCTCGTCGAGGCCGCGCGGGTCGAAGCCGGTCCTGGCCGCGAACGCGTCGCCCGTCCCCGGGGCGAGGCCGTCGAGGTCCACCGGCTCGGCGACGCCGTCGACGACGACGGCATCGCGGGTCGGCCCGAGGCTGAGGCGCACCCGCCGGTCCGCCAGCAGGTTGCGTCCGGTGACCGAGGCGCGCGGCGTCGAGACGAGGAACGCGGTCCCGTCCCAGAGGTACGAGAGCGGGATGAGGTGGACGCCGCCCGGGGAGCCCGATGTCGCGACCCAGAGGTCGACGTCGCTCTCCAGTTTCGCGCGGGTGTCCCGCAGCCTCTCCTCACGTCCACGCGGCGGCGCGCCCGTCATGATTCCTCCAGTCGTCCGTGGAGAGCCCGTCCTTCGGGGACGGGCTCCGTCAGCAGTGGCAGGTGCGGCGGAAGTGGCACGTCAGGACGTGAGTGCCGACGACGCTGACTCCCAGGCGAAGCCGTCCGGGTCGGTGAAGGGACCGGTACCGCCGCCGATCAGGAGGCGGTGCGATCCGGTGCCGTCGGGAGAGACACCGGCGTCCTTGGCGAGGGCACGGCGCCGGTACAGCGCCAGCGTGACGGGGCCCGTTCCGGCGGCGAACTCGACGTACACGCGGCCGAAGCTCTTCGCCACGGCCAGGCCCTGGCCGGCGTAGAACCTCTTGCTCGCGACCACGTCGGCGACTCCCAGCAGGAGCACGATCCCGTCGATCTGCCGGGTGGCGGGGCCGGTGTCCTTCTTGGCCGAGGTCGCGACCTTCCAGATCGTCCCGTCCGGGGCCTGTACGACACCGCCGTAGCCCCAGAGCGACTTCGCGGCAGGCTTCAGCGGGGTGGCGCCCGCGGCGACGGCGGCGTCGACGAGGCTGTTGACGTCGGCCGGCTGCGACACCGTGAGCGAGAGCGTGAACCCGCGGAAGCCGGTGGTGGGTGCCTCCGAGGCCCGCAGGCCGATCTGCGTGTCCAGACCGAAGGCGGTGGAGTAGAAGTGGCGGGCGGCCGACGGGTCGGCCACGTCGAGGGTGACGGATTCGATGGAGTTCATGGTCTTCACGCTAGTTGCGGCTCGACGGCCGGCGCTTCTTGATTCCTGACCGGTCTTGTCACCTGCTTGGCCACACACGGCGGCATCCCCGGAACAGCGGCCGTCGCGCCGCGGCGGTAGGCGCCGGGCGGCATGCCGACCAGTTCGGTGAACCGGGTGGTGAAGGTGCCCAGCGACGAGCAGCCGACCGCGAAGCAGACCTCGGTGACGCTGAGGTCGCCACGCCGCAGCAGCGCCGCCGCGCGCTCGATGCGCCGCGTCATCAGGTACGAGTACGGCGACTCGCCGTACGCCAGCCGGAACTGACGGCTGAGGTGCCCGGCGGACATGTGCACGCCGACTGCGAGCGCCTCGACGTTCAGCGGCTGTGCGTACTCCCGGTCGATCCGGTCGCGGACGCGGCGCATTCGGGCGAGGTCGTCGCTCGGGCGCTGCGCCGCGATGCGTGCGCGCCCCCACGAGGGATGGCACATGGGAGAACTCCCTTTCGTCGGTGTCCGCGAGCGTCCGAAGGCATGCCGAAGCACGCCGCGAGGTGCTCGACGGCGGTGGGCGGTCTGCCGGTTCTCCTCAGGCGGTCGTCGGTCCGGCCGTCACGGCCGGACCGGCGACGGGACGGATCAGCGCACTTCCTGGATGCGGACCAGGTTGCCCGCGGGATCGCGGAAGGCGCAGTCGCGGATGCCGTACGGCTGGTCGGTGGGCTCCTGGACGATCTCGGCGTCGCCGGCCTGCACCTTCTCGAAGGTGCCGTCGAGGTCCGGGGTGGCCAGCAGGATCCAGCCGTAGGTGCCCTTGGCCATCATCTCGGCGATGGTGCGGCGCTCGTCGTCGGTGATCCCGGGGTCGGCGGCCGGCGGCGCCAGGAGGATGGAGGTGCCGGGCTGGCCGACGGGACCGACCGTGATCCAGCGCATCTTGCCCTGTCCGACGTCACTGCGGACCTCGAAGCCGAGGACGTCGCGGTAGAAGGCCAGGGACGCGTCCGGGTCGTCGTGCGGGAGGAAGCTCGCGTGAATGCTGATGTCCATGACGATCAGGTTAGGCGCGGGGCCGCGACCCGCGCTTCTCGAATCCTGACCGATCCGCCACCCTCAGAGGATCGGCGGGCGCCCCAGCCGCGTCATCCTCCACACGGTGCGCCACTTCATCGGCCTGCGCGGGGCGCAGGGCGTCCGCACACCTTCGGCGAAGCCGCCCCACCATGCTCCGAGGCCGGTCAGGGACCGGATGCGCACCAGGGTGAGGACGATCCACACACCGAGGTAGACCGGGATCAGGGGAACGGGGAGCCGGCGGCGGGCGAGCCACACCCGGTTCCGGGCGGTGAACCGGTAGTGGACGGCGTGCCGGGCGGGCGACGTCCTCGGGTGCTGGAGGACGAGCTCGGGTTCGTACAGGATCTTCCACCCCGCGTCGAGCGCCCGCCATGCCAGGTCGGACTCCTCGTGCCCGAAGAAGAACTCCGAGGGCCACAGGCCGGTCTCCCTGAGCATGGGCATCGAGAAGGCGTGTCCACCACCGAGGAACGCGGTCACCAGGCCGCGGCGCATCGGATCGTCGGCACGCAGCCGGGGCACCCAGCGCCGCTCCGTGTGCCCGTGTTCGTCCGCGACCCGGAAGCCGATGATCCCCAGCCCCGGGTCGGCCGCGAACAGCCGCTGGACCGTGCGGAACACGTCGTCGGCGACGAGCAGGCCGTCGTCGTCCAGTTCGATGACGGCGTCGACCTCGCCCGACTCGCGCAGCATCTCCAGACCGACGTTCCGGCCTCCCGGGCAGCCCAGGTTCTCGCCGAGCGGAACCTTGGTCACGTTCTCCGCGACGTCCACACCGGTGAGGGGCGTCGCGTTGCCGATCAGCACCACTCTCGCCGCGGGCACGTCCTGCTTCTCCACCGAGGCGAGCAGCGCCTCCAGCTCCCGCGGGCGGTTGCCCATCGTCACGATCACGACTCCGAGGCGTGGCAAGGACATGGCGGCGGACTCCCGTGCTCGGCGATGGAGCCGATGCTAAGGGCTGCCCCGTCGTCCCCGGCGGATCAGCACGCGGCGTCAGATGCTGCCGCGAGCCGAGCCGGCGGCCGCGCTCCACCGGTACAGCACGTCGGGTTCCTTCTCCTCGTTGCGGCTGCCGTCGTCGAAGGACACCGCGGTGAACCCGTGCCGCTCGTAGAAGGCGCGGGCTGCGGTGTTGCGCTGGAACGTGTACAGGCTCAGCTCCCCGCCCGAGGCCTCCTTGACCAGGGCGAGGAGTTGCGAGCCGATGCCGCGGCGCAGGGCGCCGGGGCGCAGGTAGAGCTGGTCGAGTTCGGCCCCGTCCGTGTCCAGCGAGGCGAACCCGAGCACGTCCCCGGCCCGGCTCTCGGCGACCCACACCGTGCTTCCGGGAAGCACGACGTGGGTGATCCAGGCGAGCGTGTCCTCATCGCTGTGGACGCGGGGCAGGTAGGGCAGGGCGTCGGCCCGCGAGTCCAGGAAGACCCGGGTGATCTCCTCGGCGTCCCGGGCCGACGCGGCGCGCAGCCGTATCGGGTTCCCTGCCTGCTGTGCCGACTCGTCCGCCGTCATCCCGTTGCTCCCTCGCTCGTGAACGCACAGCTATACCAGGGGCGTCGGGGAACGGCGCGGCCTTTTCCGGGGCGCGCGTGGGCCGGAGCGCCCGGCGGTCCAGTGGCCGCCCACACCGTCGGAGCGGGCACGCAGCACGTTCCGGCGACGCGGCTTGGGAGGGTGCGAGGTGGATGGCGCAGCTTGTCGGGAGTTGGCCGGAGTGTCCAACTCACCTATGCCAAAAGCTTGTTGACAACCTGTTGGGCCGGTGCCAGGATTCAAAGATCGATATGGAGAGCGCTCTCCTGTCGGTTGTCTCCGCAGCTCAGCCCGCCATCCGGTACAGCCCCTCGCGCCGACCGGTGGCGGTCCGCCCGCAGCTCTCACCCCGTTTCCCGTCGCGCATCGGGTCCGGCACGCCGGTCACGCCTTGGGCAGTGACGCGGCGTCGGCCGCACGAGCCCCGGACACCGCACGCTCTGGACCACCGCACGCCTCGGAACACCGCACGCCCATACGTCGCAGGAGGAGCACGTTGAATCGGTTGGACCATCTCCCGGCCTGGCCACGCCTGCTGTCGGACATCGGCATCGACCGGGCGGTCGAGGAGGCCGCCCGCGCGATCCTCGTCCAGATGACGCTCGAGGAGAAGATCGGGCAGATGATCCAGCCCGACCTGGTCGAGCTGACCGCGGAGGACGTCCGCGCCTACCGGATCGGCTCCGCACTGAACGGCGCCGGACGCTGGCCGGACGGGAACCGCAGGTCAGGTGCGAAGGAGTGGGCCAGGACGATCAGCGGGTTCTGGGAGGCGGCAGAGGAGGCCTACCGGGACAGACCGTTCCGGATCCCGTTCATGTGGGCGAGCGACGCGGTGCACGGGCACAACAACGTCCACGGGGCCACGATCTTCCCGCACAACATCGGCCTGGGCGCCGCACGCGACCCCGAGCTGGTCCGCCTGATCGGCGCGGCCACCGCCCGGGAGGTCGCCGCGACAGGGATGGACTGGACGTTCGCCCCCACGGTGACCACACCGCGGGACCTGCGCTGGGGCAGGTGCTACGAGGGCTACTCACAGGACCCGGAGATCGTGCACGCCTACGCGCACGCCATGGTCAAGGGTCTGCAGGGCGAGGCCGATTCCCTGCGCGCCGGTTCCGGGGTCGTCTCCTGCGTCAAGCACTGGGTCGGGGACGGAGGCACCTTCGAGGGCGAGGACCGGGGCATCGCCCGGTGCAGCGAGGACGAACTGCGCAACGTCCACTCCCGGGGCTTCTTCGCCGGGATCGAGGCAGGCGCCCAGTCGGTCATGGTGACCTACAGCGGCTGGGAGGGGTCGGGCCGCGTCGAGACGCGGATCCACGGCAGCGAGTACCTCATCACGGACGTCCTGAAGGACGCGCTCGGCTTCGACGGCATCGTCATCGGGGACTGGGACGCCCACCCCTACGTCGAGGGCTGCACACCCGGTGACGCCGGCAACGTCATCAAAGCGGGTGTCGACGTCCTCATGGTCTCGACCCGCGAGAAGTGGCAGGCGGTGTACCACAGCGCGGTCGAGCAGGTGCGGTCCGGTGACATCCCGATGTCCCGCATCGACGATGCCGTACTGCGCATCCTGCGGGTCAAGCAGCGGGCGGGCCTGTGGGACAAGCAGCCGCCCGTGGAGCGCCGGCCGGAGGACCGGGCGACCGCCCTCGGCGCCCCCGAGCACCGGGAACTCGCCCGTACGGCCGTCCGCAAGTCCCTCGTGCTCCTCAAGCACGACAACGCCGCGCTGCCGCTGGCCCGCACCTCGAAGGTCCTGATCACCGGCAGTGCAGCGGACGCGGTGCGCAAGCAGACCGGCGGGTACACGGTGACCTGGCAGGGCGACGACGTCGGCATGGACGACTTCCCCGGGGGCTTCACCGTGACGGACGCGGTCAGGTCCATCGTCGGTGAGGACCGCTGCACGGTCGATCCGCGCCTGGAGCACGCGGACCCCTCGGAGTACGACGTCGTCCTGGTGGCGATCGGCGAGGACCCCTACGCGGAGATGTTCGGCGACATCAAGCCGTGGCGCAGCATCGCCTACGCCGAGCTGAAGCCCACGTACGCGCACGACCTCGCCGTACTCCGCAGACTGCGGGAGTCCGCTTCGAAGGTCGTC
Organism: Streptomyces sp. NPDC056452; assembly: GCF_042796085.1. NCBI lineage: Bacteria > Bacillati > Actinomycetota > Actinomycetes > Kitasatosporales > Streptomycetaceae > Streptomyces > Streptomyces sp. NPDC056452. The sequence continues at coordinate 149,518 of NZ_JBHTRI010000001.1, forward strand.
ACCGTCGCGTTCGGCGGACGCCCGCTGTACATGACCGAGGAGATCAACCTCTCCGACGCGTTCGTCGCGGCCTGGCTGCCCGGCCCCGACGCCAGGGGCATCACCGACCTCCTCTTCCTCGACCCCCAGGGACAGCGGGCCCACGATTTCCAGGGCCGGCTGAGCTTCGTCTGGCCCCGCGGCCGCCACGCGGCGACCGTGGACTCCGGCCACGAACCGCTCTTCCCGTACGGGTACGGGCTCACCCTGCAGGGCACCGGCGACGCGGCCGTCGGCTCCACCGGGCCGCTTCCGCTCGACGAGGAGGAGACCGCCGCGGGAGCTCCGTCGCTCACCGCCGCCCGCGTGGCGATCGGGCCGGGCGCGGACCCCTATGTCTTCGAGTACAGCGCCACGGACAACGGGCCGCAGCCGATCGCGTCGGAGAGCAGGACGGAGACCGCATTCATCTCCGTGGAGCCGATCGACCACCTGAGTCACCGCGACGCCGTCTCGCTGACCTTCAGGGACATCAGGACCTTCGTGTACGCCCGGGAGAGCGGCGGAAAGCCGTACGACCTCCGTGACTTCGCGGCGGCGGGCGGCAGGCTCTCCTTCCATGTGCGGGTCTTCGAGGCCCCGGCCGGGCCCTTCCACCTGACCTGCCACGACGACTACCCCCAGCAGCCGGCGCTCGACATCGCCGACCGGCTGCGGGAGCTGCCCGTGGGCGAGTGGGTGACCTTCGAGGTGCCGCTGGCCGAACTGGCCGGGGTGGGCGTCGAGTTCGACCATGTCGACGTGCCGTTCATGGTCTACACGGAGCAGCCGGCCCGCCTCGACATCGGCGGAATACAACTCGTGGCGACGCCACGCGCGTAGTGCAGCAGTGCGAACGGACAGGGAATGCGTCGCGGACGAGCACGGGGTCCGCTCGCGGCAGATGGGGATCTGCCGGAACGAGGGTGGGGGACTGTGGGCGAGCGAGTGATGTGGTTCGACGGAACGTGTGTGCCGTGGGAGGAGGCCAGGGTCCATGTCTGGGACGAGCTGGCGCTCCGCGGTGCCAACGTGTTCGAGGGGATGACCGCGTTCTGGGACGAGGGGGCACAGGAGCACCGGCTCCTGGCCGGGGAGCAGCACGTGGACCGGCTCTTCGGTTCCGCGCGCATCGCCGACATCCCACGCGGTACGACCGGGACGAGGTCTTCGCCGCGCTGGCCGAGGTCGCGGCCCGGCATCCGGGCGTCGACGTGTATCTGCGCCCGACGTTCTACGCGGCACGCGGACGGTCGAGCCTGGCCCCCGAGAGCGTGGGAGCCATGTACATCGGCGGATTCGAGTTCCGGCCGGTGACCCCGCCCGCGGTGCGCGCCGCCGTGAGCAGCCACAGCCGCTACGGCGGGCCCATCGGCCCCCTGGCCAAGTCCGGCGGCTCCTACCTCGACTTCCGGGTGTTCGAACGTGAGCGCCTCACCCATGGCGTCGAGCACATCATCATCCTCAACGAACGGGGCCACGTCGCCGAGGCGGACGGGGCCGCCGTCCTGCTCGTCCGCGACAGGACCGTTCTCGTCCCTCCGGTCAGCGCCGGGGTGCTGGACTCCCTCACCAAGCGGATCCTGCTCGACATCGCGCGAGGCCTCGGGTACACGGTCACCGAGCGGGCCGTGCTGCGCGAGGAACTGTACGGAGCGCAAGTGGTGCTCGCCGGCACCCTGCTGGGCGTCCGGCTCGTCGACAGCGTCGACGGTGTGACCCCTCACCAGGCACGCGACACCTCCTGTGCCCAGGAGCTGGCCGACGCGTACGAAGGACTCTGCCGCGGCGAACACCCCCTGTCCAAGGCGTTCCTGCAGCCCCTGACCTGAGCGGGTGTCCGATGCGTGAAACCCAGAGCGACACGGTGCACCGCAACCCCTGGTTCTCCGTGCTGCGCAAGCGGTACGAGGACGCCGTGGGCGGCCGGCACGAGTACTTCATGGTCAGCAAGGCGGACTCCGTCCTGGTGGCCGCACGTCTGGGCGGGCGGTACGTCGTGGTCGACCTCCCGAGGCCCGCGTTCGACGGTTCGCGCAGCATCGAGTTCCCCCAGGGCGGTATCGGTGAGGGCGAGTCACCCGAGGAGGCGGCGCGCCGCGAGGCCCTGGAGGAGACCGGCCACCGGGTGACGGCGCTGAGGCACCTGGGGACCTTCGCGGAGAGCAGCGGGTTCTCCGTGACCTCCTGCCATGCCTACCTCGCGGACGTGGCCGACTCCGGTCCGACCGATCGGGACCCCTTCGAGCAGGACATGGAAGTACGCACGCTGTCGTGGCACGACCTGTGCGCACTCGCACGCGGCAACGGGATCCAGGACTCCGCCACTCTCGCCGCGCTCGCACTGCTCAGGGCGGCGGACGATGTCGGCTGACACGGCGGAGGTCCTGGTCCCCCTCTTCATCGACGTAACGATCAGCCTCACCAGCGGAGATGTGACCTGTCGTCCGGGCACGGCACCGGACGCGCAGGAACGGCTGCTGCTGGCGGGCCTCGGCCCGCTGCGCTCCGCATCGGGGTGCGGAAACGCGGGCCTGGTGCTGGAGGCTGCCTCCGGGGCGCGGTGGCTCGTCGGGATCTCCGAGGAGTCGGGGCTGGTGGCCTCCGTCGAACGCGTCCACCGGGTCCCGTCGGCTCCCGGTGCGGGGGATGTGCGGTGACGCGCCGCTACGACGTCGTGGTCGCGGGCGCGGGCATGGCGGGAGTCCTGACCGCCCTGGGGCTGGCCGGCCACGGCGTACGTGTCCTGCTGGTCGAGCCGCACGGGGTGGGCGCCGGCCAGTCCGGCCAGTCGCACGGCTATCTCCACCGGGGGTACGCGTACGGCCGCACCGAGCCGCTGCTGCCGCCGCTCCTCGGCCGCGCGCGGGAGCACTGGGACGCCCTGCTGAGGGACACGTCACCGGTCACCTCGCACTCGCTCGTGTCGTTCTCCGACCCTGAGGCGGCGCGGGGCGCGACCGAGTTCTGGCGGTCCTGCGGCCTTCCGGTCTCCGCGGTGGAGGCACCCGACTGGCTCGGCGGCGGATTCGCGTCCTGCTTCAGGAGCGAGGAGGCCACCCACGACTTCGGTCAGGTGCTGCGTCACCTCGGTGCGCGGATCGCCGCGTGCGGAGTGGACGTCGACGCGGGGACCCTCACCGGGTTCTCCGAGGAACCGGGCGGCGTGCACTGCGAGTTCGAGCGCCCGGACGGAACAGGGCTGACGGTTCGGAGCCGTGCGGTGGTCGTCGCCGCGGGGGCGGGCACGCCGGGGATACTCGCCCGTTCCGGGCTGCCGCCCGTCGTGCGCTGCCGCAAGTCGTTCGTGCTGGTACTGCGCGGGGACCTGCCCGTCATCAGCGCGGTGTTCCCGGCCGGCACCGAGCACGGGCTCTTCCTGGCGAGCAGAACCGGACACGAGAGCGGGACGACGTGGCTCGTGTCCGACTTCCAGTCCTTCGACAGCGCGTGGGGCGCCTCCGGCCAGCTGCCCGGATGGTGGGCACACCGGATCCTGCTGACGCTCCGCAGGATCATCAGCCCCGAGCGCCTGGCGGGCGTCGCCACGGTCTCCGGCTACGCGGCCGTCAAGTCGGGCCTCGTACCGAGCAGCGGCACGGTCTCGCACGGGCTGGGCCACGACTTCCTCGCCGGCCGCGCGATCGTCGCCAGCCCGTCGAAACTCACCCTCGCTCCGCTGGCCGCCGAGAGGGCGATGCGGTCGGTGGCGCGCGTCCTGAAGTTCCCGTTCGACGGCGCCGCCTGGGACCCCGTTCCCGCCGGAACGGGTCGGGGGTCCGAGGGGAGCCGGACCGGCGAGAAATGGGAGACCGGCCTGGACGCCGTCAAGGACCCGGACCTGGCGAGCGGTCCGCCGGACATCGCCGAGCTGAGCCGGCTGTTCTCGCGCTGACGCATCAACTGACGCATCGGACGCACCAATAGGGCGGTCACGTCCGACCGCCGACCGAAGGGAACTGGAATGCCGAGCGAATCTGCGGCCATCGTGACCCGCGGCCTCACCAAGACGTACAGAGTGAGGCGGCCGGCCACCGGCCGCTTCGGCACGGTGCGGTCGCTCATCAGCCCCGTGAAGGACGAGCGCACCGTCGTCTCCGATCTGACGCTGTCCGTGGACCGCGGTGAACTCGTGGGCCTGCTCGGGCCGAACGGGGCCGGCAAGTCGACGTCCATCAAGATGCTGACCGGGATCCTCACACCGACGTCCGGCGAGGTGTACGTCGACGGACGCGTCCCGCAGGAGGACCGGACGGCCAACGCCCTGTCCGTCGGGGCGGTCTTCGGCCAGAAGACCCAGCTGTGGTGGGACCTGCCGGCCCGCCACTCCTTCGGCCTGATCCGGGACATCTTCAGCATCTCCCTCCACGACTACGAGCACCGCATGCGCGATGTCGACCAGGTGCTGGGCGTATCGGAGTTCTGGGACACCCCGGTCCGTCTGATGTCGCTCGGGCAGCGGGTCCGCTGCGACCTGGCGGCGGCGGTGCTGCACGACCCGGCGATCCTCTTCCTCGACGAGCCCACGATCGGGATGGACGTGGTCGCCAAGGAACGCACGCGCGCGTTCCTGTTGCAGCAGGTGCACGACCGGGGCCGCGCGGTCGTGCTGACGACCCATGACATGACCGATGTCGCCCGGCTGTGCGAGCGGGTGCTGCTCATCAACCACGGCAGGCTGATGTTCGACGGAACGCTCGACGACATGAAGAAGCAGCACGGCGCCCGCAGGGTCGTCAGCGTCACCTTCGGTGAGCCGGTGGCGCAGGTGCTGGTGCCCGGCGCGCGGGTGCTCTCCCACGAAGGGACGCGCGCCACGCTCGCGCCGGAGGGTGACAGCACGCCCGAGGATGTCGTACGGGCCCTGATCGCCCGGTTCCCGGTGGTCGGCATGGCGGTGGAGGAGACCGACCTGGAGGAACTGATGCGCAACGCCTATGAGGCCGAGAACGAAACCCAGTTCGCATGAGCGCCGTTGCTGCCGCCCCGGCACCCGTCCGGAGCCGCGCCTGGCGGATCTGGCGCATCGCCCCCCTCTACCAGACCATCGCCTACCGGGGCCGCTTCTTCCTCGCGCCGTTCATGCTGGGCGTGCAGATATACCTGTACTACCTGCTGTGGACCGCGGTCTACCGCGGCAGGACGTCCGTCGCCGGTCTGGACGTCGACCAGGCCGTCGGCTACGTGATCCTCGCGATCCTGCTGGGCCGCATCCGGTGGAACAGCCGCATGGTCTCCAAGGACGCCCTGCCGCAGCGCACCCGCGAAGGCACGATCGTCTACTGGTTCCTCAGACCGATCTCACCGGGCCGCTACTACATGTACCGCTCCGTCGGAGACATGGCGTACGGAGCGATGTGGGCGCTCGTCGGCTATCTGGTCGCCCTCGCGACGGGGGCGCTTCAACCGCCTGCCTCGGCTGCCGTGGGCGCGGTGTTCGTGGTGAGCCTGGTGCTCGGGCAGATCATCCTGTACTACCTCGGCCAGCTGGTCGACCTCGCGACCTTCTGGCTCGTCTCGAACACCGGGCTGACACGCATGTACAGCTTTGTGCAGGACCTGCTCTCGGGGGTGTTCGTGCCGCTCTGGTTCCTGCCCGGCTGGCTGCTGAGCACGGCGTCGGTGCTGCCGTTCGCGACGACGATCAGCGTCCCCATCTCGATCTATGTGGGCCGGATTCCGCTCGATCAGGCCCCCCGGCACCTGGTGGAAGAAGTGTGCTGGGTCGTCGTACTAGCCCTGCTCACCCGGTTCGTCTGGTCGCGCGCGGCCCGGCGCGTGACCGTTCAGGGAGGCTGAGCAGTGACAGTGATGGCCGATGGTGCCCCCGTCCCACGGATCCGGGCCCGTGCCCGCCGGACCGCGCACGTGCTGAGGTTCGTGCTCAAGGCCACCGCCGTGAACATCCGGGGCCGCATGGAGTACCCGGGCGACTTCGCGTTCGAGGTCGTGTTCGGCATTCTGTGGCAGACCTCCACGCTCGCGTTCGCCGCCGTCCTGCTCACGCGCTTCGACGGGCTCGGCAACTTCCCGGCCGGGGGCGTGCTCCTCATCGTCGGCATGCGGCTCATGGCGCACGGACTCTTCACCATGGTGTTCGGGAACCTGTCGGACGCCCTGCTGGAACTCGTGGAGGAGGGCAGGATCGAGGGGTTCTTCCTGCGCCCGCTGTCCGTACTGACGCAGATCCTCATCAGCCGCTTCAACATCAACGCCCTGGGAGACTTCACCGTCGGCGTCACCGTGTGCGCCATGGCCGTCAGCCAGGCTCCGGTGGACTGGACCCCCGCCGCCGTGCTCTATCTCGTCGCGGCGATCATCGGCGGGGTCTTCCTGGAGGCGGCCGTCCAACTGCCGCTGGCGGCACTGCTGCTGCGCTCGCCGTTCGCGCACGGGGTGGGCAAATGGCTCGACGACATCATGGCGACGATCGGGAACTACCCGCTGTCGATCCTGCCCCTGTTCCTCCGGGGCGTCTTCACCTTCGTACTGCCCCTCGCGTTCGTCGCGTACTTCCCCGTGCTGGTCCTGCTGGACAGGACACCGGAGAACGGCCTGCTCTCGTGGCTGGCGCCCTGGTCCCCGGCGGTCTGCCTCCTGCTGTTCCTGATCTCGAAACGGCTGTGGAACTGGAATCTCCGTCACTACCGCAGCACGGGAGGATGACCTCGTGACCACGGGAACAGCCACCGAAGCGGCAAAGGAGCCGCTCCCGCGCCGGTTCTCCCTCGTGGCCACCGACCTGGACGGGACGCTGCTGCGCTCCGACCACACCGTGGGGGCCCGGACCAGGGCGGCGCTGGCGCTCGTCGCGGCACGGGGAGCGAGGCACGTCGTCGTCACCGGCCGGTCCGTGTCCTGGACCCGGCACGTGCTGGCGGACCTGGGCTGCACGGGGCTCGCCGTCTGCGGGCAGGGCGGGCAGGTGTACGACGCGGCGGCGCACACACAGCTGACCTCCGTCATCCTCGACAGGGAACGCGCACGGCTTGCCCTCGCGGCCATCGAGGCCGTCACCGGGCCGCTGGTGACGGCCGGCGACCGGGACGGCGTGGACGGCGAGGTGGTGGCCGCCCCCGGCTACCGGCTCGACCTCGCGGGCCAGGTGCCGATCGTGCCGGACGCGGGCCCGGACGCGCTGTGGGCGGCGCCGCTCCGCAAGATCTACGTGCAGCATCCCGTGCTCGACGAGGACGCCCTGGCGCTGATCGCGACGCGGGCCGCGGGCCACCTGGTGGGAGTGGCGAAGGCGGGCCCGGGCGAGATCGAACTGCTGCCGCTGGGCCTGGACAAGGCGACAGGCCTTGCCTACGTCGCCCGCCGCCTGGGCCTGACCGGCGCGGACGCCGTCGCGTTCGGGGACATGCCGAACGACCTCCCCATGCTCGAATGGGCCGCCCACGGCGTGGCCATGGCCGGTGCCCATCCCGAACTCAAGGCAGCGGCGGACGAGATGGCGCCGGGCAACGACGAGGACGGTGTCGCCGTCGTCCTCGAGCGGCTGTTCGCCTGAACCCGAACTGCGCCCGGAAGACCGGAAAGGGCCCCCGACACAGGTCGGGGGCCCTTTCGAGGCAGAAACGCAAAGGCGGCAGACGAGTCGGGCTGTACGCCGGGTTCTGTCGCCCGGTCGCCTCGCGGCGGCCGGGGAGACGGCCATCCATCTAGGACCGGCATTGCTGCCGGTCTCGTGCGGTCTACCCGCGAACTCGGGCGAGCAGCCCTCGGACGTTCGCGCAGGACCGTCTTGCGACGGTCCCTCTTGACCTTGCTCCGGGTGGGGTTTACCTAGCCGCCTGAGTCACCTCAGGCGCTGGTGGTCTCTTACACCACCGTTTCACCCTTACCCGGGACCGAGGTCCCGGGCGGTCTGTTTTCTGTGGCACTGTCCCGCGAGTCACCCCGGGTGGCCGTTAGCCACCACCCTGCCCTGTGGAGCCCGGACGTTCCTCGGGAGGATCCGGGGATCCCCACGCGGCCGTCCGCCCGGCTCGTCTGCCGTGTCGACCATGCTACCCGGCGGGGCGGGGCGCTCGGTTCGCCGTCAGACCGTGAAGGCCGCGATACCGGCCTCCCAGGCCGCCGAGAGGTCGGTGCCCGGCGGGAAGCGGCCGTTGAGTTCCAGGACCACCATCCCGTGGGCGAACGCCCAGGCCGCCCGGCCCCGGTCCTCGTCGCCGCCGGCGGCGCGGAACAGCGGGGCAGCCGCGGCGTCCTGCACGCCGGCGGCGGGGTTCACGGGGCGGCCCATGGTGAGGAGGTAGAGGTGCGGGTGGGCCAGCGCGTAGGTGCGGTACGCCGCGGCGAGGGCCGAGAAGGAACCGGGGGCCTCCCGTTCCGCCGCTTCCAGCACCTCGGCCGCCTCCCCGAGCATCTCGCCGGCCAGGGCGGCCACCACGGACGACTTGTCCGGGAAGTACTTGTAGAGGGAGGGCGCCGTGAAGCCCACCCGGTCGGCCAGCCGGCGCATGGTGAGCGCCTCCGGGCCCTCCTCCTCCAGGAGAGCCCGGGCGGCGGCGACGATCTGCCGGGGCCTGCTGATCTCCTGGCCGGTGGCGAGGTCGCTCACGCGTGAACCCTTCCTTGGTGCGGAGTCCGGGATTCCGTGTCCAAAGGCGCGATCGTACGAGACGGGGACGAGCCGCCCGCACACGGCGGGTGCCGAAGGAGGTCGCGGAGCCTTCGGAGCCGTCCGGACAGGAGCCGCTTGACCTTGCCGCAGCGTCAGGGTTTCTACTGGCCTCATGCGCATCGGAGAGATCGCCGCGCTCGTCGGAGTCACCTCCCGGGCCGTTCGGCACTACCACCACATCGGCCTGCTGCCCGAGCCCGCGCGCCGGGCCAACGGCTACCGGGCCTACAGCGTCCGCGACGCGGTCCTGCTGGCCAGGATCCGGCGGCTCACCGAGCTCGGCCTCGGACTCGACGAGGTGCGGGACGTGCTGGCCGACGACGCCGGGCGCGAGCTCGTCGAGGTGCTGGGCGAGCTGGACGCCGACCTGGCCCGCCAGGAGCACGAGATCCGGGAGCGGCGGCGCCGGCTGGCCGGGCTGCTGGAGGGGCCGGTGAGCGGCCACGAACCGGTCTCCCCCGCACTCCGGGCGCTGCTCGGCGCGGCACCGGACACGGACTCTCCCGCAGCCGTCAAGGACCGCGAGCACCTGGCGCTGCTCGACGGGGCCGACGGCGCCGACGCGGTGTACGCCGCCCTGCGGCCGCTGGCCGAGGACCCGGCCGTACTGCGTCTGTACGAGCGGCTCGACGAGCTGGTCGACGCCCCGGTGGACGACCCCCGGATCGCCCCGCTGGCCGCCGATCTGGCGGCTGTCGTGCCGGCCGAGGTGCTCGCTGTGATCCCGTCCGACGGACCGGTCATGACGGGCTTCGGCGAGGCCCTGCTCGACGAGTACGCACCCGCGCAGGCAGAGGTGGTGCGCCGGATGATGACCGCGCTGACCACCGAGGTGAACAGGGGGAGGAACCGATGAGCGTACGGACGGCTCGCGCCGTGGTCTGGGCGGTCCTGCCGGCTGAACTGGCCGTCATGGTCTGCCTGGTGGCGGGCGTACGCATACCCGCTGCCGCACTGCTGGCGACCGAGGCGCTGGTGCTCGCCGCGGTGGCTCTGGAGGTCTGCGTCCTGTGGCCGCTGTACGCAGGGCAGAGGCGGGCGGGTTCGGGCCGCCGGGAGGCGCTGGGGGCGGCACTGCGGGTCCTCGTCCCTGTCCCGGTCCGCCGCCTGGTCGCGCACGAGGCGCGGGCTCTGCACAGTCTGTGGCTGTGGCTGCTGCGGCGGCGTCACGGGGTGCCGGCCGAGGCGCTGGCCGTCCCGTACACCGGGCCGCAGACCGCGATGATGTACGGGCTGCTCTTCGTCTCCGTCGTCGAGACGGTGATGCTGGCCCTGGTGATTCCCTGGCCCGTGGTGCACCGCGTCCTGCTCGTCCTGGACGTGTACGGGGTGGTTCTGGTCCTCGCCATGCACGCCGCCTGCGTGACCCGGCCGCACGTCGTGGGCGAGGACGGCTCCCTGCGACTGCGCTACGGCGGGCTCTTCGATCTGCGGATCCCCGCGTCCTCGGTCACCGCCGCGCGCGTCGACCGGCGCTACCCCGAAGGCAGGCTGGTCACGCTGCACCCGGACGGGGTGCTCGACCTCTCCGTGGGCAGTCAGACCACCGTGACCGTGGAGCTCACCGGTCCGGTCGTGTTCGTACGGCCGCTGGGGAGGAGCGGTGTCGCGCACACCGTCCGCTTCCACGCCGATGACCCGCGCGCCGCGGTCGCCGCCCTCATGCGGGCGCGAACAGCACCTTCGACGAGCCAGGGTCCGCCTGCGTGAGCCGGACCCGCAGCCGCTCGCCCAGGGGGAGGACGGTGCCGCCCTCGATCCGGGCGACGATCGCCGGGTCCTCGATGTGGACGGTGCCGACGGCCGGTTCGTTGTCCTTGACGTCGATCACGTACCCGTCGAAGACCGCCCCCACCTGGTCCTTGAGCAGCGCGGCCTCGACGAGGTCGACGCACTCGCGCTCCACGGTGTTGGCCCGGCGGGTTCCCTCCGCCATCTCCTTCGGCAGTGCGGGCAGCGCCCGGAGAACCCACTCGGGGGGCTCCCCGCCGGCGAACGCCGCGAGGCACAGTTCGGCGGCGTACCGGTCGACGAGGCGGCGCAACGGCGCGGTGCAGTGCGTGTAGAGCTCGGCGACGGCGGCGTGCACGGCGGGGGTGGGGAGGTCGCCGTGCTCGAAGACGGTGTAGCCGGCGCCGCGCAGGAGCGTGGTGCACTCCTGCAGGAACGCGGCGTGGTTGCCCAGGTGGGGGTCGAGCGAGCGGACGACCTCGGCGTACGGGACGTGGTGCGGCCAGTCGATGTGCAGGGCCTGGGCACAGAGCCTGAGGCGCGCGACGGCACCGTCGGGGGCGACCGGCAGGGTACGGAGGATGCCGGTACCCGACTCCGTCATGATCCGGGCGGCTGCCATTCCGGTGAGCAGGGAGATCTGGGCGTTCCAGGCGTCGGCGGGCAGGGGCACCCGGTAGTCGAGGTCCAGGGCGCCGTCCCGCTCGACGATCTCCTGTTCGGGCACGTTGAGCGAGATGCCGCCCCGGGCGACTTCCTGCTCCTCGCGCAGCAGGCCGATGTCCTTGAGCAGGGCGAGCGGCTCCTCCGCGGTGCCTGCGTCGATCTGCCGCTGAACACCGGCGTAGTCGAGCTTGGCCCTGCTGCGGACGAGGGCCCGGCGCACCTCGCAGGCGGTCTGGCGTCCCTCGGAGTCGAGGTCGATCTGCCAGAGCGCGGCCGGGCGGGTCTCTCCGGGGAGGAGGCTGGCCGCCCCTTCGGAGAGCAGGGTGGGGTGCAGGGGCACTTTGCCGTCGGGGAAGTAGAGGGTGGTCACCCGGTGGTGGGCCTCGGCGTCGAGCGCCGAGCCCGGCCGGACGAACGCGGCGACGTCGGCGATGGCGTAGTGCACCCGGAAGCCGTCCCCGCGCCGCTCCAGGTGCATCGCCTGGTCGAGGTCCGTGGAGGTGGGCGGATCGATCGTGAAGAAGGGCAGGTCCGTGGCGTCCCGGTGGCCCGACAGGTCCGGCGCCTTCGCGGCCTCGGCCGCCTCGGCGAGCACGGCGGGCGGAAAGTCGGCCGGCAGATCGAGCTCGTCACGCAGACCGCGCAGGGCCGCCCGCAGCGGAGTGTCGGCTGCGCCGGTCATATGGAGCTGGCGGCGAGGCATGCCACCGAGCGTAGGCCGGGGCGGTGCGGTCGGCATCCCGGTCGGCCCGCGGGCGCCTCGGGGGCCTCTCGCGCCGGGCCCGTACCCTTGCCGGGGGTTCGGGAGCCACTACGGGCCCCTGCCATGCCTCTGTCACGCCCTCTGTCACGTACGAAGGAGACCCCCGTGCTCGTGCTGTTGCCGCCCTCCGAGGGAAAGGCCGCCTCGGGGCGCGGAGCACCCCTGAAACCGGAGGCCCTGTCGCTCCCGGGTCTCGCCGGGGCGCGCGCCGCGATCCTCGACGAGCTGGTCGAGCTGTGCATGGCCGACGAGGAGAAGGCACGCGAGGTGCTCGGCCTGAGCGACGGGCTGCGGGGCGAGATCGCGAAGAACGCGGAGCTGCGCACGGCAGGTACCCGGCCGGCCGGGGAGATCTACACCGGAGTGCTGTACGACGCCCTGGACCTGGCCTCCCTGGACCCGGCGGCCCGACGGCGGGCGGGGAAGTCGCTCCTGGTCTTCTCCGGGCTGTGGGGCGCGGTGCGCATCGGTGACCGGATTCCTTCGTACCGCTGCTCGATGGGCGTGAAGCTGCCGGGTCTGGGCGCGCTCAACGCGTACTGGCGCGCCCCCATGGCCTCGGTCATGCCGGAGGCGGCCGGGAGCGGGCTCGTGCTGGACCTGCGGTCGTCGGCGTACACCGGTGCATGGAAGCCGGCGGGCGAGGTCGCGGAGCGCACGGCGAGCGTGCGGGTGCTGCAGTCGCAGAGGGTGAACGGGGTGGAGAAGCGGTCGGTGGTCAGCCACTTCAACAAGGCGACCAAGGGCCGGATGGTCCGTGACCTGCTGCTCGCGGGGGCACGGCCGAAGGGCCCTGCGGAGCTGGTGGAGGCGCTGCGGGACCTCGGTCACGTGGTCGAGGCGCAGGCTCCGGAGCGGCCCGGGCGGGCGTGGGCGCTCGATGTCGTGGTCACCGAGATCCACTGACGTTGCAGCATGCGCAACGGTCGTTGCGTAGAGTGCGGTGGGCGCGGCAGGATGAGGTCATGACCTCCTCCGCGCCTTCCGCATCCCCTTCCGTGCTGGACCTCGCCCCCGTCGTCCCCGTCGTCGTCCTCCAGGACGCGGCCGACGCGGTGCCGCTGGCCCGCGCACTCGTAGCGGGCGGCCTCCCGGCGATCGAGGTGACGCTGCGGACGCCCGCCGCACTCGACGCGATCCGGGCGATCGCCGCGGAGGTCCCGGACGCCGTGGTGGGTGCCGGCACGGTGATATCCGTGCCGCAGGTGACCGGGACGGTCGCCGCCGGGGCGCGCTTCCTGGTCAGTCCGGGCTGGACGGACACACTCCTGGACGCGATGAAGGCGTCGGGTGTGCCGTTCCTGCCGGGGGTCTCCACGACGTCCGAGGTGGTCGCGCTGCTGGAGCGCGGGGTCACGGAGATGAAGTTCTTCCCGGCCGAGGCGGCCGGTGGTACGGCCTACCTCAAGGCCTTGTCCGCGCCTCTGCCGCAGGCCAGGTTCTGCCCGACGGGCGGGATCTCGCTCGCGTCGGCACCGTCGTACCTGGCCCTGCCGAACGTCGGCTGCATCGGCGGCAGTTGGATGGTTCCCGGCGACGCCGTGGCCGCGAAGGACTGGGCGCGGGTGGAGCGACTGGCACGCGAGGCGTCCGCGCTGCGCGGCTGAGCGGGAAGGCTGACCAGCTGAGCCGCGGTCAGCGCACGACCTGGACGGCGTACAGCGTGCCGATGCCCAGGGCCAGGGCGCCCAGCAGGAGCCGCAGCGCCGTCTCGGGAAGGCGGGGCTGGAGGCGGGCCCCGAGGTAGCCGCCGCAGAGTCCGCCGAAACCGCAGACCAGGCCGAGCGGCCAGTCCGGTGCGATGTCGCCCGTGGCGGTCAGGGACAGCAGTGCGTACGTGCCCGCTCCCGCGAGGGAGGTCACGAACGTGCAGGCGAGGGCCGCGGGTGCGACCTTCGCGACCGGAACCCCGCGCCCGACGAGGATCGGGCCGAGCAGGGAACCGCCGCCGATCCCGTAGATGCCGCCCGCGACACCGACCGCGACGGCGAGAGTGGTGGTGGCACGCGGCGAGGGCTGCGCGGAGGCGGCGGCGCGGCGTGAGGGGCGCAGGGTGCGGGCGCACAGCCAGGCTCCCAGGGGAAGCAGCAGGACGGCGATGAACAGCCGGAAGACGACCGGTCCCGGCACGGCGAAGACCCGGATCACCGCGCCGATCACGACACCCGGCACCGCGCCCACGACGAGCAGCCGGGTCAGCGGCCCGCGCAGTCGGCCGCTGGTGCGGTAGCGCAGCAGCGCCCCGGGGCAGGACACCACGTTGTACAGCAGGTTGGTGGGGGTCACGGCGGGGCTCGGCACGCCGAGCACGCTGACCTGGACCGGCAGCAGGAACACCGCGCCGGACACGCCCACGGGCGCCGTCGCCACCGATATCAGCAGGCCCGCCACGAAGCCGAGCAGTCCCGTGGACCAGGTCACCGCATCCCGCTACCGCAGGTGCGAGGTGTCGTTCAGGAGCCTCAACGAGGCGTTGCCGTCCGCGTAGTAGGCGACCGTCGAGACGGAGGCGGGAAGAAGCTCCATGCGGAACATGGAGTCCGGCGGGGCTCCCAGTGCCAGTCTGACCATGGTCTTGATCGGGGTGACGTGGGTGACCACGAGCGCCGTGCGGCCCGCAAAGCGGGAGATCAGGCGGTCGCGGGCCGCGGAGACCCGGTCGGCCACCTCGGCGAAGCTCTCGCCGCCGCCGGTCGGTGCCGCGTCGGCGGAAGCGAGCCAGGTGGTCAGGTCGGGGCCGTAGCGCTCCCGTACCTCGGCGAAGGTCAGGCCCTCCCACGCACCGAAGTCCGTCTCGCGCAGGCCCTCCTCGATGCGGACCTCCAGGCCGAGCCGGTCGGCGACGGCGGCGGCCGTCTCGCGGCACCGGCGCAGCGGCGAACTGACGATCTCCTGGATCGTGCCGCGGGCCTCGAACGCCTCCGCGGCACAGGCGGCCTGGTGGCGGCCGGTGGCCGAGAGCTCGGGGTCGGTGCCGCCGCTGCCGGAGAACCGCTTCTCGGGGGTGAGGGCCGTCTCCCCGTGCCGGAGCAGGATGAAGGTGGCGGGCGCACCCAGGTCGGGTGAACTCCCCCAGCCCACCTGCGGGGTGACCGCCGCGGCGGGGCGGGCCGCGGCCATCGCGGCGCGTACCTTCGCCGCGCCCGCGACGGCGTCCCCGGGCGGACCGGCCGGGGCCTGATCCGGGGCGGGCGTACGCCGCGGGGCGTCCAGGGCGGCCGTCGAGGACGACGGCTCCCACTGCCTGCCCCGCTTGCCGGCGTCCATCGCCTCGTTGGCGAGCCGGTCGGCGTGCTTGTTCTCGGCGCGCGGGATCCACTCGTACGTGACGGAGGCGGCGGGCAGGATGCTTGCGGCCTCCGCCGCGAGCGGCTTCATGTCGGGGTGCTTGATCTTCCAGCGCCCCGACATCTGTTCGACCACCAGCTTGGAGTCCATCCGGACCCGCACCTGCACGGCCGCGTCCGGGAACAGGGCCTTCGCCGCTTTCAGGCCGGCGATCAGGCCCTTGTACTCGGCGACGTTGTTCGTCGCGACGCCGATGTACTCGGCGGCCTCGGCGAGCGTCTCGCCGGTGACCGGGTCGATGACGGCCGCGCCGTAACCGGCGGGCCCCGGATTGCCCCGGGAGCCTCCGTCGGCCTCGACGACCAGCTGGTGGGGAGCGGCCATTACAGGCCCGACTCCGAGGTGCGGATCAGGATGCGGTGGCAGTTCTCGCAGCGCAGCACGGTGTCCGGGGACGCCGCCTTCACGTCGTTGACCTCGGTGATGTTGAGCTCGAGGCGGCAGCCCTCGCAGCGGCGCTGGTAGAGCCGGGCCGCGCCGACGCCGCCCTGCTGGGCGCGCAGCTTGTCGTACAGCTTCAGCAGGTCGGCGGGGATCGCGCCCGCGACGACCTCGCGGTCCTTGGCGACGGTGGCGGACTCGGCGTCGAGCTCGCCGGTCGCGGCGTCCCGGCGGGCGGTCGCGTCGTCGAGCTTGGCCTGGACGGCACTGACGCGCTCGGTCAGCTCGGTGACGCGCTCCTGGGCGGACTCGCGGCGCTCCATGATCTCGAGGACGACGTCCTCCAGGTCACCCTGGCGCTTGGCGAGCGAGGTGAGCTCGCGCTGCAGGCTCTCCAGGTCCTTCGGCGAGGAGACCGCACCGGAGTCGAGCCGCTGCTGGTCGCGGACGGCGCGCTGGCGCACCTGGTCGACGTCCTGCTCCGCCTTGGTCTGCTCGCGGGTGGTGTCGCTCTCCTCGGTCTGCGAGGCGACCAGCAGGTCGCGCAGCTGGGCGAGGTCGCTGTTGAGCGAGTCGATCTCGGCGTGCTCGGGCAGGGACGTGCCCTTGTGGGAGAGCTGCGACAGACGTACGTCGAGGGCCTGGACTTCGAGGAGTCGGATCTGGTCGGCGGGCGCGGCGTTCAGTTGGGGGCTCCAGAAGAGTGGTGGGTGGTCCAGGGGTCGGTGACCTGCTTCGAGACGTGGACCCGCAGGTCCCATCCGTGGCGGTCGGAAATTGCGTCGAGCTGCGCGGCTGCCTGCTCGCACCAGGGCCACTCGGTGGCCCAGTGTGCGGCATCGACCAGGCCGAGCGTCGAGTGCTGGACGGCCTCGGAGGCCGGGTGGTGGCGCAGGTCCGCGGTGAGGAAGGCGTCGACACCGGAGGCGCGTACCGCGTCGAAGAGGCTGTCGCCGGAGCCTCCGCTCACCGCGACCCGGTGCACGACGGCGTCGGGGTCGCCCGCCAGGCGGATGCCCTGCGCGGTGGCGGGCAGGCGTGCGGCGGCGCGTGCGGCGAGGTCACGGAGGGTCTCGGGGTGGTCGAGCTCGCAGATCCTGCCGAGGCCGCGACGGCCCTCGGGGTCGGTGGGGTCCGGGACGAGAGGGCCGGTGACGCGCAGGTCGAGGGCGCCCGCGAGGGCGTCGGAGACACCCGGGTCGGCGCTGTCGGCGTTGGTGTGCGCGACGTGCAGCGCGATGTCGTGCTTGATGAGGCCGTGCACGACCCGGCCCTTGAAGGTGGAGGCGGCGACCGTCGTCGTACCGCGCAGATAGAGCGGGTGGTGGGTCACGATCAGCTGGGCGCCGAGGCTGCGGGCCTCGTCGGCGATCTGCTGCACGGGGTCGACGGCGAACAGCACGCGGTCGATCTCCGCCCCGGGATCGCCGCACACCGTGCCGACCGCATCCCATCCCTCGGCACGCTCGGGGGGCCAGAGGGCGTCCAGCTCGGCGATGACTTCAGACAGACGGGGCACGGAGGAAAGGCTACCTGTCCTCCGTGCCCCGTCGGCCATGGCTGCGGGCACCCGTGCGGGCGGACCGGCAGCCGGTTGCCAATCGTTACTTCACGAGGTCGGCGCGGAGGTCGCCGAGGACGAGGTTCGCGGAGGTGACCCCGAGGCCGAGGTACCAGGTCTCGTCCGAGACGTCCTTGGCACGGCCGGCCTTGACCGCCCCGAGGTTCTTCCACAGCGGGTTGGACTGTGCGGTGTCGCGCTTGGTGGCCTTCGCGTCGCCGTAGACGCCGGTGAAGATCCAGTCGGCGTCGGCCTGGTCGATGTTCTCCGGGCTGATCTCCGCGGCGAGGTCGTTGATCTGCTGGTTCTCGGGCCGCGGCAGGCCGGCGTCCTGAAGGATCGTGCCGATGAAGGAGGCCTTGGCGTAGAGGCGGATCTTGTCCGGCAGGTAGCGGACCATCGAGATGGTCGGCTTGTCGGGGCCGATGTCCTCGCCGAGCTTCTTCGCGTTCGTCTCGTAGGCGGCGAGCTCGGACTTCGCCTTCGCGGTCCTGTCGAGCGCGGCCGCGTTGAGGAGGTAGTTCTCCTTCCAGGTGAATCCCGGGCGGATGGAGAACACCGTCGGCGCGATCTTGGAGAGCTCGTCGTACTTGTCGGCCGCACGCAGCTGGCTGCCGAGGATCAGGTCCGGCTTCAGGCCCGCGATCGCCTCGAGGTTGAGGCTGTTGATGGTGCCGACGTTCTTCGGGTTGCCCGCGTCCTTCTTCAGGTACGACGGAATGGCCGCGTCCCCCTCGGAGGGGGCGTAGCCGACGGGCTTCACCCCGAGCGAGACGACGTTGTCGAACTCGCCGACGTCCAGGACGACGACCCGCTTGGGCGCGGCCTTGATCTCGGTCCTGCCCATGGCATGGGTGAGCGTACGGGGGAACTGGCCGGCCTTCGCGTCCGTGCCGTACTCCGCCGTCTTCTTCGCCGCGTCGCCGAAGTCCTTGCCGCCCGTGGCGACAGCGGCCTTCTTGTCGCCGCCCGCGTCGGCGGCGGCCGGTCCGCCCGATGCGTCCTCGCCCCCGCATGCCGAGAGGGAGAGGGCGGCAGCCACTGCCAGGCCGACTGCGGCGGTACCGCGGCGTCGAAGGGACATCACGTGCTCCAGTTGAACGTCACACAGGGAACTCTTAGGAATGCCTTACCTTAGTCACGCGTGTCATCACGGTGCACAGTCACCCCCTTCCCTTCAGCCGAATCCGAACATCGCCACCCTTATGTGTGAAGTGCGATGGCTCGTGTTGTTCGGCAGGAAGTGCGAAAACTAGCTTCGGTTGCCGGAGGTGACCGAACCATGACTGCCTGTGTCATCGAGAACAAGTCCATGGGGGCCTCGGGGGCTGCCGCGACGGTCGGACCCGTACCGGAGGAAGCCGCTGAGCCGGACGACCCGGCGGAGCCCGAGAAACCCCGCAGAACCGCCGAGCCCGGCATGGCCGGCGGAACCGACCCGGCCGGCGGGCACGGACCCGCCGCCGCCCGGTCCCACGAGACCACCGCGCCGGGTGGCACCGGTGGCCCCGCTGTTCCGGGCGTGACGCCCGGAACGCCCGAGCGGCCCACCGGGGCACACACGCCCCCTCATACAGGCGTGTCCGCCGCTGCGGCCGCGCCGCTCGGGATCGGCATCTCCCTCGGGACGTACGGGCCGCGCGGGACCGGCATGACGTCGGGGACGTACGCGCCGCCCGGGACAGGCACGACCGCCGGGACGTACGCGACCCCCGGGACGGGCGTGTCCCTGACGCCCGGTGGGACGGACAGCGCCCCCGGCATCGCGCCCACCGGGAGCACCCGGACCGCCACCGCCTCCGGCAGGACCGACGAGCCCGGCCCCGCCGGGACGCCCCGACCGCCCGGTGCCACCGACGCCATGGACGGGAGCGGCGAGCCCGCCACTCCCCCGGCCCCGCCCCGGGACGCCGCACCGGCCGCATCCGGCCACCGTGCCGCACCGGCCGCCCCGCCGACCGCTCCGCCCCGTGCGGAAACGTTCGTACGCCGCCTGCCGCCCGTCCTCACCATCGCCGCGGACCGTGCGTACGCGGCGAGGCTCACCACCGCCGCCGGAACCTCCGATCCCGCCTGGTTCCCGGAGCGCTGGACGCTCGACGGACCCGAGCCCTACGCCGTTCCCCTGCCCCTCGGCCAGCCGGAGGAGGCCGACTCGGATGTGCTGCCGCTCTCCGACGGGCGGGTGCTGATCCGGCGGCGGGTGGCGGACCGCCACACCTTCTCGCTGCTCTATCCGACCGGTCCCGGTACCGGCGAACTTCCGCTGGGCGCCATCGAATGCACGGACCTGACACTCCTGCCGCCGTCACCGGACGGCGTGAGCGCCTATGCCCTGCTCCCCGGCGAACGCAGCACCGGCGTATGGCTGGTGGCGGGCGGCGCCTTCGGTCCCGAGCATGTCGCGGATGTGCCGGGCCACTGCTCGGGCGGGACCTGGCTCGACCGTGAGGGGCGACTGCTCTCACTGGACCGGCAGTTGCCCGGCGGCGGGCCGGTGAAGGCGGTGGCCGTGGATCTGGGGCGGGGCGGCGAGGTGACACCGCTGCTGCAGATCGCGCCGGAGAGCAACGACCGGCTGCTGCTCGCCGATGCCGACAGCGGGCTGCTGCTGCTCCGTTCGGATGCGCCCGGACATGACCGCCTCGGCTGGGGCGTGCTCGGCAGCTGCCTGCCGGTGCGTTTCCCGGAGTGCCTGCGCCCGGCGGACGTGGCCGTGACGCCGTTCGCCGTACAGCCGGGCCAGGTGCTGATGCCGGAGAGCTGCGCGGTGGCACTGCGGATCGACGGAGCCGCGGGCAGCTGGGTGGGCGTCTGGCGTCCGGCGGGACGGCGGCTGCACCATCTCGGCGCACCGGAGGGCTGGTTGACCGGTGCCGGCTTCTGGAGCCGGGAGGGGGTGCTCCACCTGCCGTACGAACAGACCGGTGCGCCGTGCGCCGTGGCGTTGCTGGACGCGCCGGCCGACGACGTTCACGGAGTGGGCGCGAACGGAACGCAACCGTCCGTGGAAGCTGTGCCTCCTGCTGTGTGCAAGCCCGTTCCACTCGGCCGGGCGCCTCTCACCGGGCGCCGGGTACCTGGATAAACTCTGACCAGGGCTACGCAGCCGTTACGCGTGGGTGCCGACGGTGACCACGTCGGGTGGCGGTGGCGGGGCTTGCGACACACACGTAAGCGATTGCAACGGGGTGACTTCCCACATGTCTGAAGCCCGAACCGACACGACCCAGACGCGTCCGCCGGGGGCGGACGCCGAACGGGCCGAAGCCGGCGGCTCCGGAAAGCACCGAGGGGGTGCGTCGGCGGAGAACACGAGCGTGCAGCCGCACGGCCGTCACCGCCGTCCCTCCGAAGGGGGTGGCGGAGCGGCGGCCTGATCCGCGCCGCACGGGGCAGAGGGCCGTCACAGCCGCGAGGCTGTGGCGGCCCTCTGCCTGTCCCCCGGTACGACCCGGACCGACACCGCGGCCTTCCATGACATTTGTCATCGCGGACTCCGTACACGCGGCCCCTGCCGTCCGCACGCCATGCTCCGTAGCGTCGTGGTCATGACGCAGACGACGGGGACGACGGGCGGACCCGCGGTGATCTTCACCGCGGTGGTCAAGACGTTCGGCAGGGCGGAACGCACCGTCCGGGCCGTGGACGGCATCGATCTGGCCGTCGGGCGGGGCGAGACCGTCGCCCTGCTGGGCCGTAACGGCGCGGGCAAGTCCACGGCCATCAGCCTCCTGCTCGGGCTCGACGACCCCGACTCCGGCACGGTGCGGCTCCTCGGCCGCAGTCCCGACCGGGCGGTGCGGGCCGGACTGGTCGGCGCGATGCTCCAGGACGGGCGTCCGATCCCCCGGGTGACCGTGCGCGAACTGATCACCTTCGTCGCGTCCACCTATCCGCGTCCGATGCCCGTGGCCGAGGCGCTCGCCCTCGCAGGAGTCGCGGAGTACGCGGACCGGCGCATCGACAAGCTCTCCGGCGGCCAGACCCAGCGCGTCCGCTTCGCCGTCGCGCTGGCGGGCAATCCGGAACTGATCGTGCTGGACGAACCGACCGCCGCCCTGGACGTGGAGGCTCGCCGGGCGTTCTGGGACTCGATGCGGTCCTTCGCGGGGCGCGGCAACACCGTCCTGTTCTCCACGCACTATCTGGAGGAGGCCGACGAGAACGCCGACCGGATCGTGGTCATCGACCACGGCCGGATCGTCGCGGACGGCAGCGGCGACCTGATCAGGCGTTCCGCGGGCGGCAGCCTGGTCTCCTTCGACCTGGCCGGCCGCACGACCGCAGGGCTGGAGTCGCTGCCGGGAGTCGTGGGCGTCGAGGTGCGCGGGGACCGGGCGCTGCTGCGTACGGAGGACTCGGACGCGACGGTCGTCGAACTGGCCAGGATCGGGGCGGTACGCGGTCTCCAGGTCACCAGGGCCACGCTGCAGGACGCCTTCCTCGCCCTGACCGAGCCTGCGGACAGCGTCGCCGACCACCACAAGGAGACTGTGTGATGTTCCCGTACATCGTGCTCGAAATCCGCCGGACCCTGCGCGACAGCGTGTTCCTCGTCTTCGGGACCGGCATGCCCGTGATGATGTACCTCCTCTTCACCAACCTCGGCGGGGCCGGCGACTACGGCGACTGGAAGGCCGCGTCGATGGTCGGCATGGCCGCGTACGGGGCGCTCGGGTCGGCCATGGCGATCGGTACTGGTATCGCGTCGGACAAGTCCCTCGGCTGGTTGCAGCAGTTGCGGATCACGCCGCTGGATCCGGGCCGTGCCGTGGCGGGCCGTGCGATCAGCGGCTCGGTGACGGTACTGCCGACCATCCTGGCCGTTCTGCTGGCGGGTGCGCTGGTCAACGGGGTGCGGCTGGCGGCCTGGCAGTGGATCGCCCTGGTGCTGATGCTGTGGATCGGCGCGCTGCCGTTCACCCTGCTCGGCATCGGCAACGGCTACCGGCTCACCCCGCAGGGCACGGGTGTCGTCAATGTGGCCTGCCTGATGGGTTTCGCGATCGTGGGCGGGCTGTGGTTCCCGCTCACGGAGTTCCCCGCATGGGTGCGCTCCATCGGCGAGTTCACCCCCGCCCACGGGTTCGCGGACCTCGGCTGGGCAACGGTGGCCGGCCACGCGCCGGGCGCCGGGTCGGTCACCGTACTGGCCGCGTGGCTGCTGCTGTTCGGCGGATACGCCATGATCTCCTACCGTCGGTCCGCGAGGACCGTGTGAGGGGAGCGACGATGCCGCGCGCAGCAAAGAGGCCCCGGCGTCCCGGGCCGCCCGGTCCCTACGCCCTGGTGCCCTGGCTGCTGATGGGGCTCGGTGCGTTCTCCAACCTGTGGCAGGGCGAGTCACCGAACCCCTGGGTCGGCGGCCTCGGGCTCCTCGCCTTCAACTCCCTCTACATCTCGGTGGTGTTCCGCGGGTTCGACAACAACAGGCGGGACACGCCCACCTCGTACGTGCTGCTGGCCGCGATGGCCGCGGTCACCTTCGGTCTGGCGATCGGGTACGGGGGCAGCTGGCTGCTGTTCTTCCCGCTGCTCTCACTGGCCTGCGGAACCATCCTGCGCGGCAGGCGGCTCGTGCCGGCGCTGGCCTTCCTCGCCGCCTGCGCGGTGGCCGTCACGGTGTGGCGCGGCGACCACGTCTCGGAGCCGTGGACGATCGGCTACGGCACGTTCCTCTCGGGTGCCGTGACGGCAGCGATCCTCACCCTCTCGGAGACCGTGACGGAACTGCGGGCGACCCGGCAGGAACTGGCCCGCACCGCGGTGGAGAAGGAACGGCTGCGCTTCTCGCGCGACCTGCACGATCTGCTGGGGCACACGCTGTCGGTCATCGTCATCAAGTCGGAGGCCGCGCGCAGGCTCGCCCCCCGCGACATCGACGCGGCACTCGCCCAGGTCACCGACATCGAGTCCGTCGGCCGCCAGGCACTGACCGAGATCCGCGAAGCGGTGACGGGGTACCGCGAGGGAAGCCTCGCCACCGAGCTGGACCGGGCAAGGTCCGCGCTGACCGCCGCCGGTATCGAGCCGGTGGTACGCCGCTCGGGCCCGCCCCTCACCTCGCAGACCGAGGCGCTGCTCGGCTGGGTGGCACGGGAGGCCGTCACCAATGTCGTACGGCACAGCGGCGCGACCCGCTGCGTGTTCGTGGTCGAGTCCACGCCCGATCGGGTCCGGCTGACCGTCACGGACGACGGCCGCGGCCCTGGCGAGGTGCGGGGCACGCGGCAGGCCGGTGGCACCGGCCTGAAGGGCCTGACCGAACGGCTCGCCGCCGCGGGCGGCTCCCTGGAGTCGGGCCCCGCCGCACAGGGCGGCTTCGCCGTCGCCGCGGAGCTGCCCTTGGACACGCCGTCGACTCCTCACGGCGACCCGTGTGCCGCGCCGAGCCCGTGAGATGCCGCCGCCGGCCCCTCGGCCCCAGCGATGAGTTCCGGCCGGGTCTGGAGTCTGTTCCGGTGAGCGTCTCGGGAGGTCCTGCGGCGCTGCCCGGCACGCGACACCACGGAGGACACCATGACCACCACGCCCGGCAACGCGAGCAGCGACCTCCCCGGCAAGCCGCCGGTCGTCGACCTGGCCACCTGGCAGGCGGCCCGCGAGACACTGCTGGTCCGCGAGAAGGCGCACACCCGTGAGGGCGACGCGATCGCCGCGGCCCGGCGGCGGCTGCCGATGGTCGAGTTCGACGGCACGGTCGAGGTCACCGGTGCCGACGGGCCGGTGCCGTTCCTCGACCTGTTCCAGGGCCGCGACGAGCTGGTGGCCTATCAGCACATGTGGTACGACGGCGCGCCGCACCAGGGGCAGTGCGAGGGTTGCACCACCACGGCCTGGCACGTGAAGGACGCCGTCTACCTCGACGCCCGGGGCGTCTCGTTCGCCGTCCTGACCTCGGGCCCGTGGGAAGAGGTGGCCTCCTACGTCGAGTTCATGGGCTACACCCAGCCCTGGTACTCGGTGCGGGGCGTGGACGCTCCGGTCGGCGGAGAGATGGGGTACCTCGCCTGCTTCCTGCGCGACGGCGACCGCACGTTCCTCACCTACTCCACGACGGGCCGTGGCAACGAGCGGGTCAACGGGTCCATGGGCCTGCTCGACATGACGCCCTACGGCCGCGGCGAGGCGTGGGAGGACAGGCCCGAGGGCCGGCCCGTGAACGGCGATGTCGGCGACGGGTACCCGCCCGTGGCCGGCCAGTCCTGCTGGAGCTGGCGCTCGGACGCCGACGGGGCCGCCACCTGGGGCCCGACCAGCCGGCCGGTACCGCAGTGGACCCGCCCCGGCGCGACCCCCGAGGAGACCCTCGGCCGGAAGGGCGACCACCACTGACGTCGGCCGTCGTCCCCGACGCAAGCGAGCACTCTCAAATCTCGGCGGCGTCACTCTCCCGAGCGATCCGGTGCCCTCATAGCCGACGTGCGGAGCGAATTCGGAGTGGCTTCGGACCGCTCCACGATTCGGATGCCCAGGTGGCGCCGCCCCCGGGGGCCCGCTCCGGTGAAGCCTCCGGCTTTCTCCGTTCGCCGGAATGCTGCGGCGGAATACAGCGGAGACACGAAAGCGTTCAGGGTGCACACACTTGGCGGTCGGTGCTGCCCGCGGGCGCACCGCCGCACGCTTGTCCCCGCCCTTCCCCTGACTTTCCCCTGCCCGGAGGCCCCACGTATGCAACGGACGACAACCGAACAGCAGGCCGGGGAGCTTCCCGACCCGCGCAAGGGCCGGTCGGGCGGCGTCGTGCCCGTGCTGGCGTTCGCGGGGATCACCGTCGCGGTGATGCAGACCCTGCTCGTCCCCGTCATCAAGGACCTGCCGGCCCTGCTCGACACCGACCCGGCCAACGCGACCTGGGTGATGACGGCCACACTGCTCGCCGGGGCCGTCTCGACGCCGATCATGGGGCGGCTCGGTGATCTCTACGGCAAGCGGCGGATGCTGCTCGCCAGTCTCGCCGTGATGGTGATCGGCTCCCTGGTCTGCGCGACCACCGACGACCTCGTGGTCATGATCGTCGGCCGTGCGCTCCAGGGCTTCGCCATGGGCGCCATTCCGCTCGGCATCGGCATCATGCGGGACGTGCTGCCCCGCGAGAAGCTCGGCTCGGCGATGGCCCTGATGAGCTCCTCGATCGGGGTGGGCGGCGGGCTCGCCCTGCCCGCCGCGGCGCTGATGGCCCAGCATGCCGACTGGCACACGCTGTTCCTCGGCTCGGCCGTGCTCGGGGTGGTGGCCATGGGCCTCACCGTCCTCGTCGTGCCCGAGCCCTCGCTGCGCGCGGCCGGGCGCTTCGACCTCGTCGGTGCGCTGGGGCTCTCGCTCGGCCTGGTCTGTCTGCTGCTCCCCGTCACGAAGGGCGGCGACTGGGGCTGGACGTCGCCCGTCACGCTCGGGCTGATCGCCGCTTCGCTGGTGATCCTGGTCCTGTGGGGGATCTTCGAGCTGCGCAGCCCGGCTCCGCTGGTCGACCTGCGTACCAGCGCCCGCCGCGAGGTACTGCTCACCAATCTCGCCTCGATCATGGTCGGGGTCGCCTTCTACGCGGTCTCGCTGGTCCTGCCGCAGCTGTTGCAGCTGCCGACGTCGACCGGTTACGGGCTCGGGCAGTCGATGGTGGTCGCGGGGCTCTGCGTGGCGCCGCTGGGCGTGACGATGATGTTCGTGGCGCCGCTGTACGCCCGGCTCTCCGCCCGCCGCGGCCCCAAGGTCTCCCTGATGCTCGGCCTCCTGATCATCGCGATCGGCTACGGGGCGGGGCTCGGCCTGATGAGTGCCGCCTGGCAGACCGTGGTGATCGCGGTGGTGCTCGGGGCCGGGATCGGACTCGCGTACTCCTCGCTCCCCGCACTGATCATCGGGGCGGTCGACGCGTCCGAGACGGGCGCCGCCAATGGCCTGAACACGCTGATGCGGTCGATCGGCACCTCGCTGTCGAGTGCCGTCATCGGCATGGTGCTCGCGAACACCTCGGTGCGCATGGGATCGGTGGAGGTGCCCACCATGGAGGGCTTCCGGACCTCGTTCATGATCGCTACGGGTGCCGTGCTGATCGGTCTGCTGCTGGCCGCGTTCCTGCCGGCGCAGCGGCCCGCGCGCCCGGTCCTGCTGGCGAGCAGTGCGGGCGACGCGCTCGCCTCCGCGGCCGCCGACGACGTCCCGGCCCCGGCCTCCGTGCGCCCCTGACCTGCCAGGACCCGCGCAGCCGCACGCCCCCGCCGACAGCACCGGCGGGGGCGTGCGGCACGATGGGGCGCCGATCGATGCCGCACCACCTGGAGGAAGCCGTGACCGCCGAGTCCGCCGTCGCACCCGAGCCGGAGGTCCTCGCCGCCTTCGAGGCCGCCAAGGGCTTCATGCCGCTGCGCGAGGGGCTCGCGCTGTACGCCGCGGCGGCCGGGGCGGCCGCACTCGGGCTGCCGCTGCTCGAGGTGGGCACCTACTGCGGGCGCTCCACGATCCTGCTCGCCGACGCCGCCCGCGCGGCGGGCGTGAGCGTGCTCACGGTCGACCACCACCGGGGCAGCGAGGAGCAGCAGCCCGGCTGGGAGTACCACGACCCGACGGTCGTGGATCCGGAGATCGGCCTGATGGATACGCTCCCGTCCTTCCGCAGGACCCTGTACCGGGCGGGCCTGGAGGAGCACGTGGTGGCGCTCGTCGGGCGGTCGCCGCAGGTCGCGGCCGTCTGGGGCGGCAAGCTCGGCTTCGTGTTCATCGACGGCGGTCACACCGACGAGCACGCGAACGGTGACTACGAGGGCTGGGCCCCTCATGTCGCCGACGGCGGTCTGCTCGTGATCCACGATGTGTTCCCCGATCCGGCGGACGGCGGCCAGGCCCCGTACCGCGTCCACCAACGGGCGCTGTCCTCCGGCGCGTTCACGGAGGTCTCGGTGACGGACTCCCTGCGCGTACTGCGGCGTACGGGACCGGGGATCTGAAGGTCACGGATAGCATCGCGACGTGCGCTACGACGACAGCAGTCCCCCCACCCCGCGCGTTGCCGCCCCCCTGCGCGCCGCCGCGCCCCGCAGGCCCGTGCTCGCCGCCGTGGTGCTGGCGTCCGTCTGTCTGACCGCCGCGGGGTGCGGCGGCGACGGTGGTTCCGCCCCCGGGCAGGCACAGCCCCTGCCCGGCAGCAGCGCGGCCGCACCGTCCGGGTCCGCGTCGTCCTCCCCGCCCCCGGCGGCGTCGAAGAGTCCCTCCCCCACGTCCCCTCCGGCGTCCGGGTCCGCTTCGGTGAAGCCGCCGAAGCCCCTGCCGAAGGGCCCGCTCACGGGCAGGACCGTGGTGATCGACCCGGGGCACAACCCGCGCAACCGCGACCGTACGAGCGAGATCAACCGCCAGGTGGACATCGGTACCGGGCACAAGGAGTGCGACACCACGGGCACCGCCACCAACTCCGGTTATGCGGAAGCCCGGTTCACCCTGGACGTCTCACGCCGGCTGCGCACGCTGCTGGAGTCGCAGGGCGCGAAGGTCGTCCTCACCCAGGACGACGACCGCCCGTTCGGCCCGTGCGTCGACGAGCGGGCCCGGATCGGCAACGAGGCCCACGCCGATGCCGTCGTCTCGGTCCACGCGGACGGTTCCGCGGTCGGCAACCGGGGTTTCCATGTGATCCTCCCCGCACAGGTACGCGGCGGCGGCGCGGACACGGCAAACATCGTGGCCCCCTCGCGCGATCTCGGCGAACGGATCGCGGGAAAGTTCGTCCGCATTACCGGAAGCGCGCCCTCCAATTACATCGGCGGCAATACGGGGTTGGACACCCGCAAGGATCTGGGCGGCCTGAATCTGTCCACCGTGCCCAAAGTCTTCGTCGAATGCGGCAATATGCGTGACCCGAAGGATGCCGCTCTGCTCATGAGCGCGGACTGGCGTCAGAAGGCGGCCCTCGGCATCGCCGAGGGCATCAGCAGCTACCTCAAGCGGTAGAACTGCGGTGATAGTGGCGAGACATTGGGGGGATAGCCCGTCCGAGGTCCGGGCAGGCACACAACCCGCCCGGGCAGACGATAGATTCATCCGTACGATGGGGAGCCGCCCCCGAGCTTCGCGCCGTACCCGCCGTACAGGCGGCATCGACGACCGCCCCGACGAGACGACCGACTAAGGACCTTCACGTGAATATCCGCTCCCTCACTCGAGGCGACGGCGTGGTGATCGGAGCAGCGGTCGTGCTGTTCATCGCCTCTTTCCTCGACCTCTCCGGTTTCGACTGCCCCTCGGGCGTCGACTGCTCCGGCTACAGCGCGAACGCCTGGGACTCGCTCTCGCTCCTGATGAGCATCTACCTGGCCGGCATCATCGGCGCGGCGCTGCTGATCGTGAGCCGCTCCATGCCGGGCCGCAAGGTCGTGGGGCTCGAGCTCGGTCAGTTCGGCGCCGCCTTCACGGTGTTCGCCCTGTGGACCATGTTCTGGACGATCATCGACGCCAGCAACGCGGGCGCCGGCCTGATCCTCGGACTGCTGGCGACCATCGCGCTGGCCGGCGGCGCGGTGGCCACACCGCTGGTTCCCGCGCTCAAGGCCCCGCTCGTGGGCGCCCCGCGCCCCGCGCAGGCCGTGCAGGCGCCGTACGGCGCCCAGCCGCAGCCCGGCCAGGGCTACGGCTACCCCGGTGGCCAGCCGCAGCCGTACGGTGCGCAGCCCGGTCAGCCCCAGCCGTACGGTGCGCAGCCGGGCCAGCCCGGTCAGCCGGACCCCCAGCAGGCGCCGCAGGCTCCGCAGGGCGGTGGAGCACCGGCCGGTGACTTCACCCCGTTCTGGTTCGCGGTGCCGGTGGCCCGTCCGCTGTACGGCGAGGACGGCGCCCCGAACCCGATCGCCGAACTCGCGCCCGGTACCTGGTACCTCGCGGTCGAGCAGCGCGGTCCGGGCCTCATCGCCCAGACGCAGGACGGCCGTCGCGGTGTGCTGCAGGACACGACGGGCATCCAGCGCGGCTGAGTTGTCCCGCGGACGATCAGTGGCCCCCGCCCGGAAGGGCGGGGGCCACTGTCGTACGGGGGTCCGGTTGGCCGCTCAGCCGAACGACGAGCGGTCCAGCCAGAAGTCCAGCAGGTCCCTGTCCCCCAGTACTTCCAGTCCTCCCTCGTCCGGCTTCTGCCGCCGGTTGAACGCCAGCATCAGCTCGGTCAGCGGGCCGCGCAGGGCCACCGTCGCCTTCTCGTGGGCACGGCGCCACGTGAAGTCCTTCTCGCCGAACTCGATCAGCCACTCGGCACCCGGCACATCTGTCGCGTGCAGGTGCAAGGAGCGTCCCCCGCCCCGCAGTTCGGCCGCCTCGGGGTCTCCCTCCGCCTGGGAGAAGGCGACGATCTGCAGCCACTCGTCGATCGTGTCGGCCGCGAGGTCGGGTACCACCTCGTAGACGGTCCCCGTCGCCAGGGCCGCGTCCGCGCGGTGGACGACGGTCTCGTGCGCCATGCGGCGGGCCCAGAAGGCGCTCCGCCGTTCCCACGCCCAGGTCCAGACGGCCGTGTCCGGACCGGCCTCGCGCAGGGCGGCCACGGTCTCGGCGGCTCCTTCGGCCAGCCAGGCGTCGAGCGCGCCGGGGTCGTCGCCTCCGGGCCCCTCGGCGTCAGGCACCTCTTCGTCGGGGATCCCCGCGGCGGCCCGGGTGCGGACGATCTCGCCGGCCCAGCGGTGGGCGCCCCCGACGTGGACGACGAGATCGCGCAGACTCCAGTCCGGGCACGTCGGGACTCTCGCGCTCAGGTCGGCGCCCTTGACCGCCGCTCTCAACGCGTCCGTCTGGAACAGGATCTCGTCGCAGTAGCGGTCGTGCGCAAGAGAACTCATCATCGCACCCTAGTACGGCGCGCAGGGTCTCTCAGCTGGATTCATCCGCCCAGTTGGGAGCTGGACGGCACCTTGTCCGTCACTTCGGCGCCCGCGCTCTTCCCGGCGTCCTTGATGCTGTTGATGACGCTCTCGAACGCGCCGACGTCCCCGGCACCCGCCTCGCCCTTGGCGAGCTTGGTGGCCATCCCCTTGAGCGATTCGATTCCCGCGGTCAGCGGTGCCACGGCCTTCGCCAGGAGCGGGTCGCCCTTGGCGTTGTCCGCCGCCGCCCTGAGCCTGTTGTACGCGAACGCGCCCGCGAGGCTCGCCTTGACCACCGCGAACGTGCGCCCCTCGGCGCCCTTCTTGAACTTGCCCGCGCGGTACGGCTTCACGATCCACTGGTACGCGGCTCCGGCCGCCAGTCCCGCGTTGGCCACGAACCGGGCCTTGGCGAACTTCTGGGCCTCGGCCGAGGTCGTGGGGCTCGCCGTCGTGCTGCTGCTCGCCGTCGCGCTGCTGCTCGTGCCGGTGTCACCGTCGCCGCAGGCGGTGCCGCCCACGAGCACGGCGCAGGACAGCAGCAACGCCACGAGCAGCCGGCGGAGCGGGACGGAACGGGGCACGGCGGGCCTCCCTGACCGGGCGTCTCACGGTGAGTGACGCGGCTCGGCACTCGCCGCCAGGCTCGCCCGCGCGGGGGCGGCCCGCCACTCGGCACAGGCCGTACGGGTTTCACTCACCGGAAAGCGGCAACCCGGAGAGCATGTCTCCCAGAACAGGCACAGGAAGCAGTACCGCCGCACGACTCATCGCCGTCGTCGCGGACATCATGGCGTTCATCATCATTCTGTGGATCCTGATGTACCTGCTCGACGCCAACCGGGCCAATGACCTGGTGGAGTTCGTCCAGGACTCGGCCCGCTGGCTGGCCGGGTGGTCGTACGACCTGTTCACCTTCGACGAAGCGTGGGCGCGGGTCGTCACGGGCTACGGTCTGGCCGCAGTCGTCTACCTCTTCATCGGGCATGCCGTGGCCGGCCGGATCCGCCGCTTCTAGCGGTCCCTCAGCCGCAGCAGTCGGGTTCCAGGCCCGTCGGCAGCCGTTCGCCGCTGAAGACCGCGGTGGTCGCCTCGTCCCCACCGAGGGCGGCCACCGCCAGCAGCAGTGAACCCACGGTCCAGGTGGTGAGCTCCTCGGGCCAGAAGGCCCTCTCGCCCTCGAAGACGTATCCCGTCCAGTACATGCCGCCCTCGGCGCGCAGGTGCTGGACGGACTGCAGGATCTCCAGCGCCCGGTCCGACTCCCCGGTCACCCAGAGCGCCAGGGCCAGTTCGCAGCTCTCGCCGCCCGTCACCCAGGGGTTGGGCAGCACGCAGCGCACTCCGAGGCCGGGCACGACGAATCGGTCCCAGCCCTCCTCGATCCGCTTGGTCGCGGCGGGCCCGGTGAGCGCGCCGCCGAGGACCGGGTAGTACCAGTCCATCGAGTAGCGGTCCTTGTCCAGGAAACGCTCGGGGTGGCTGCGGATCGCGTGGCCCAGCGCTCCGGCCGCCAGCTCCCAGTCGGGCTGCGGCTCCTCGCGCTGTTCGGCGAGGGCGAGCGCACAGCGCAGCGCCTGGTAGATGGAGGAGGAGCCGGTCAGCAGCGCATCGGTGACGGGGGTGCCGTCGGGCTCGCGCTTCCAGCCGATCTGGCCGCCGGGCTGCTGCAGTCGCAGCACGAACTCGACGGCGGCGTAGACCGTCGGCCACATCCGGTCGGCGAAGGCGT
Source organism: Streptomyces sp. NPDC056452 (assembly GCF_042796085.1). NCBI lineage: Bacteria > Bacillati > Actinomycetota > Actinomycetes > Kitasatosporales > Streptomycetaceae > Streptomyces > Streptomyces sp. NPDC056452. The sequence continues at coordinate 181,192 of NZ_JBHTRI010000001.1, forward strand.
CGTCGCCGGTGGCGAGGTAGTGGTGCCAGACGCCGACGGCCACGTACGCGCAGAAGTTGGTCTCGCGGCCGAGGTCGGTGGGCTGCTCGGGGTCGCCGTCGTGGTAGGCGGCGTACCAGGAGCCGTCCTCGTTCTGGTGACGGGCCAGCCAGGCGTAGGCGCGTGCCGCGGCCTCGTGCTCACCGGCCGCGTCGAGGGCCATGGCGGCCTCGGTGTGGTCCCACGGGTCGAGGTGGTGGCCGCGGAACCAGGGCAGGGCCCCGTCCTCGCGCTGTACGGCGCGCAGCGCGGCCACGGATTCGGCGGCCTGCTCGGCGGTGAGGACTCCGGGCAGGACGAGGTGCTCGGTCCGCTCGGGTGTGCTCACGCCTCGGCCTTCGGGAGGTGCGGCTTGGTCGCGTACGCCACGAAACTCTTGCCGACCACCGGGTTGAGCAGTTGCTCGGCGACCCGGGTGGCCATCGGCTTCTTCATGATGTCCCAGACCAGCAGCTTGTGGTAGGCGCGCACCGGCAGCGCCTTGTCGTTGTCGACCCCGAAGGCGCACTTGAGCCACCAGTAGGGGCTGTGCAGCGCGTGCGCGTGGTGGGTGCCGTAGGGCTTGAGCCCGGCCTCGCGGATCCTGCCGAGGAGTTCGTCGGCCTTGTAGATCCGGATGTGCCCGCCCTCGACCTCGTGGTACGCGTCGGAGAGCGTCCAGCAGATCTTCTCGGGGCCGTAGCGGGGCACGGTGATCGCGATCCGGCCGCCGGGCTTCAGTACGCGGACCATCTCGGCGAGCACGCCCTTGTCGTCGGGGATGTGCTCCATCACCTCGGAGATGATCACGACGTCGAAGGAGTCGTCGGGGAACGGCAGGTTGAGCGCGTCGCCCTCCATCGCGGTGGCCGTGGCGCCCTCGGGGGCCTCCCCGGCCTCCTTCATCGCGGCGAACCACTTCGCGACCTCGCGGATCTCCTCGCCGTTCTGGTCGAGAGCCACCACCTGGGCGCCGCGCCGGTAGCACTCGAAGGCGTGACGGCCGGCGCCGCAGCCCAGATCGAGCACCCGGTCGCCTGCGGCGAGCGGGAAGCGGGTGAAGTCGACGGTCAGCACGGGGGCCTGCCTTCGAGGTCGGAGGTACGGGGTCCGGGGGCCACGGCGGAGGTCACCTGCGGGCTCCCCTGGCGGCGATCGCCTGACGGTACAGCTCGGCGGTGCCGAGGGCCGCCCTGGCCCAGGTGAAGTTGGCGAGTACCCGCGCACGGCCTGCCGCGCCCAGGCGGGCGCGCAGCTCCGGGTCGCCGAGCAGCCGGCCGAGTGCGGCGGCCAGGGCACCCGCGTCGCCGGGGGGCACGGCGAGGCAGGTCTCCCCGTCGGGGCCCGCGACCTCGGGGATGGCGCCGCCGGTCGTGGCGACGAGCGGGGTGCCGGTGGCCATGGCCTCGGCGGCGGGGAGGGAGAAGCCCTCGTACAGCGACGGGACGCAGGAGATCTGGGCGCTGCGGACGAGGCCGACCAGTTCGGCGTCGCTGATGCCCTTGACGAACTCGACGGCGTCCTGGAGTCCGTAGCGCTCGATGGCCTGGGCGACGGGTCCGTCCTCGGCCCGCTTCCCGACGACGACGAGGTGGGCCTGCGGGTTCTCGGTGCGGAGCTTGGCGAGCGCCTCGACGAGGTGGACGAGGCCCTTGAGCGGGACGTCGGCGCTGGAGGTGGTGACGATCCGGCCGGGCACCTCGGCGACCGAGGGGTCGGGCGACCACAGGTCGGTGTCGGCGCCGATGTGCACGACCCGGACGCGCTCCGGGCGTACCCCGAGGTGCTCGACGATCTCCTGCTGGGAGGAGCCGGAGACGGTGAGGACGGACGGCAGCCGGCGGGCGACGCGCTTCTGCATGCGGGTGAAGGCGTACCAGCGGCGCACGGAGAGCCGGCGGAGGCCGGATTCCGCTGCGTCCAGGTCGAGTTGGCGGTCGACGGTGATGGGGTGGTGGATCGTCGTGACGAGGGGGGCGCCGAGGTCGCCGAGCAGGCCGTAGCCGAGCGTCTGGTTGTCGTGCACGACGTCGAAGTCGCCGCGGCGGGCCAGGAGATGGCGCCGGGCCCGCAGGCTGAAGGTGAGGGGCTCGGGGAAGCCGCCGGTCCACATGGTGGCGACCTCGGCGAGGTCGATCCAGTCGCGGTACTCGCCGCGCCCCGGGGTGCGGAACGGGTCGGGCTGCCGGTACAGGTCGAGGCTGGGCAGCTCGGTGAGCGGAACGCCTTCATCGAGTACGGGATAGGGCTGGGCGCCGATCACTTCGACGCTGTGGCCGAGCCGGGCCAGTTCGCGTCCGAGGTGGCGCACGTACACACCCTGGCCGCCGCAGAAGGGGTTGCCCTTGTAGGTCAGAAGGGCAATGCGCAACGGACGGTCACTGTCGGTGCCCGACGCGCCGCTGCCCGTGAAGGGGCCTGACTCTATGGCCTCAGCGGTCACACTCGGCCCCCTTCTCACTGCGTTTTCGCCGGAGCGTAACCGGTCGCGTTAATCTAGAACAAGTTTCAGACTCGTTCGTTCAACAAGCACCGAATCTACCGGCAGGTAGCGTCGGCGTGACGGCCGGATCAGGTGATTCGCGCCACGGCGGGCGCCCTGGCATGCTGTGCGCCCCCGGAGGCCGGTGCCCGCCCAAGAAGGGAACCGGTTCCCTTCTCCGCGGACCGCCCGGCTTCGCAGGTCAGCGGCGCGGGCAGCGGCGCCGGTCCACGCCGCGGACCGGCGGTGCGAACCAGCGGTGCCGCCCTCCGGTGCGGACGGAAGCCTTGGATGGGGACAGATGACAGCGGAACCCGGACCGGCAGCGCCTCCCCTGACGGAACGCCAGGAGGCACGCCGCCGCCGCATCCTGCAGGCGGGCGCGCAGCTCGCCGGCCGGGGCGGTTTCGAGGCCGTGCAGATGCGCGAGGTGGCGGACGCCGCCGGGGTCGCCCTGGGGACGCTCTACCGCTACTTCCCCTCCAAGATCCATCTGCTGGTCGCCGTCATGCAGGACCGGCTCCAGCATCTGCACCTCACGCTCCGTAAGCGGCCGCCAGCCGGGGACGACGCCGCCGAGCGGGTCGCCGAGACCCTGATGCGGGCCTTCCGGGCGCTCCAGCGCGAACCGAATCTGGCGGACGCGATGGTGCGGGCCCTGACCTTCGCCGACCGCAGTGCGAGCACGGAGGTGGATGCCGTCTCGCGTCTGACGACGGCGATCGTCGTGGATGCGATGGGTCTTCGGAACCCCACCCAGGAGCAGCTGGCCGTGGTCCGCGTCATCGAGCACACCTGGCACTCGGCGCTGATCACCTGGCTGTCGGGACGCGCGTCGATCGCGCAGGTGAGGGGGGACATCGAGACGGTGTGCCGGCTGGTCGGCCCGCCCGCTGCGGAACCCGGCACCGCCGGGCGCTGAACGACGCGGCCCGGCGTTCCATGTACGGCACCCACACGGTGCCCCCGCCAGGTGAGGTGCCCTGCACCATATCGACGGCGCCACGGTGTTCATACGGTTCGGCCGACATCACCCGAACCATGCCGAGGAGCCGGTCCCCATGCGTCGCAGAGCCGTAGGCACCGTCCAGCACAGAACCCTGACCGCGGCCACGCTGGCGGCCGCCGGACTGCTCCTGGTGGGGTGCACCACCGCGGGGCAGGCGGGCAGCGATTCCGCCGCCGGCAAGGACGAGGCCGTCAAGGTGGGCCTGGTCTACTCCCGTACCGGACTGCTCGCCGCGTACGGGAAGCAGTACCGCGACGGGTTCATGGCGGGCCTCGACCACGCCACCGGGGGCACCGGCAAGGTCGACGGTCACACCATCGAGGTCACCGAGCAGGACGACGCGGGCGACCCCGGCAAGGCCGTCTCGGCCGCGAAGAACCTGATCGGCAAGGGCTACAAGGTGCTGGCGGGCACCACCGACTCCGGCGTCGCCCTCCAGATGGCCCCGCTGGCCGCCCAGAACAAGGTGCTGTACGTGAACGGCCCGGCCGCCACGGATGCCGTGACCGGGATCAACGAGTACACCTTCCGCTCGGGCCGGCAGTCCTACCAGGACATCCTCACCGCGGGCTCGATGCTGGGCGATGCCGCGGGCAGGAAGGTCACCGTCCTGGCCCAGGACTCCACCTTCGGCCAGGCCAATGTCGCCGCGGTCAAGGCGGTGCTCGGCGCGAAGGGCGCGACGGTCGGCTCCGTCCTGGCCCCGCCCAGTGCCACGGATCTGACCCCGTTCGCCCGACAGGTCAAGGCGGGCGGCCCCGATCTGGTCTTCGTCGCCTGGGCCGGGGCGACCGCCCCCGCCCTGTGGACGGCCCTCGACCAGCAGGGGGTGCTGACGGCGAGCAAGGTCGTCACCGGACTCGCGGGGACGGCCTCGTACCCGGTGTTCGGAGCCGCCGGGGCCAAGGTCTCCTTCCTCGCGCACTACTTCCCCGGCGCGGGCGGCGGGAACGCCGTGGAGAAGGCCATGCTCGACGGGGTCACGAAGGCGGGCGGCACTCCCGACCTGTTCACCCCGGACGGTTTCACCGCGGCCCAGATGATCGTGCAGGCCGTCAAGGAGGGCAGTGCGACCGACACCGCCGCCATGGTGAAGGCCCTGGAGGGCTGGACGTTCGACGGTGTGAAGGGCCAGGAGCAGATCCGCGCCGAGGACCATGCGCTGATTCAGCCGATGTTCGTGGCCAGGCTGAACGGGAAGGGCGCCGCCGCCGAACCCGAGCTGCTGAGCACGCAGCCCAAGGACGCGGTCGCACCGCCCGCGAAGCCCTCGGCGGGCTGACCGGTGACGGCACCCGGCGCCATCACCGCGCACGACGAGGGAGCGCGTACGACTGCTCCCGTGCTTCGACTGGACGGGCTCGGCTGGAGCGTCGGCGGGGCGACCATCCTCCAGGACATCACGCTGAGCGTCCACGAGGGTGAGTTCCTTGCCTTCATCGGCCCCAACGGAGCGGGAAAGACCTCCCTGTTCAACCTGATCAGCGGGCTGAACCCGCCGACCGGGGGCACTCTTTCGCTGGACGGCGCGGACATCACGGGACTGCCCGTGCACACCCGCGCCCGGCGCGGGATCGGCAGGACGTTCCAGACCTCCAGCCTCTGGCCGCAGATGACGGTGGCCGAGCACATCAGGCTGGCCGCACAGGCCCGCCACGGCGGCTCGTACCGGCTGTGGCGGCGCGCTTCCCCGTACACCGCCGAGGTGACCGGCGTACTGGAGCGCACCGGTCTCGGCCACCGCGCCCGGGCGACGGCCGCGGAGCTGTCCCACGGCGAGAAGCGCAAGCTGGAACTGGCGGTGCTGCTGGTGGGTGAGCCCCGGCTGATGCTGCTCGACGAGCCGATGGCCGGGGTGAGCGCGGAGGAGGTCCCCGCGCTCACCGAGTTGATCCGCACCCTGCACCGGGACGAGGGCCGCACCGTCCTCATGGTCGAGCACCACATGGACGTCCTGCTGGGCCTCGCCGACCGGCTCGCCGTGATGCACCACGGCCGGCTGCTGGCGCTGGACACCCCGCAGGCCGTGACCGCCGACCCGGTCGTCCAGCAGGCGTACCTCGGGGAGGGGCTGTGACGTCCGACCCGAAGGTGCTGCTCGTCGTGCGGGACCTGCGGGTCCTCATCGGCGGCCGGCACATCCTGCACGGCGTGGACCTGGACGTGGCCCGCCACGGGGTGACCGCGCTGCTCGGCCGCAACGGCGCCGGGAAGACCACGACCGTGCGCGGCATCCTCGGTCTCGTCCCGCGCGCCGGGAGCGTGCGGCTCGACGGCGAGGAGACCGTGGCGCTGCCCACCCACACCCTGGTCCGGCGGGGCATCGGATACGCCCCCGAGGACCGCGGGATCTTCGCCGGACTGACCGTGGCGGAGAACCTGCGGCTGGCCGAGCGCCGCGGCGCGGGCGAGCCCGCCTACTCCCTGGTGCACGAGCTCTTCCCCGAACTGAAGCTCCGGCAAGGGCAGTTGGCGGGCACACTGTCCGGCGGCCAGCAGCAGATGGTGGCCATCGGCCGGACCCTGCTCAACGGCAACCGGCTGATCATCGCCGACGAGCCCACCAAGGGCCTGGCACCGAAGGTGGTCACCGAGGTGGCCGGGGTGCTGGAGCGGGCGGCACAGGCCGTGCCCGTCCTGCTCGTGGAGCAGAACCTCGCCGTCGTACGGCGCCTGGCCGAACACTGCGTGGTGCTCGCCGACGGCCGGACGGCCCACCGGGGCACGGCGGACGGGCTGCTCGGCGACGCGGAGGCGACCCGCCGGCTGCTCGGCGTCGGACAGGGCCCGCTCACCCCACACCCCGCGGAGGCGGATTCCTGATGTCCACCATCGTGCTGCTCACCATGACCGGTCTCGGTCTGGGTGCGCTCTACTTCCTCATCGCGTCCGGACTCTCGCTGATCTTCGGCCTGATGGACGTGCTCAACTTCGCCCACGGCGCGCTCCTTTCCATCGGCGCGTACGGCACCTGGTGGGCGGCCTCCGGGAATCTTCCGGGTGCGGGCGCCGACGGGCCGGGCTTCGTCCTCGCGGTGCTGTTCGGTACGGCGGTGGGCACGCTCGCCGCCGTGCTGCTCGAACTGGCCGTCGTACGCCCCCTCTACACCCGCCCGCGCGAGCAGGTGCTCGCCACGGTCGGCGTGGGACTCGCCGTCCCCGCCCTCCTGTCGGGCATCTGGGGTTCGGACGCCCGGACCTTCCCCGGACCGCAGGCACTGTCCGGCACCTTCGGGCTGCTGGGCGCCGAGGTCCCGGTCAACCGGCTGGTCCTGATCGCGGCGGCGGTGCTCGTCCTGGTGGCGCTGCGCCTCTTCCTCGGCCGGACCCGGCACGGCCTGGTCGTACGGGCCGGGGTGGAGGACCGGGCGATGGTGACCGCGCTCGGCATCGACGTCCGCAGGGCGTTCACGCTCGTCTTCGCGATCGGCGGCTGTGCCGCCGCGCTCGGCGGGGCGCTCGGCGGGCTGTACTTCGGCTCGGTCGACCCCCGTCAGGGCACCTCGCTGCTGATCTTCGCGTTCGTCGTGGTGGTCACCGGAGGCATGGGGTCGGTGACCGGTGCCGCAGTGGCCGCCGTGGTCATCGGTCTGGTCCAGCAGTTCGCCAACTACTACACCGCAGCGGGCCTCGGCGACCTGGCCGTCGTCGTCCTGCTCGCCGCGCTGCTGCTCGTCCGGCCGCGCGGACTGACCGGGAGGCTCGCGTGAGTACCGCCACCCAGACACCCGACCGTACGGACGGCGGACCGGCGCTCGCCGCGCCCCCGGCGTCCGGGAGGGCCGCCCGGCTGCTGCGCCGGTGGCCGGTCGCCGTGCTGGTCGTCCTGATCGTCGCGCCGTTCAGCGCGCTTCCCCTCCCCGGCCTGCTGGACGGACCGGTCGGCAGCCCCGGGAGTCTCCAACTCCTCGCCACCTGCCTGCTGTTCGGGGCACTGGCCACGGGCTACGACCTGCTGCTCGGCCGTACGGGCCTGCTCTCCTTCGGGCACGCGCTGTACTTCGCCGCGGGCAGCTACGCCACCAACATGTTCCTGCTGGAGGCGGGCCTGCCGTTCGCCGTCGCCGCGGTACTGGGGCTGTGCTTCGGCATCGCGCTCGCCCTCGTGCTGGGGTCTGTGAGCCTGCGGGTCACGGGCATCGGCTTCTCGATGGTGACGCTCGCCTTCGCCCAGGCCGGCTCGATCCTGGTCTCCCGGAACCCCGGTGGCCTCACCGGCGGCGAGGAGGGCCGGGCGGCCCCGGCGGAGCTGCTGCCGTCCTCACTGGTCGGCATCGACAACACCGCGAACCTCTACTGGATCGCCCTCGCCTACCTCGTCCTCACCCTCGGCGTCGTCCACTGGGCGGTCCGCTCCCCCACCGGGCGGGTCTGGGAAGGCATCAAGGAGAACGAACGCCGGGTGGAGGTCCTGGGCCTGAAGCCGTACGGGTTCAAGCTGACGGCCTTCGTGCTGGCGGGGGCCCTGGCGGCGGTCGGCGGCCTCGTCCACCTCCTGCTCACCGGCGGCTCCACCCCGCAGACGACCACCTCCGACTTCACGCTCTCGCTGCTGGTGATGGTGGTCCTGGGCGGATCGGGCACCCGCTGGGGGCCGATGGTCGGCGGCATCCTGTACACCTGGGCGGACCACCGGCTCGGCGACCTCGCCGGATCGGGAGCGGTCGCCGAACTGCCCGCCGTGCTGCGGGTTCCGCTCTCCCAGCCGCTGTTCCTGCTCGGGGTGCTGTTCGTGGCCGTGGTACACCTGCTGCCCGGCGGCCTGGCCCGCCTGCCGTCCCGTCTGCGCCGACCCCGTGAGGAGAACCCGTGACACCGTACGAGGAGATACGTGTCCCCGTGACCGGAGGCGAACTGGCAGCGCTGCGCTGGCCCGCCCGGGACCCCGGCGCGCCGGTGGTCGTGGCCCTGCACGGCATCACCGCCAACGCGCTCTCCTGGGGCGCGGTGGCGGGGGTGCTCGCGGGCCGCGCGACCCTGGTCGCCCCCGATCTGCGCGGCCGCGGCGCGAGTGCCGCGCTGCCCGGCCCGTACGGCATCGCCGCGCACGCGGACGACGCCGCCGCGCTGGCCGAGGCACTCGGCCCGGGCCGGGTGGTGCTGGTCGGCCACTCGATGGGCGCGTTCGTGGCGGCGCTGGCCGCCGTACGGCACCCGGGCCGCTTCGGTCCGCTGGTGCTCGTGGACGGCGGATTCGGCTTCCCCGCCCCCACGCACCTGTCCGCGGACGAACTGCTGACGGCCGTGATCGGCCCGGCCATGGACCGTCTGTCGATGACGTTCACCGACCGCGCCGCGTACCGGGCGTTCTGGCAGGCCCACCCCGCGTTCCAGGGAGATGCCTGGTCGCCGGAGGTGGACGCGTACATCCAGCGCGACCTGACGGGCGAGGAGCCCGCGCTGCGCTCCGGCTGCCTGTTGGAGGCGGTCCGCACGGACGGCATGGGCCTGTTCGAGGACGAGGTGCTGTCGGCGGTACGCACACTCCAGGAGCCCGCCACGCTGTTGTGGGCGGAGCGCGGTCTGATGAACGAGGAGCAGGGCCTGTACGACGAGACGCGACTGGCAGCGGCGGGCCTGTCCGGTACAGGGGTACGGGCGGTACGGATCGACGGCGTCAACCACTACACGGTGCTGACGGGCGAGCCGGGAGCCACCCGGATCGCCGAGACTCTGCTGTCGGCCTGAGGACCGGACGGACCGGATACGTACGGCGGTTGAGAGCAGGACCCGCACTCCGGGCGGCCCGGATCACTCGTCCCGGCCGCCCGAGAGCAGTTGCAGCCGCAGCGCCAGCTGAAGCTCCAGCGCCCGGTCCGGCTCGTTCCAGTCGCGGCCCAGCAGCACCTGGATGCGGTCCAGCCGCTGCACCACCGTGTTCACATGGACGTGCAGCTCGTCCTTGGCCCGGATGAGGCTGCCGCCCGCGGCGAAGTACGCCCGCAGCGTCCGGACCAGGTGGGTGCCGCGCCGCTCGTCGTACGTCAGCAGCGGGCCCAGCACCGCGGTGACGAAGCCGTCCACGTCCTTCGCGTTGCCCAGCACCACACCGAGGAAGCCGAGTTCGTCGACACAGGCGCCCTCGCCCGCACGCCCCAGCACCCGCATCGCCCGCAGACAGCGCGCGGCCTCCGCATGGGCGGCGGCCAGTTCGCGCGGGCCCCGTGCGGGCCCCGTGCCCGCGACGGTGACGGGCGCCTGGACCAGGTGCCCGAGCTGCGTGGCCGCCGCCCGCGCGGCCTCGCCGGCAGCCGCGGCGGACATCGGTGTCCGGCCGTCGCAGTCGATCAACAGCACGACCGTACCCGCGTGTTCGGCGCTCACTCCGTGGATGTCGCCGCCGAACAGGTACCGCATCGCCGCGCCGCCGAGCTTCTCCCGGGCCGCCGCCTCCGCCACCAGCAGCAGATGCGGCCGGTCCAGATCGATGCCGAGCCGTCTGCCGCGCTCGGCGAGTCCCGCCGGGTCGCGCTCCGGGTCACTGAGCAGATCGCTGATCAGCTCGCCCCGTATCCGGTTCTCTGTCTCGGCGACCGTGCGGCGCAGCAGCAGGAGCAGACCGGTGACGACAGCGGCGCGCTCGAAGAGCCGCCGGTCGGAGTCGTCGAGGCGGTCCGGCCGGTGCAGCACCAGACTGGCCAGGAGCTCCTGGCCGGCGAGCACGGCGCAGATCCACCGGCCGTCGCGGTGCACCGCGCGCCCCCCGTTCCGGGACTCCTCCGCGGTCCCGGCGAGCCAGCCCGCGTCCATGCTGTCGACGGCGAACGCCCCGCCCTGCGGTGACACGGCCGCCAGTGGCCGCCCGACCGGATCGTGAATGGTCAGGGCGCTGTCCAGCAGCCCCGCCACGGACGCGGCGACATCCTTGACGTCGCCCCCGCGCAGCACCAGGTCGGTGAGCCGGTCGTGGGCCTCCTCGGCCCGTTGCATGGCGGCCGAGTGCGCGCGTACGGCGGCGTTGGCCTCGGCGAGTTCCGCGTTCGCACCGGCGAGTTCGGCGAGGGCCGATCTGGTGTCGTCCAGCGCCCGGGCGGTGTCGATCGCGATCGCGGCGTGGGCGGCGAGCGAGCACAGCAGGGCCACCTCCTCGGGGCTGAAGACGCGGGGGGCCCGGTCCGCGGCGAAGAGGACGCCGATGACCTTTCCCGTACCGCCGCGGCTGGAGCCGAGCAGCAGGGGCACTCCCAGGATCGCGACGAGCCCCTCGTCGAGCACACCGGCGTTGATGTTGTGGGTGTGGCGGAAGCGGTCGTCGGTGCGGTAGTCGGGGGTGGCGTACGGGCTCGCGGTCTGTGCCACGAGTCCGCCGAGCCCCTCGCCCAGTTCGAGGCGCAGCCGCTGGAAGAGGACGGACACCGATCCGTCGGTGACCCGCATGTAGGTGTCCCCCGCCTCCTCGTCGGGGAGCGTGAGGTAGGCGGTGTCGGTGCCCAGCAGCATCCTGGCCCGCCGCACGATGGCCTTCAGCACATCGTCCAGGTCCCGGGAGGCCGCCAGGTCGCCCGCGGTGTCGAAGAGGGCGGTGAGCTGGAGTTCCCGCCGCCGGTGCTGGCGCAGGACCCCCCTGATCCGCAGGGCGGTCGCGGCCGCCCGCTCCACCTCGGCCAGTTCGGCGGCGGGCACCCCGGCGGCCCTGGCTTCCGAGGTGACGACGCCGATCGCCTCGGCGGGGGCGTCGTCGGCCAGCAGGTCGAGGAGGCGCGCCAGGAGGGGGGTGGCGGAGGGGGACGGTTCAGACATGGGCGGCCATCGTTCTTCGGTGGGCGGGGGGAGAGGTCAGTTGGCGGTCCAGCCGCCGTCCATCGCGAGGGAGGTTCCGGTGATGTGCCCCGTGCCGGGACCGCACAGCCACAGGACGGCGCCGGCCACGTCGCCGGGTTCGATCAGCCGCTTGATGGCGCTGCGCTCCAGCAGCACCCGGCCCACCACGTCCTGTTCCGAGATGCCGTGGCTGCGGGCCTGGTCGGCGATCTGGTTCTCGACGAGGGGGGTGCGGACGTAGCCGGGGCTGACGCAGTTGCTCGTCACCCCGTGCTCCGCCGCTTCGAGTGCGACCACCTTGCTGAGTCCCTCCAGTGCGTGCTTGGCCGAGACATAGGCCGATTTGTAAGGACTGGCGCGCAGCCCGTGTACGGACGAGATGTTGACGACGCGCCCCCAGCCGCGTTCGTACATGCCGGGGAGCGTACGGCGCAAGATGCGGAACGGTGCTTCCACCATCACCCGGTGGATCAGTGTGAAGCGGTCCGGCGGGAAGTCGTGCACCGGTGCCACATGCTGCAGCCCCGCGTTGTTGACCACGATGTCCGCGCCGTCGGGCAGTGCGTCCACCGCCTCGGCCACGGAGAGGTCGGCCACCCAGGCCGTTCCGCCGATCCGGTCGGCCAGTTCCTTGACCGCGTCGGCGGCCTTGTCCACCACGTGCACATGGGCGCCCGCGGCGGCGAGGGCCTGCGCGCAGGCCAGCCCGATGCCGCTCGCCGCACCGGTGACCAGCGCGGTGCGCCCGGCCAGGGACCGGTCTGCGGGGGGCGTGGGGGGTTCGAGATCGGGGGTCCGGGAAGTCTGCATGAGCGTCACCGTAAGGACGTCACCGCCCGCATCACACGGGGTCGGTGCACACACCCTCGGGCGACGGCATGGTGGCGGCGTACATGGTGCGGGCGGAGCGGCGGGCGGGCGGATCCGGGGCGGGAGCCGGATGCCCGAGGGCCGGGAGCCGGACGCAAGAGGAGTGCCGCACACAGCACGGCGCAGCGGATGTCCTCCTGCCACATGGGCGGCGACCGGCCCGGCTCATAGGTTCCGGCAGCAGTCCGCACGTCCGACCAGGGAGGCCCCACCGTGCGCCCACCGATCCTGCGACGCCTGTTCCGCCGCGTCGCCTCCACCGCAGTACTCGGTCTTCTCGCCGCGACCCTCGGTACGGCCGTGACCGCCCCGCCGGCCGCGGCCGCCGCCGGTCTGACGCAGGTCACCGGCTTCGGTACGAACCCCGGCAATCTGCAGATGTTCGCGTACACCCCGGACAACCTGGCGGCCGGAGCGCCGCTGGTCGTCGCCCTGCACGGCTGTACCCAGACGGCCAACGCCTACTACACCAACTCGGGCTGGCCGAAGTTCGCCGACGCCTGGGGCTTCGACGTCGTCTTCCCGCAGACGACGTCGGCGAACAACGCGCTGTCCTGCTTCGGCTGGTTCGACCAGGCGGAGAGCACCCGGGGCCGGGGCGAGGCCGCGTCCATCGTGCAGATGGTCGAGTACGCGAAGCAGACGTACGGCTCCGACGGCCGCCGGGTGTACGTCACGGGGCTGTCCGCGGGCGGCGGCATGACGGCCGATCTGCTCGCCGCGTACCCGGATGTGTTCGCGGGCGGGTCCGTGGCCTCCGGGCTGCCCGCGCAGTGCGCCACCAGCCAGGCCGCCGCGTCCGGCTGCCAGACCGGGCCGCAGAGGCTGACGCCCGCCCAGTGGGGCGACAAGGTCCGCAACTCCTACCCCGGCCACACCGGGCCGTGGCCCCGGGTCGCGATCTGGCAGGGCACCTCGGACTACACGGTCTACCCGGCCAACGCCACCGCGCTGCGCGACCAGTGGACCGATGTCTGGGGCATCGGCCAGACCCCGTCCAGCACCCGGAGCCTGCCCGGCAACACCACGCAGACCACCTACGACGACGCCTCCGGCAAGCCGGCCGTGGAGATGTTCTCCGTGTCCGGCATGGGGCACGGTCTGCCGGTGAGCCCGGGCTCGGGTGCCGATCAGTGCGGGTCGACGGCCGCCTACTTCCTGAACACCATCTGCTCCACGTACTACACGGGTGTCTTCTGGGGTCTGGACCAGGGCACCCCGGGCGGTGGGGACGGGCTGCCGGCCCCCGCCGGGCTGAAGGTCACCGGGGTCACCGACGCCAGCGCGTCGCTGTCGTGGAGCGCGGTCGCGGGAGCGGCCTCGTACAAGGTGTTCCGCGACGGCACCGCGGTGGGCTCGCCCGCGTCGACGTCCTTCACCGACACCGGGCTGTCCGCCGGGGCCTCCTACCGCTACACCGTGGCGGCGGCCGACTCCTCGGGCACGGCCGGGGCCGTCACGTCCGCGGTGACCGCGACCACCTCGGGAGGCTCGGCCCCCGCACAGTGCTTCACCGCGACGAACTACGCGCATGTGGCGGCGGGGCGGGCGTACACCTCGGGCGGATACGTGTACGCGAACGGCTCCGCGCAGAACATGGGGCTGTACAACGTGTTCGTCACCCACACGCTCAGGGAGTCACCGGCCGGCCACTTCGTGATCGCGGACTCCGGTTGTCAGGCCGGGTCCTCGTAGTCGCCGCGGATCGAGTCGGGCAGCTCGCAGCCGTCCTCGACGGCTGTGAGCGACACGATCTGCTCCGTGCCGAAGCCCTCCATCGCGTAGTGCCGGGCGTACACCTTCCAGCCCCGCTTGGCGAGGGTGCGGAAGGTGACGTCCTGCTCCGCGTGGCTGGAGACGATCTCCCAGTCCTGGGTGCGCAGCGCCTTGACCGTGGCCTCGAAGGCCCGGGCCGCGTCCGCCGCGGGCGCGTCCCCCATCCAGGGCGCCACGCAGTCCTGCCAGGCCCCCTCGGGCATGCCGGCCGTGGAGGTGTCGCCGGGCGGGAGCCCCGCCGCGTCGGCGAGGGCCGCTATCTCGTCGCCCACCGTCTGCTTGGTGAACGGTGCGGTGGGCGAGGGTGACGCCTTCGGCGCACTGTCGCTCCCGCCGACAAGACCGCAGCCTGCGGCCATGGTCATGAATGCGCTCACCGCGGCCGTCACGGCCACCGTTCTTCTTGTACGCACAGGTGCTTCCCGCCCCGGTCGTTCCTCCCCACGGGCGGGTGCCCGTGCGATCCCCGCCGGAGTTTCGCATGCGCTCTGACCTGCTGGGAAGGCCTTTCCTCCGTTGTCCTGCGGCAGGTCCACCGCGGGCGGAGCCGTCCGCACACAGCGGCCCCGAGGCGCCCCGGTAGAGTGAGCGGGTCGTCATCATGCCCGTACGGGGGGAAGCCGGTGCGAATCCGGCGCTGACCCGCAGCCGTCATCCGCCCCGGGGCGGAGAGCCGGAATGCCCCGTCCGTGAGCGTGACCGGCTCGCGCCACCGGAACCCCGGTGGCGGCACCGTCGAGGTATACGGGGCCGAGCCCGGTGCATCCGTGTGCCTGTGCCCGGTCCTCGCAGGAGAGGCCCAGCCCGCCATGACCGTACGCCGCCGCGCGGCAGCACTCGCGATCACCGCCGTGCTCTGTTCCGCAGCCGCCCCCGCAGCGGTCGCCGCACCGAGTCCTTCCCCGTCGGCGGACCTGCCGGCCGGGCTGTACGGGACGAAGGACCCCACGTACGACGGTGTGTGGCGACAGTCGCTGGCCTTCCTCGCCCAGAAGATCGAACTGGTCACGCCCGCCACGGAGTCGGTGGACTGGCTCGTGGGCCAGCAGTGCGACGACGGTGCCTTCGCCTCGTACCGCGACGCTTCCAAGCCCTGCGACGCGAAGACGGTGGCGGACACCAACGCGACCGCGGCCGCGGTCCAGGCCATGGTCGAGCTCGCCGTGCACCGCGAGGTCGTGGACATGGGCGTCGGCTTCCTCAAGTCCGTACAGAACGAGGACGGCGGCTGGGGGTACAACCCGGGCAGCCCGAGCGACGCCAACTCCACCTCCGTCGTGATCGGAGCGCTGGCCCGCGCGGGTGTGCCGCTGGCCGACATCACGACCGACTCGGGGAAGACGCCGTACACGGCGCTGCAGACGTTCGCCCTGCCGTGCGGCGGCGAGGGCGGCGGCGCGTTCGCGTACCAGCCGGACAAGGACGGCAAGCTCACCGCCAACGCGGACGCCACGGCGGCAGCGGTGCTCGGCGCGATGGGCAAGGGCCTGGCCGCCGGCAACTCCAACGCGGTGAAGGCCCCCGTCTGCCACAAGGGCACCGGCCTCACGGCCGAACAGTCCGCGCAGAACGGCGCCTACTTCCTCGCGGGCGCGCTCGCGAAGTCGGGCCATCTCGACCTCCCCCCGATGCCGGGTGCCGAGGACGCCGCACCGCAGCCGGACTTCGGCAACACCGCCGACGCGGTCGTCGCCCTGGCCGCGTCCGGCCACAAGGACAAGGCGGCCGGAGCGGTCACCTACCTGCAGAAGAACTCTCAGGCGTGGGCCAAGGAGGGCGGCCCCGCCGCCACCGCCCAGCTGGTGCTCGCCGCACACGCGACGGGCGCGGACGCGCGTGACTTCGGCGGCGTCGACCTCGTCAAGCAGCTCAACGCCACCGGGCCCAAGCCTGCCGCCACCGCCGTGCCCTCGCCGACCGCGTCGGCGCAGCAGCAGAAGGACACGAGCAGCGACGACGGCGGACTGGGTGTCTGGTGGCTCGTCGGTATCGGTCTCGCCTTCGGTGCGGGCATCGGCTTCCTGCTCAGCGGACGCCGGAAGAACCAGGGCCTGTGAGGCGCACGCCGGTCACCGCGGCGCTCCTCCTCCTCATCGGCGCCCTACTGACCGTGCTGGGCGCGGGCAGCGCGCAGGCGGCCGGTTACCGCTACTGGTCGTTCTGGGAGGGCGACGGCGGGAAGAACTGGTCGTACGCCACGCAGGGCCCGTCCCTGGTCCGGCCGGACGACGGCGCGGTGCAGGGTTTCCGGTTCTCGGTGAGCGAGGACTCGCAGGATTCGGCGCAGCCGCGCAGGGCCCCGGACTTCGGGGCGATCTGTGCGGGGACCCCCGCCGAGGAAGGCACCAAGCGGATCGCGCTGGTCATCGACCCGGGGACGGCGGCGGACGCCCCGGACGGCGAGAAGCCGCCCGCGCTGCGTACCGCGTGCGCCCAGGTGGAGCCGGACGCGAGCACCGCCGAGGCGCTCGCCTCGGTGGCGAAGCCGCTGCGGTACGACAGTTCCGCGATGCTCTGTGCGATCTCGGACTATCCCGCGTCGGGCTGCGGTGAGCAGGTCGGCGAGGACTCCGGTGCCTCGGACACCGGCGATCCGGCCACGGCGTCCGCCACGGACGACGCCTCCGACGGCTCCGGCGGCGGTCCGTCGGCCGGTGTGCTGGCCGGGGTCGGCGCGGTCCTCCTGCTCGGTATCGCCGCGGTGCTGCAGGCCCGACGCCGGCGATGACGCGTTCCACCGGCACGGCCCGGCTCCACCGTGCGCTGCTCGCGCCCGAGGCCACCCGCAGCAACGCGCTGCCGGCCGGGGCCTGGTGGCTGTGGGCGCTCGGCCTCGCCACGGCCGCGTCCCGTACGACCAATCCGCTGCTGCTCGGGCTGTTGGTGGGAGTGGCGGGCTATGTCGTGGCGGCCCGCCGCACTGACGCGCCGTGGGCCCGCTCCTACGGTGCGTTCATCAAGCTGGGGCTGTTCGTCGTCGGTGTGCGGCTGGTCTTCTCGGTGTTCCTCGGATCACCGATCCCCGGGACGCACACGGTGTTCACGCTGCCCGAGGTTCCGCTGCCCGACTGGGCGCAGGGTGTCAGGATCGGCGGCCGGGTCACCGCGGAGCAACTGGTCTTCGCGTCGTACGACGGGGCGAAGCTGGCCACCCTGCTGATCTGTGTGGGGGCGGCGAACTCGCTGGCCAACCCGGCCCGGCTCCTGAAGTCGCTGCCGGGCGCGCTGTACGAGGCGGGAGTCGCCGTCGTCGTCGCGATGACCTTCGCGCCGAACATGGTCGCCGATGTGGTGCGGCTGCGGACGGCCCGGAGGCTGCGGGGGCGTGCGACCGGCGGGGTCGGGGCGGTGCTCCAGATCGGGCTGCCTGTGCTGGAGGGCGCGCTGGAGCGTTCGGTGGCCGTGGCGGCGTCGATGGACGCCCGGGGGTACGGGCGCACGGCCCAGGTCCCGCCCGCCGTCCGGCTCACGACGAACGTGCTCACGCTCGGCGGGCTGCTGGGCGTGTGCGCGGGAACGTACGGGCTGCTGGCCGTGGAGGGCGCGGTGTACGGGCTGCCGCTGCTGCTCGCCGGGCTGGTCGCGGCCGTGGCGGGGCTCAGGCTCGGCGGGCGCCGCTCGGTCCGTACCCGCTACCGGCCGGACCGGTGGGGTGTACGCGCCTGGCTGGTCGCGGGCTCGGGTGCGGTGGTCGCGGCCGCGATGATCTGGGCGGGGAGCGCCGATCCGGCGGCACTGCGCCCCGGTGTCGTACCACTGACCGCTCCCGTACTGCCGCTGTGGCCCGCTGCCGCGGTGCTGGCCGGGCTGTTGCCCGCCGTGGTGGCGCCCGTCCCGCCGCCGAACTCCCGTACGTCCAAGGAGCAGCCGTGATCAGGTTCGAACAGGTTTCGGTGCAGTACGAGGGCACGGACCGTCCCACGCTCTCGGGCGTCGACCTCACCGTCCCGGAGGGTGAGCTGGCGCTGCTCGTCGGCCCGTCCGGAGTCGGCAAGTCGACTCTGCTGGGTGCCGTCTCGGGTCTCGTGCCGCACTTCACCGGCGGTGTGCTCAGGGGCCGGGTCACGGTCGACGGCCGTGACACCCGTACCCACAAGCCACGTGAACTCGCCGATCTCGTCGGCACGGTGGGCCAGGACCCGCTCGCCCACTTCGTCACGGACACGGTCGAGGACGAGCTGGCGTACGGCATGGAGTCGCTGGGCCTCGCCCCCGATGTGATGCGGCGGCGTGTCGAGGAGACGCTGGACCTGCTGGGTCTGGCGGAGCTGCGCGACCGGCCGATCGCCACGCTCTCCGGGGGTCAGCAGCAGCGCGTCGCGATCGGCTCGGTCCTCACCCCGCACCCCAAGGTCCTGGTCCTCGACGAGCCGACGTCCGCGCTGGACCCGGCGGCGGCCGAGGAGGTCCTGGCGGTGCTCCAGCGTCTGGTGCACGACCTGGGGACGACGGTGCTGATGGCCGAGCACCGGCTGGAGCGGGTGGTGCAGTACGCGGACCGGATCGTCCTGCTGCCCTCGCCCGGCGCGGCCCCGGTCGTCGGCGCGCCCGCGGACATCATGGCCGTCTCGCCCGTACGCCCGCCGGTGGTGGCCCTCGGGCAGCTGGTGGGCTGGGAGCCGCTGCCGCTGTCGGTGCGCGACGCCCGGCGCCGGGGCGCGGAGCTCCGGGAGCGGCTGGCGCAGGTGCGATTGCCGCCCGGGCCTGTCTCCCCGCCCCCCGTCGTCGCCCCGCTCCCCGCTCCCGCCGCCGCACCCCCGGGTCTGATCGGCCGGCTGCTCGGCCGTGGCCCGCGCCAAGCCCCCGGCCCCGGCCCCGGTGCGGACGACCCCGTCACCCGGGTCGAGAGGCTCGGCGTGCGGCGCGGGCGCGTCGAGGCGCTGCGCCGGGTGACGCTGTCCGTCGCACCCGGCGAGACCGTGGCGCTGATGGGCCGCAACGGTGCGGGGAAGTCGACCCTGCTGTCCACGCTCGTCGGAATGATCGAGCCGACCACGGGTTCCGTACGCGTGGGCGGCCTGGTCCCCTCCCGTACGGCCCCGCGCGACATGGTGCGCCGGGTCGGGCTCGTACCGCAGGAGCCACGCGATCTGCTGTACGCCGACACGGTCGCCGGCGAGTGCGCGGCGGCCGACTCCGACGCGGGCGCGCCCGCGGGCAGCTGTCGCGCCCTGGTCTCCGAGCTGCTGCCCGGTGTGCCGGACGACACCCACCCGCGCGACCTGTCCGAGGGGCAGCGTCTCGCCCTGGCCCTGGCGCTGGTGCTCACCGCCCGGCCCCCGCTCCTCCTCCTGGACGAGCCGACGCGGGGCCTCGACTACGCGGCGAAGGCCCGCCTGGTCGGGGTGCTTCGCGCTCTGGCCGCCGACGGTCACGCCATCGTCCTGGCCACGCACGACGTGGAGCTGGCGGCGGAGCTGGCCCAGCGGGTGGTGATCCTCGCCGACGGCGAGATCGTCGCCGACGGCCCGACCCGCCAGGTCGTGGTCTCCTCCCCCGCGTTCGCCCCGCAGACCGCGAAGATCCTGGCCCCGCAGGAGTGGCTGACCGTGACGCAGGTACGTACGGCGCTGGAAGCGTCCGGTCCTGGGGAGCCCACCGCATGACCGGCTCCCGTCCGGCGCGCCCGGTCCGTATCGGCCCGCGTGCCGCTGCCGCACTCGTCCTCGTCAGCGCGATCGGGGTGATCGCCTTCGGCTGGCCGCTGCTGGCCGGCGAGGGATCCGGTGTCACCGCCCACGCCCAGGACGCGCCGTGGCTGTTCGCCGCGCTGCTCGTCCTGCTCGTCGGCGTGGTCGTCGCGACGATCGCGGACGGCGGGCTGGACGCGAAAGCGGTCGCGATGCTCGGTGTCCTCGCGGCGGTGGGCGCCGCGCTGCGCCCCCTGGGGGCGGGGACGGCGGGCCTGGAACCCATGTTCTTCCTGATGGTGCTGAGCGGACGGGTCCTGGGCCCGGGCTTCGGTTTCGTGCTCGGCTCGGTGACGTTGTTCGCCTCCGCCCTGCTCACGGGAGGAGTGGGTCCGTGGATGCCGTTCCAGATGCTGTCGATGGGCTGGTTCGCGATGGGCGCGGGCCTGCTGCCCGGCCCGGAGCGGCTGCGGGGCAGGGGCGAGGTGCTGATGCTCGCGGCGTACGGATGTGTGGCGGCGTTCGCGTACGGCACAGTGATGAACCTGCAGGGCTGGACGCTCGTGACGGGGCTCGGGTCCGGGATCTCGTTCGTCGAGGGCGGCCCGCTGCACGAGAACCTGGTCCGCTTCCTCGCGTACTGCGTGGCCACCTCGCTCGGCTGGGACCTGGGCCGCGCCGTCCTCACCGTGGTCCTGACCCTCACGATCGGGCCCACCCTGCTGAAGGCGCTGCGGCGGGCCACCCGGCGTGCGGCCTTCGAGGCCCAGGTCACATTCGAGGTCCCGAAGGCGTGAGGGCGCCCACAGGACCTCGGTCCTGTACGACCCGGCCCCGTAGGGCGTGATCCCTCGCCCGGGCCCCGTTCCCGGCGGCACGTACGGGGCCTTCGGCCCCCTGGTACTACGCGGGGTCGTACCGGCGCTCGTTGCGCGGCCCGGGCCGCGTCGCTGACGATGGATGACGTCGCCGAGCACCGCAGCGTCCGCACGGACGGACCGCGGTCCATGAGTACCGGTCCCGCACTTCAGGGCCGGCCGCGACCTCCCCGTCCCCGACGTTAGGTTCCACGTGTCGTTCGCCCGTCGCATCCTCGCCCAGCCCCGCATCACCCGTCGCAGGGCCGCTGTCACCGGCGCCTCCGTGCTGCTGGGTGCCACCGGACTGGCCCTCGGCGTGACCCCGGCGATGGCCGCTGCGCCCGCCGCCGCTCCGACGACCGCGGCGAGCGCGCAGGACACGGCGAAGAAGATGATCGACGACAGCGCCCAGTACGAGTGCTTCAACAAGATCGTGGACCACGAGAGCGACTGGGACGTGCACGCCTCCAACGCCTCCTCCGGCGCGTACGGCCTGGTCCAGGCCCTGCCCGGCTCGAAGATGGCGTCGGCGGGCTCCGACTGGCAGACCAACGCCAAGACGCAGATCAAGTGGGGCGTCGACTACATGGAGGACCGCTACGGCAGCCCGTGCGGCGCCTGGGACTTCTGGCAGTCCAACGGCTGGTACTGATCCAGCAGCAGACACATCCCACAGGGCCCCGACCGGTTCACCGGTCGGGGCCCTGTGGTGTGCGCACGCGTTCACGTCCGCTGGGCGGCGAGCCGGACGGGGGCGTTCTGGGCCCCGTATCCGTCGTATCCGCCGGTGCGCTCGACGAGTTCGAAGAAGAGACTGCCGGTCGTCACGGTGTAGCAGTGCCGGAACTCCCCCTTCTCGTCACGGTCGTAGAGGATGCCGAGTTCGCGGTACGTCTCCAGCTCGCCGGGGGCGAACTCGTGGCGCGCGGCCAGGTCGTCGTAGTAGTTGGCGGGCACCGGCAGCAGCCGCGCGCCGGCCGCGCGGGCACGGCGGACCGCGGTGACCAGGTCGTCGGTGGCCAGGGCCACGTGCTGGGGGCGTGCGGGGTCGTCCGTGGGGGACGCCCCCACGCCGAGGGCGATGCGTACGGTTCCTTCGGGGTTGCTCGCGGCTCGACTGCGGAGCAGGCCGTACGGGTCCGCGAGGTCGATGCTCGCGTGCGGCCGGAGGCCGAGCACGCTGCGGTGGAAGAGGGCCGCCTCGTCGAACTGGTGCCAGGGCTGGGTCAGTGCGACGTGGTCGATGCGGGTGACGCCGATGCCGCCGGGCGGCGTGTGCGGGGCGGGTGCGAAGTCGCCGGTCCAGTCGGGCTGCCCGGGACGGCCCGTGGCGCAGAAGAAGAACTCGGTGCCGTCGGGCGCGGCCACCGCGTCCAGCGGTGCGTCCCGGGGTGCGCGGCGCCTGGGCAGGACGGGGGCGAGGAGGGACTCGGCGCGGGCGGACGCCGCCGCCGGGTCGGGGTTCTCCAGGCCGATGGCGGTGAGCGAGGGGTCCGGCAGGTGACTGCCGGTGCCGGTGTCGGTATCGGTGTTGAGGAGGATGCGGGCCCCGCCCTGTTCCCAGAGGTCCACCGGCTTGCCGGAGTGCCTGGCCGTGCGGGAGAAGCCGAGCGCGGTCAGCAGGGGCGTGATTCTGGCCGTGTCGGCGGTGGCGATCTCGACGAAGGCGAATCCGGTGGGGACGACCGGTGCCGGGGGCGCGGTCAGCCCCGCGGACTCCTGCAGCAGGGCGAGGGAGCGCTGGGCGTCCACGGCGGTGCGGCCCGCGTCCGCCTGGCGGAAGACGTCGTTGAAGACCTCGAGGGAGAGGGGCCCGTCGTAGCCGGCCCGCACGGCGGCCCGGACCAGCCCGGCGACGTCCAGGTCGCCCTGGCCCGGGAAGCAGCGGTAGTGGCGGCTCCACTGCAGGACGTCCAGGGCCATCAGGGGGGCGTCGGCGAGCTGCAGGAAGAAGATCCTGTCGCCGGGGATGTCCGCGATCCCCGCGGGTTCGGAGCCCCGGGCGAGGATGTGGAAGCTGTCCAGGCAGACGCCGAGAGCCGGATGGTCCGCGGCTTCGACGATGCGCCAGGCGTGGTCGTACGTACTGACGTGACGGCCCCAGGCCAGCGCCTCGTACGCGATGCGGATGCCGGACTCCTGGGCGAGGTCCGCGAGTCGGCGGAGCTGGTCGGCCGCGAGCGCGTCGTCGTCGAGGGCCTGCGGGGAGACGCTGGAACAGACCAGGACGGTGTCGGCACCCAGCCGCCGCATCAGACGGAACTTGTGCGCGGCACGCCGCAGGTTGCGGGCGAACACGTCCTCGGGGACGGCCTCGATGTCACGCATGGGCTGGTAGAGGTCGATCGTCAGGCCGAGGTCCGCGGTCCGTTCCCTGATCTCCTCCGGTGTGAGCGGGCTGCCGATCAGGTCGTTCTCGAAGATCTCGACGCCGTCGAAGCCGGCGCGCGCGGCAGCGGTGAGCTTCTCGGTGAGCGGGCCGCTGAGCGAGACGGTGGCGATGGACGTACGCATGTCGGTCCTCCGGGATTCGGGGATCGGGGATCGGGGTTCAGGAGTCCGGGTTTCCGGGTTCCTGGGTCAGCGAGTGCTCGTGAGATCCGCGATGTCGGCGAGCATGCGCGCGGTGTCGGGTTCACGGCCGGTGAAGAGCCGGAAGGAGTCGGCGGCCTGGTAGGCGGCCATACCGCCGCCGTCGAGGGTGGCGCAGCCGAGCGCGCGGGCGGTGCGTACGAGGGTCGTCTCCAGCGGACGGTAGACGACCTCGGCAACCCACAGGCCGGGGTGCAACAGGTCTGCGGGGAGCGGGAGTCCGGGGTGGGCGGCCATTCCGATGGGGGTGGCGTTGACCAGCCCGTCGGCACCGGCGGTCCGCGCGGCGATGTCGAGGAGGTCCGCGGCTTCCGCCCGCCCCGGACCGAAGTGCAGGTTCAGGGAACCGGCGAGGGCGGCAGCACGCTCGGGAACGGCGTCCAGCACGGTGAGCCGGCCGGCGCCCAGGGCGAGCAGCGCGTGGGCGACGGCCGCTCCCGCGCCGCCGGCGCCCAGCTGCACGACCCGGTCCAGTGCCGCGTCGGGCAGCCCTCGGGCGAAGGAGGCGGCGAAGCCCGTGGCGTCCGTGTTGTGGCCGGTCGCCCTGTCTCCCTCGAAGACAACGGTGTTGACCGCGCCGAGCGCCTCGGCCTGTGGGGAGAGCGCGTCGAGGTGCTCCAGGACCTGCTGTTTGCAGGGGTGGGTCACGTTGAGGCCGTCGTACCCCATGTCGCGCGCGGCGCGCACGAGTTCACCGGTCCTCTCCGGCGGGACACCGAGCGCGCCGATGTCGATGAGGCGGTAGAGGTAGCGCAGCCCCTGCCGGTCGGCTTCCCGTTCGTGGAGAGCGGGGCTGAGCGAGGGGCCGATGCCGGAGCCGATGAGGCCGACGAGGTACGAGTCCGGGCTCAACGGTTCTCCTCCAGGAGCTGGGCGAGGTGGGCGAGGGCCATGGCGTACCCGTGGGCACCCGCCCCGCAGATGACCGCATCGGCGACGGCCGAGACGTAGCTGTGGTGGCGGAACGCCTCACGCCGGTGGATGTTCGACAGGTGCACCTCCACGACGGGCAGCTCCACGGCGGCGAGCGCGTCGCGCAGGGCCACCGAGGTGTGGCTGTACCCGGCGGGGTTGATCACGATGCCCCGGTGGGCCGTGCGGGCCTCGTGGACGGCGTCGATGAGCACGCCCTCGTGGTTGCTCTGCCGGCAGTCGGCGCGCAGGTCGTGCTCCTGCGCGGTCCGGCGGCAGAGCTCCTCGACGTCGGTGAGGGTGCCCGTTCCGTAGACGGCGGGCTCGCGCAGACCGAGGAGGCCGAGGTTCGGCCCGTTCAGCACGAGGACCGGGGCGCCGTGGGGCGTGTCGGCGTGGTTCGGCATCGCTCACTTCCCATTAATGTACGGACTGGTTAGTTAGTCTTACCGAATGCGGGCCGCCCTGGGAAGACCCCGGCCCGGATCGGCCGCCCCGCCCCCCCGGCTTCTAGAATCGCGAGCACTCACCGACTGCCCGCGGAGGATCCGGATGACCAGCACCGAAGGACCCGTCCGACCCGCCGGGCGCACCCGCGACGCGGCCCGCACACGGGACGAGATCCTCACCGTGGCCACACGCGAGTTCGCACGCCTGGGCTACGCGGGGGCCCGGGTCGACGAGATCGCGGCCAGCACCCGCACCACGAAGCGCATGATCTATTACTACTTCGGCGGCAAGGAGCAGTTGTTCACCGCGGTACTGGAGCGGGCGTACAGCAGGATCCGGGAGGCCGAGCAGCTCCTGGAC
Organism: Streptomyces sp. NPDC056452; assembly: GCF_042796085.1. Lineage (NCBI taxonomy): Bacteria > Bacillati > Actinomycetota > Actinomycetes > Kitasatosporales > Streptomycetaceae > Streptomyces > Streptomyces sp. NPDC056452. Next base: position 205,912 of record NZ_JBHTRI010000001.1, read on the forward strand.
GTGGAGCACCTCGACCCCGTGGCCGCGGTCCGACGGCTGGCCGAGCTGACCTTCGACCACCACGAGGACCACCCGGACTTCATCCGGCTCGTCAGCATCGAGAACATCCACGAGGCCGAACACATCGCCGCTTCCGCCGAGTTGAGCCGTATCGGCTCCCCCGCGATCGATGTCCTGCGACGCATCCTGGACGCGGGCCGCGCATCGGGGCTGTTCACGGCGGACGTCGACGCCGTGGACCTGCACGCGATGATCAGTTCCTTCTGCTTCTTCCGGATCGCGAACCGGCACACCTTCGGGGCGCTCTTCGGCCGCGACCTGGTCGCCACGGACCGGCGGGAGCACTACCGGACCATGCTCGGCGACATGATCATCGCCTATCTGACGGCCGACCGGGCAGCCTGAGACCCGCGGCCGGGGCCGGTCCGGGAGCAGGGCCGGCCGAGACGGCCGGGGCGCGGGCCGGGCGGCGCGCGGACCGGGTGAGTTCTGCGCGGACTCTTGACAGGGGCGTCATCTCCTCGCAGCATCCGTAGCCATCCGCAACTAACTACCTAGTGCGTTAATTAGCCGCGCCGCTCGTTCCCGCTCGCTCCACCCGCTCGCCCTCCCCGCACGGAACGTCCCCGAAGGAGTACGACGTGACCGTTCACGACCCCGCCACCGGTCCACCGCTGCCTCAGGCCCAGCCCCGTAAGGCCGCGCTCGCCGCCTGGATCGGCAGCGCCCTGGAGTACTACGACTTCTTCATCTACGGCAGCGCGGCCGCGCTGATCTTCCCGAAGGTCTTCTTCGACGAGTCCGATCCCGCGAACGCGACGTTGCTGTCGCTGGCCACCTTCGGTGTCGCCTACGCCGCCCGTCCCGTCGGCGCGCTCTTCCTCGGCCATGTCGGAGACCGGGTCGGCCGTAAGAAGATCATGGTCTTCACGCTGATCCTGATGGGCCTGTCGACGTTCCTCATCGGCTGTCTGCCCACCCGGGACCAGATCGGTGGTGCCGCTCCGGTCCTGCTCGTACTCCTCCGCATCCTCCAGGGCATATCCGCGGCAGGCGAGCAGGCCAGCGCCAACTCCATGAGCCTGGAACACGCACCGGCTCACCGGCGCGGCTACTTCACCAGCTTCACCATCAACGGAACGCAGGCCGGCCAGCTCATCGCGACCCTCGCTTTCATCCCCGTCGCCGCCCTCCCCGAGGAGCAGCTGCTCTCCTGGGGCTGGCGCATCCCGTTCTGGCTGAGCATCGCCGTCGCGGTGACGGGGTACGTCATCCGCCGCACCCTGGAGGAGACACCCGTCTTCGCCAAGCAGGCAGCGACCGAAGGTGTGGCGAAGCTGCCGCTCGCGGTGCTGCTCCGCGACCACTGGGCCGATGTCCTGCGGGTCGTCGGGTGCGCGGTGGTCGCCACCGTCAGCACGATCTTCACCGTCTGGGCGCTGTCGTACGCGACGAGCGACGCCGTGGGAATGGGCCGCACCGGGATGCTGTGGGTCGGCGCCCTGGCCAATCTGGTCGCTCTGTTCACGATTCCGCTGTGGGCCCGGCTCTCGGACCGCATCGGGCGCAGGCCCGTCTTCCTGATGGGCGCCATCGGCAGCGCGGTGGTCATGCCGCTCTACCTGTGGGCGATCTCCACCGGCAGCTACCCCCTGGTGCTGGGGCTGGGCATCCTCGTCTTCGGTGTCGTCTACAGCGCCGCCAACGGGATCTGGCCCTCGTTCTACGCCGAGATGTTCCCCACCCGGGTCAGGCTCTCGGGCATGGCGATCGGCACCCAGACCGGCTTCGCCATCGCCGGTTTCGCCGTGGCCTTCGCCTCGCAGATCGCCGGCCCGGACGGGGACAACTGGGCAGGCGTCGCGCTCTTCGCGGCCGCACTCTGCCTGCCGCCCGTCATCTCGGCGCTCACCGCCCGTGAGACCGCCCATGTGGAGACGGAGCACCTCGGGGAGCGGAGCGGCGACGTCGCCGCGAAGGCCGGGATGTCGGTCGGGGTCTGACCCGGCCCCCGCCCCGCATCCTGCTGTGGCCCGGCCCCCCGTACGGCCGGGCCACGGCACGCAGGGATCATGAGCCGCATGCATGACCTGCTCTCCGCCTTCGCCCCCATCTGGACGCTGACCGCCATCGGTTACGCGGCCGGGCGGGGGCGACTGCTCGGGGAGCAGGCCGAGGCGGTACTCGGCCGCTTCGTCTTCCATGTGGCCATGCCCGCGGCGTTGTTCATGATGGTCTCGGACGCGCACCTGGGTTCGTTCGTGAACACCACGGTGATCGCCTTCGCCGCGGGCACGGTGCTCGTCTCCGGTCTCGGCCTGCTGGTGGCCCGGCGCTTCTTCGGCCGCAAGACGGCCGACGGTGCGATCAGCGGGATGGCATCGGGCTACGTGAACTCGGCCAACCTCGGAATTCCGGTGGCCGTCCAGGTGCTGGGCGACGCGTCGTTCGTCGCCCAGGTCATCCTGTTCCAGGTGCTGGTGGTGTCGCCGGTGATCCTGACACTGCTGGACTCCGGCACGGACCGGGGGAACACCCACTGGCGTGCGGGTCTGCGCCGCATGCTGACCATGCCGGTCCGCAACCCGGTCATCATGGCCTCACTGCTCGGCGTCTGCGTGTCGGCCACCGGCCTGCGGCTGCCGGAGGCGTTCACCCACTCCTGCGATCTGCTGGGGTCCGCAGCCGTTCCCACGGCCCTGATCACGCTCGGCCTGTCGCTGCACACCCGCCCGGAACCGGCGGCATGCGCGGCCCCGGTCAGCCGGGCGGAACTGGGGACGGTGGTGGCTCTCAAGACACTCGTACAGCCCCTGATCGCCTTTGCCGTCGGCGGCCCCCTGCTCCTGGACCTCGCCGGCCCCCAGCTCCTCGCTGTCGTCCTGTGCTCCGCGCTGCCGACCGCCCAGAACGCCTTCATCTACGCCGGGCAGTACGGGCTGGACACCACGCTCGCCCGCAATGCGGTCGTGACGTCCACGGTCGTGTCGATGGCCACGCTGTCGTTGGCGGCCTGGGCGCTGGGACCGTCGCACGGCTGAGCCGTTCGAGTGGCGGCCCCGCGGTTTCGGGCGGATGCTGGTCAGACGCGGCGATCCCGGCCGAAGGGGTACCGGGGAGGCGGAAGTCTCCCCGGTACCCCTTCGGCCACGGCCCCCGGAGCTCCGCCCCCGTCATCGGCGGGCCACGGCGGTGTCGTCGGTGCCGCGCCGGATCACACCCGGCCACGGTCGATCGGTGTCACGGGCTGTGGCCGCCCACAGGGCAACGGCGATGAAGACCAGCTGCTCGGGAATCCTGAACCACAGCGGCGTGGCCGGATCGCCGTCGAACGGGATGTCCTCGACGGCGGCGTAGACATTGGCCGGGAACATCAGCACGAAGAGCACCGCCAGGCCGGTCCCGGCCGCCGTACGTGTCGCGGTCCGGACGAGGCCGACAGCGCCGGCGAGTTCCAGTACCCCGGTCAGGTAGACCATCACGCGGGGAAACGGGACGAACGGCGGCACCATGGCTGCCATGTCGTCGTGGCCGGGCATCATGCCCATGCCCCGGGGGGCGAAGTGCGCGGTCGCGGTGGCCACGAGCATGACGGCCAGACCGTGTGCCGCACTGGTTCGCCAGCTCGCGAACCGCCCGACACCCAGCAGACCGAGGAGGCGGAAACCCAGCGTCGGGCCGGCGAGGAGCATGAGGGTTCCGAACACGGTGTCCTCCGACAGAGACGGAATACGCAGGGCGAACAGGGCCCCGCAGGAACGGCTCAGCGCTCCCGCGGCGTGAACTTCGGTCGTGGCGGCCGTCGTTACCGTCGCACCGGTCGAACAGCACCGCCATGGGCTCGATGCTGCATCGGCCGCGAGCTCCGGATCCCCAACTCCCGTCCCCACGCCGCAATCCGACACCGCCCTACACTGGTCCGGTGGATTCGGTCACGCTGGACGCACTCGATCTACGGCTCCTGCACGCCCTCCAACTCGACGGGCGCGCCGCCTTCAGCAGGATCGCCGACGTCCTCGATGTCTCCGACCGCACCGTGGCCCGCCGCTTCGGCCGGCTCCGTACCACCGGGATCGCCCGCGTGGCCGGGGTGACGAACAGCCACCGCACCGGCCATGCCGAATGGCTGGTGCGCCTGCGCGTCCCGCCCTCCGGCATCGTCCAGCTCGCCCGCACGCTGGCCCGTCGCCCCGACACCGCCTGGGTGACCGTCGCCTCCAGCGGAACCGGGATCATCTGCGTCTTCCACGTCGCCGAAGAGGGACCGGCGCCCCTGGGCGCGCTGGGCCGCCTTCCGCAGGGCACGCAGATCGACGCGCAACGGCTGCTGCGCCCGGCGATGGACCACCGCTGGACCGGCCGGACCTCGGCGCTCACCGAGGAGCAGATCGCCGCGCTGAGACCGGCCCCGACCGCCGGCACCTCTCCGGTCCCCCTCACCGGCCTCGACCGCCGGCTGCTCCCCGCCCTCGCCGCGGACGGCCGTGCCGCCTACCCGGATCTCGCCCGGCAGGTCGGCTGGTCGGAGTCCGCCGTCCGCCGCCGTCTGGAGGAACTCCGCCGGTCGGGCGTTCTCCGGTTCGATGTCGAGATCGACCCGCGCCTCTTCGGCTTCTCCGTGCAGTGCCTGCTCTGGCTGACCGTCACGCCCGCCCGGACCGCAGGCGTCGCACGGGCCCTGGCAGGCGATCCCGAAGCGGCGTTCGTCGGCAGCACGACCGGCCCCCACAACCTGTTCGCCATCGCCGTCTGCCGGGACGCCGCCGCACTCCACACCTATCTCACCGACCGCATCGGCTCACTCGACGGCGTCGACCGCATGGAAACCGTGCTGATCACCAGCTACGCCAAACGAACCGCCCCGGCGCCTGAGAGACCATCCCATGTGGCGGGTCTGCGGTAGCAGATGAGGGTGCGGGCTGCGATGCCGGTCGAACCCGCTCAGCCGGCAGAAGTGTTCTGTGTCGCCTCGCGTGCTTCGGTGAGGGCTCGCTGCCTGAGGTTGCCGCCGAACAACTGAATCGTGGTGGCGGCCAGGATGTCGTCCCTGCCGATGGTCCGCCGGTCCCCCCTGCGGGCGGACCGGGCCCGGAGGGGATCCGTCAGGAACGGGGGTGGGGCCGGTTCGCCCGACATCACCAGGGTGACCGTGCCGAAACGTTCGCCCCCGCCCTCGCGGACGACCATGGCCGCCGCCCGGGCGAGGTCCGTCAGGAACACGCTCGCGATTCCGTCCAGGTCGCGGACCATCGCCGGGACGGCCGTCACCCCCTGACTCCACAGCAGCTTCCTGACCCCGGCCTCGAACCTGTGGGCGCCGGCCACAGCACTCGGTCTGGGCGACCTGCCGCGCTGACGAGAAGGCACGACGACGCCCTCGGCGTCGTACAGGACACCGGTCAGGCCTTTGAACGTCGGGCTGTGGTCGTACCATGTGCCCCCCACCTCGAGCTCGACGTTCCGGTCGATCGCCGAGACGAGGTCCCCGGGAACCAGCTTCTTCCGGGCACCCTCCGCCGCCGCTCTCCGCGCGCCGTCGATGATCTCCGTCAGCACGGTCCGCGTCACCGACGCGGCGGCCCACGCGGCCGACCGAGAGACGTGCATCGGGGTCACGTCCCTGAACACCGCTTTGACGAGAGAAGGCTTGAACGGCGAGACATCCATGACCGGGGCGGTCTCGTGATCGCCGTGCTCAGGACGTGTGGGCTGTGCGGCCATCGGAGGAAGCGCTCCCTGCTGTCGGAGTTGTCAGAGGCCCACGCCGGGGAGGGCTGCCTCGCGGCCGTCCGGGGTGACGCTGCCTCGCGGCCGTCCGGGGTGACTCAGCGTTTGCTGCCCACCGGCTCACCCACCGGGTTCCCGGCATCCTCCGCAGGTCCGGCCTCGGCCGCGGGACCCGCCGCCGCAACGGGCTTGCGCCGGAGCGTCCGGGGCCCGGACAGGACGTACGTCAGGCCGAATCCCATGCCCACGACGGCCGCGCCGCCGACCGCGTCCAGCACCCAGTGATTGCCCGTGGCGACGATGGCGGACACCGTGAAGAGCGGGTGCAGCAGGCCGAGCGCCTTCATCCATGCCTTCGGCGCGAGCATCACGATCACCACACCGCACCACAGCGACCAGCCGAAGTGCAGCGACGGCATCGCCGCGTACTGGTTGGTCATCGACGTCAGCGTCCCGTAGTCCGGCTTCGCGAAGTCCTGTACGCCGTGGACGGTGTCGATGAAGCCGAGGCCCGGCATCAGCCGCGGCGGGGCCAGCGGGTAGAGCCAGAAGCCGATCAGGGCGAGGACCGTGGCGAAGCCGATGGAGCTGCGGGCCCAGCGGTAGTCCGTGGGCCGCCGTACGTACAGCACACCGAGAATCGCGAGCGGCACGATGAAGTGGAACGTCGAGTAGTAGTAGTCGAAGAAGTCCCGCAGCCAGGTGACCTCCACGACCGCGTGGTTGGCCCAGTGCTCTATGTCGATGTGCAGCCACTGCTCGATGGAGTGGATCTGCCGGCCGTGCTCCTCGGCCGTGGGGCGGCCGGCGGTCGCCGCCAGCCGCACCTTCGCGTACGCGGAGTAGACGACCCGGATCAGCAGGAGTTCCAGCAGCAGGTTCGGCCGGCTGAGCACCCTCCGCCAGAACGGCAGCAGCGGCACATGTCTGAAGCGCGAGGCGACGGGTTCGGCGTGGTCCGTGGGGATCGGCCGCTGCCAGTGCGGCGAGGTGCGCGACAGGAACGGCGCCACGCAGGCCGCCCCGAGCGCGGCGATGAGCAGCACGTTGTCGCGTACGGGAAGGAGCACTCCGATGTTCGGCAGCAGCATCTTCCCGGGCAGCGTGAGGACGAGCACCACGACGGCCGGCCAGACCAGCCGGTCCGAGGCCCGGGTGCCGACCCGTCCCACGACGGCGAGGAGCACCCAGAGCAGCTGGTGCTGCCAGGCGGTCGGCGAGACGGCGACGGCCACACACCCGGTGACGGCGACGGCGAGGAGCAGCTGTCCGTCCTGGGCGTAGCGCACCGCGCGCCGCAGCCCGAGGAAGGTGACACCGGCGGCCAGGGCGAGGAGGAGCGCGATCTCCAGGGGGCCTTCGAAGCCGAGGCGGAGCAGCGCGCCGTGCAGGGTCTGGTTGGCCAGGCTGTCCGGGCTGTCACCGAGTCCGGCACCCGCGACATGGTGCACCCAGTAGGTCCAGGAGTCGCGTGGCATCGCCGCCGCGGCCAGCGCGGTGCAGGCGGCGAACGCGGCGCCGCCGGTCACGGCGGCCTGCCGCCGGCCGGTGAGCCAGAGCAGCCCGGCGAAGAGCAGGACGGCGGGCTGGAGGGCCGCGGCGATGCCGATGAGCACACCGGGGAGGCGTTCGCCGCGTGCGGCGAAGCAGGCGACGAGCACCAGCAGGACGGGCAGGATGCTGGTCTGTCCCAGGTACAGGGCGTTGCGCACGGGCAGCGACAGCATGAGCAGGGCGATCGCGACGGGCGCCGCGAGGAACGTGGTGCGGCGGCTCACGGGGGTGGGCAGGGCGCGGGCGGCGACCAGGCCGAGCGCCGCGACGAGCAGCAGGGACCCGAAGGTCCACACGACGCCGAGGGTCTGCTCGGCCGAGGCCGTCAGGGGTTTCAGCACCAGTCCCGCGAAGGGGGTGCCGGTGAACCGGCCGGCGTCGTACACGGATCCCGCGACGTGCAGGACCCCGTTCTCACCGATCCAGGTCTCCAGGTCGGTGAGGCGTTCGCCGGGCGGCTGCCGCAGCACCACCGCCATCTGCCGTACTGCCAGGACGGCCACGAGCAGCCAGAGGACTGTCCGGGCCGCCCCGGTCCTCGTCCCCGGTTCCGCCGTCGCGTTCCCCCGCACACTGCGCTCCGCTTCTGCCACGCGCGCCGCCCCTCCCACCGTTCGTGCACCGTCCCCTCGAGCCGGGTATGTGCGGATGAAGCCTCGCATTGCCCCATCAGGAAGACACAATCAACCCCCTCTTCGCCTGACTGTCACCACGCTTTTGCCCGAAAGAATGCTCAGAACATGAAAGCCGTCCCTGAGCCGCGGCCGGAATCTGTCGGTCCGGTTGCTCGTCAGCCCTCGTGGACGGGGGCGTCCGCCTGCCAGCCCGCGAACAGGGGCACGTCGGCGGAGCCGTCCAGGACGACGATCCCGAACGGGCGGTCGAACGCGAGGTGTCGCACCACCTGGGGCCGGGGCGCGGCCGCGCGGCGCATCGCCACGACCGTGACCGCCGCGGCCTCCACCCCCTCCTCGGCGATCTTCAGCACGGCCTCCTGGACCACCTCCGAGACATGGAGGCGCTGGGGCGACAGCCCCGAGAAGTCCGCTTCGGCCGCACTGGTCGCGAGCCGCACGCCGAGCGCGGGCAGTTGTTCGGTGACCTGGACGTTCGTACGCAGGGTGAATCGAGGGACCCCGATGGTCACCTGGTCGGCATGCAGCGGGGCACTCTCCTCCCGGGGCGCCCACGCGAGAGGCAGGACCTGCGCCGCCCCCGCGCCGGGCTCCCCGAGGACGAGCCTGACGCGTGCCGGAGCCGCCCCGCCCGGCTCCGTTCGGCAGCGGAGCTCCACGACGTACGCGCCCGCCACCGCCCACGCGTCCCGCAGCGGCACCGCCGCGTGCATCGTCACTGCCGGGCGGGTCCTGCCCGCCGCGTCGGTGAACGGGACCTCACGGGTGCGGTTCATGTCGAACGGGGTCTCCCAGAGCGCCTTCAGAGCCAGCGCGTTGACCAGCGCGAGAGCGACACCGTCGAGCTGCAACGGCAGCTGTTCGATCAGACCGCCGGTCCTCTCGCGCACCCAGGCGTCGATCTCGTCCGTGTCCAGCGGCCCGAACCCGATGTCCGGCAGCGCGTCCATGTACTCCTGACGGACAGGCACCCTGCTCCACACCCCGGTCGCCACCCGCAGCGCCTCGGTACGTCCCCACTCCCGCGCCGCCTCCGTCACGACGGCGGCCGCCTCCTCCTCCGCCGTCCCGAGCACCGAGCGGAGTTCGCCGGCCGTCGCCCCGCGGGCTCCGGCGGCGACGGCGGCCATCGCCAGCCACAGCCCGGCCGGCGAGCAGACGAAGCCGCCTTCCGGGCCGGGCCCCGCCAGCTCCCGTATCCACTGCTCGCCGAGCCGCTGCACCGCTGCCGCCCGGGCCGCCGGGTCGGAGTCCTGCACCATCGCTGCCCCCTGCACGTATTAATGGTTCGTCATCCGGTCGTACCGAAGTCAGAATGGACCAATGACCTGGATCGTTGCCCCCGAGCACTTCGGTACGCCCGACGCGGAACTCCTGCGCAGGGACTACTACGACGAGGTGGCGAGCCGGTACTGGGGACGGCCGGCGACCACCGGGGAGATCGACGAGGGGCTGACCGGCGACGGCGTCGAACTCCTCGCCCGGCCCACCGGCGAGTTCGTCGTCGGCCGGTACGGCGGCAAGGCGGCCAGTTGCGCGGGACTGCGGCTGGCCGACGCGGGGACCGCGGAGCTGACCCGGGTGTACGTACGCCCCGGATTCCGCTCCACCGGGGGCGGCGGGCTGCTGCTGGCGGCGATCGAGAGTGCGGCGCGCTCCTTGGGAGTGCGGCAGATCCGGCTGGACACCCGCAACGACCTGGTCGAGGCGCGCGGGCTGTACGCGAAGCACGGCTACCGTGAGGTTCCGGCGTTCAACCAAGGGCCGTACGCGGAGCACTGGTTCGCCAAGGAGCTGTGACCCGTGGCCGCGTATCCCGAGCACACGGGGTACGCGGGCCGGTCAGGCCAAGTGGTCGCGGGGCGGTTCGGGCATGTGCGGCCGTTCCTTGCTCGACCCGCTGACCTCGGCGGTCAGCTCCTCCACGAGACGCACCAGATCGGTGGGCCGCTCCGGACCCCACCAGTCCCCCAGCATCTCGGCCAGGGACTCCTCACGGGCCTTCGACAGCTTGACCACGGCCTCGGCGCCCAGGTCGGTCAGCACCATCTGCAGGCCCTCGCGCCGGACCAGGCCGCGCCCCTCCACCTGGCGGGACGCCTCGGTGATCACGCGCAGCGGTACGGGGGCGGCCTCCGCGAGCCTGGCGGGTTCGACGGTGCCGTGCCGCTTGATCCGCAGCAACAGCCAGCTGGACGCGGGCAGAAGGTCGTATCCGGCCCTTGCGGTGATCTTCTCGTAGATCTCCCGGCGCCCCTCCCGCGTGGCGAGCACCGAAAGGGCGCGGGCGCACTCGTCGTACGAGGAACGCTGGACCGGGTTCGACGCCAGGGTCTCGCTGGTGTCGGGGGCCGTCACCGAACCGCGCAGCGGGTCCTCCCTGAGGAACCAGGCGACGACGAAGGCGACCACGACGACGGGGGCCGCGTAGAGGAAGACGTCGGTGATCGAGGTCGAGTACGCGCTGAGGACCGAGGGGCGCAGGTCGGCGGGGAGCCGGCTGATGGCCCGTGGGTCGGCGGCAAGGGCCTCGGCGTCGACTCCGGGCGGCAGGGACCGCCCGGCGAGCGCGTCACCGAGTTTGCCGGTGAGCCGGGTGGTGAAGATGGTGCCGAAGACAGCCACACCGAACGAGGCCCCGATGGACCGGAAGAAGGTCGCTCCGGACGTGGCGACGCCGAGGTCCTTGTAGCTGACGGCGTTCTGCGCGACCAGGACCAGCACCTGCATGACCAGGCCGAGCCCGGCGCCGAAGACGAAGAAGCAGATGCTCATCTGCCAGGTGGAGCTGGTCTCCGAGAGCTGGTGGAGCAGCATCAGACCGGCGGCGGTGAGGGCTGTCCCGACGAGCGGGAAGACCTTCCAGCGGCCCGTCCGGCTGACGATCTGCCCGGAGGCGGTCGAGGTGATCAGCATGCCGAAGACCATCGGCAGCATGTGCACACCGGACATCGTCGGCGTGATGCCGTGCACCACCTGGAGGAAGGTCGGCAGATAGGTCATCGCGCCGAACATCGCGAAGCCGATGATGAAGCTGATGACGGCGACGAGGCTGAAGGTCCTGATCCGGAACAGCTTCAGTGGCAGCACGGGTTCGGCCGCCCGGCGCTCGACGCCGATGAACGCCACGAGGAGCACCACGGCGAGGACCGCGAGGGCGACGATCTGGACGGAGTCCCAGTCCCAGGTGGTGCCTCCGAGCGAGGCGACGAGGACCAGGCAGGTGGCGACGGAGGCGATGAGGAAGGTGCCCAGGTAGTCGATGGTGTGCTTGGTGCGGCGGACCGGGATGTGCAGCACCGCCGCGATGACGAGCAGTGCGACGACCCCGATGGGCAGGTTGATGTAGAAGACCCAGCGCCAGCTGAGGTGTTGGGTGAAGAAGCCGCCCAACAGCGGTCCCAGGACACTGGTCACGCCGAAGACCGCACCGAACAGTCCCTGGTACTTGCCGCGTTCGCGCGGCGCGACGATGTCTCCGACGATGGCCATGGACAGCACCATCAGCCCGCCGCCGCCGAGTCCCTGGAGCGCGCGGAAGCCGATCAGCTGCGGCATGTTCTGGGCCATGCCGCAGAGGGCCGAGCCGATGAGGAAGATGACGATGGCCGTCTGGAAGAGCTTCTTGCGGCCGTACTGGTCGCCGAGCTTGCCCCAGAGCGGGGTTGCCGCCGTCGCGGCCAGCATGTAGGCGGTGACCACCCAGGACAGATGGTCCAGGCCGCCCAGCTCGCTGACGATCGTCGGCAGTGCGGTGGAGACGATGGTCTGATCGAGTGCGGCGAGCAGCATGCCGAGGAGCAGTGCGCCGATGGCCACCAGGACACTCCGCCGGGTCCTGCCCTCGCCCGGTGCAAGGGGCGGCGGGCTCAGCTGCTGGGCCATGAACGTCTCCTCGGGTCCGCTTCTCCCCCATCCTGGCCGCTGTGTCCCGTTATGGCCTGCCGAGCAGCGGTGCGGGCGTTGGGCTTCCCGGCGGCGGCCTGCATAATCGCAGGCAGTTCAAAGGGGAGGGGAACCCACGATGACCGGACATATATGCCCGGAGTGCGGCGGCGAGCAGAGTGCGAGACCGGGACCCGGGGGTGCGGGCCCCGGGAGCACAGGGCGCCCGTGTGCCTGCGGGACCCGTACGGCCCAGCTGCCGGGTGAGGAGCACCGGGCCGCCCGCTCGGCCGAGATGGCCGCGGCCGAGGACTTCGATCCGCTCCGGATCCGGCCGTACGTGACGCTGTCGAGCGACGCGGGGCAGGAGCACGCCGCACCCGCGGCGGCCACGACGATGCCGATCTTCATGGGCGGTGCGGCGGGTGCCGGTGCGGCGGGTGCCGGTGCGGCGGGTGCCGGCGGCGCGGGAGCCGGTGCGGCGGGAGGTGCCGCGGGCCCGTTCCCCGACGCCGACCCGGTGGACGAGAGCCGTCGGCGTACCGCCGCCGCCTACGCGGGCGGTGGCCCCGAACCCGTTCAGCCGCGCCGTCGGCGGCCGTTCGCCGTCCTCGCCGCGGGGGCGGCTGTGGCCGCGGTGGTGGGGACGGCCGCCTTCGCGGGCGGCCTGTTCGACAGGGACGACAGCCGGGAGGAGGCCCTGCCCGAGGTCGCGACGAGCGTCCCGGACGCGAGCGACGGACCCGCGGACTCCGTGTCGGAGTCCCCGTCCGCTTCCCCTTCGTCGACACCCTCCCGGTCCGCCTCCGCGTCACCGTCGTCGTCGCCCTCGGCGTCCGCGTCGAAGAGCCCGTCGGCCTCCCCTTCGGCCACTGCGTCCAGGACGCCGTCGCCCTCGGCGACCGCCACGCAGTCCCCGGAGGCGACAGCGGCGCCGCCCGCCCAGATCGCCGGGCCCACCCTGCGGCGCGGTGACGAGGGCGCGGAGGTCGCCGAGCTCCAGCGCCGGCTGCAGGAGATCTGGGTCTACCGCGAGCCGGACAACGGGGAGTACTCGGAGCGTGTGGAACGGGCTGTCCGCGAGTTCCAGACCTGGGTGTCGGTCCAGAACGATCCGCCGGGCGTGTACGGACCGGAGACCCGTCGCGCGCTGGAGGCGCAGACGACCGGCAACGGGCGGCGGTCCTGACGAGCGGATGCGCGGGCGTACGGGAAGGGCGGCCCGGCCCTGCGGGAAGGGGCGGGCAGAGCCTGCGGGAAGGATGCCCGGCCTGCGGGATTGGCGTTCCGGCGACGGTTTTTGTATCGTGATGGAACAAAGTAGCCTCCGCCCGTTTCCCCTGACCGGCGGGCGGGGCTGCTTGTTCTCTTGACCTGCCCCGTGCCGGTCGCACTTCCCCGCGCTCTGGAGCCTGCCGATGTCGGCCACCGTCCTCGAAGCCCGCGCCCTCCTGTTGGACATGGACGGCACCCTCGTGAACTCCGACGCGGTGGTGGAGCGCTGCTGGCGGCGCTGGGCCCTGAAGCAGGGCCTCGACCCCGAGGCGGCGCTCAAGGTGGTCCACGGACGCCAGGGGTACGCCACGATGGCCGCCCTGCTGCCGGACCGCCCCATGGAGCAGAACCACGCGGAGAACCGCGTCATGCTCGCCGAGGAGACCGCCGACATCGACGGCGTGGTGCCCATCGGCGGCGCCGCCGCCTTCATGGCGTCCCTCGCCGGCCTCCCGCACGCGCTCGTGACCTCGGCCGACGCGGCGCTCGCCCGGGCCAGGATGACGGCCGCGGCCCTGCCGATGCCGGAGATCCGGGTCACCGCCGAGCTGGTCGGCGCCAGCAAGCCGGACCCCGAGGGCTTCCTCAAGGGTGCGGCCGAGCTGGGCTTCGCCCCGGCGGACTGCATCGTCTTCGAGGACTCCGAGGCGGGCATCGCCGCCGGCCGGGCGGCCGGTATGCGGATCGTGGGCGTCGGCCCGCGCGCGGCGGCGCTCTCCCCGGACGCCCACGTCGAGGACCTGACGCAGCTCCGGGTGGAAGCGGTCGGCGACGGTTCGATCCGTCTGCACATCGACGCCCGCTAGCCCTCACCCCCACCCGCATCGCTCGCGCGCCTCACGCGCCCCGCCCGCGCCCGCCTCATCCGCGGTGCAGGCGTCCCCGCGCCACCAGTTCCAGCACCAGCGCGACGGCAACCGCCTGCACCGCCATCAGTGCCACCAGGACGAACAGCTGCACGGCGCCCGCCTCCACGGGTGAGGCGCCGCCCAGCAGCATGCCCACGAAAGCGCCGGGGAGCGTGACGAGCCCCACGGTCCGGGTCTGGTCCAGCCCAGGCAGGAGCGCGTCCGACGCCGCCGGGCGGGCGATCTCCAGCCGGGCGTCCCGGTCGAGCAGGCCGAGCGCCATCCCGGCCTCGACCTCACCCCACCGGGTCCCGAGCTCGTCCAGCGCGCGCCGCCCGCCGAGCACGGTCGCGGTGAGCGCGCCCCCGATGAGAATGCCCGTGACCGGGATCAGCGCGATGCCCCGCACCGGGACGAGCCCGGTGAGCAGCAGCGCACCGACGACAGGGAAGACTCCGGCACCGATCGGCAGCGCCGCCCACCACCAGGTGCGGTTGGTGGTGATCCGGCGACCGGCGGTCCACACCGCCACCGCGAACATCAGCACCAGGAAGGCGAGAAGCGGTCCCGCGTAGCGCACCACCCAGCCGATGAGCAGGGAGACGACGGTGAGTTGCACCGCGGCCCGCAGCCCGGCGACGACGATCTCCCGCGCGCGCCCGAGCGAGGCTCCCGCGGCGACAGTGGCGGCGAACACCAGGAGTACGGCGAGAGCGACACCGAGCGTGGGCGTGACCGGAAGCAACACGCGGCCACCCTAGGTGTTTTGGGAGCCCCCGCCTGCTCACACCGCTACGAACCACCCGGAACGGGATCGCGCACGCCCGGCCGAGCCGTCCCGCTGTCAGATCCCGCCCTCGAACAGACTTCGGACCGGACGTCAGACCGAGCCGCCCTACCTCTTGATGTGACGTGCGCATGTCGCCACTCTGTTACCTGACGACCATCCCCTGGAAACCCGGCGCCGCCACGATGGCCGGGCCCACAGGTCGCCCGCCCAAGTTCCCCCCACATCAAGGGAGTTCTTATGTCCGGTATCTACGCGCGTCGCATAGCCGTCGTCGCCGCCTCCGCCGCACTCGCCGCCACCACCGGGCTCCTCTCCGCCCCGGCCGCCCAGGCCGCCATGCCCACACCGGTCAGCGCGTCGACCGCCCGCACCTACCTCGGCCAGCTCACCGTCTCCGCGGAGGGCTCCTCGACCGGCTACAGCCGCGACAAGTTCCCGCACTGGATCACCCAGTCGGGCGCCTGCAACACGCGCGAAGTCGTCCTGAAGCGCGACGGTACGAACGTCGTCCAGGACTCCGCCTGTGCCGCGACCAGCGGCAGTTGGTACTCGCAGTACGACGGCGCCACCTGGACCGCCGCCGCCGACCTGGACATCGACCACATGGTCCCGCTGGCCGAGGCGTGGCGCTCCGGCGCGAGCAGCTGGACCACGGCCCAGCGCCAGGCCTTCGCCAACGACCTGACCCGCCCCCAGCTCATCGCGGTCACGGACAACGTCAACCAGTCCAAGAGCGACCAGGACCCGGGCGAGTGGCTGCCGTCGCGCACCGCGTACCGCTGCACCTACGCACGCGCCTGGGTGCACGTGAAGCACTACTACGGCATGAGCGTCGACTCGACCGAGAAGAGCGCGCTGCAGTCCGTGCTGAACGGCTGCTGACACCGAACGGCCGCGGAGCCGCTCCTTGACCGGCTGCCGCCCAGGCCCGGACCCACGGAGCGGAACCGACCCGCCCTCCTCCGTCGTTCCGTACCGTACGGAGCCATCGGCCACGGCGACCCGTACCGTACGGAGCCATCGGTCACGGCGACGCGAGGAGGGCACACATGGCCGGGCTACGCCTGGGACCACTGCTGCGGTACGTCGACTGGGAGTCCGGCTCCCGGGCGACGGTCTGGGTCGAGGCGAGCCGGCCCTGCACGGCCGAGGTCCGCTGCGCGGACGGTGCGTCGGGTTCCACCCCGACCTTCGCGGTGCAGGGGCATCACTACGCGCTGGTGGTGGTCACGGGGCTGACGCCCGGCTCGACCACGGATTACGAGGTGCTCCTCGACGGCCGCCGCGTCTGGCCGCCCGAGGAGTCCCCCTTCCCCGCGAGCACCATCACCACCCCCGCCGTTCCGCGGCCCGAGGAGACCGGACCGGTCCGGATCGCCTTCGGTTCCTGCCGCTGGGCGGCCGCACCCGAGCGGGAGCACGACCCCATCGGCCCGGACGCCCTCGACACCCTGGCAGTCGAGCTCGCCGCCGACCCGACGGCCGTACGCCCCGACGTGCTCCTCCTGCTCGGCGATCAGGTCTATGCGGACGAGACGTCGAAGGCCACCCGGCGCCGGCTCTCCGCACGCCGCGACCTGAACGAGCCGCCCGGCGCGGAGGTCGCGGACTACGAGGAGTACACCCTTCTCTACGACGAGTCCTGGCGAGACCCGGAGGTGCGCTGGCTGCTCTCCACGGTTCCCAGCTGCATGATCTTCGACGACCACGACGTCATCGACGACTGGAACACCAGCGCCGCCTGGCTCCAGGACATGCGGCGCACGCCGTGGTGGCACGAACGGATCGTCAGTGGCCTGATGTCGTACTGGGTGTACCAGCACCTCGGCAATCTCTCCCCCGAGGCCCTGGCGGCCGACCCGCTGTACGCGGCGGTACGCGCCGCCCCGGACGCCACAGAGGTACTGCGGGACCACGCCGCCCGGGCGGACGCCGATCCCACACACACCCGGTGGAGCTACCGGCGTGTTTTCGGCCGAGTACGGCTGCTGATGGTGGACACCCGGGCGGCCCGGGTTCTCGGCGAGCAGCAACGGTCGATGCTCGACACCGAAGAGGCCCGCTGGATGCGCGACGAGGCCCTCGCCGACCCGGATGCGTACGACCATCTCCTGATCGGCACCTCACTGCCGTGGCTGCTGCCGCCGCTCATCCATGACGCGGAGAGCTGGAACGCCGCGCTGTGCCGGGGCGAGCGCGGCGGCCCCGACGGGCGCTGGGCACGCTTCGGGGAGAAGGTGCGCCGCGCCTCTGACCTGGAACATTGGGCGGCCTTCCCCGAGTCCTTCAACGAGTTGACGGAGCTGTTGCGGGAGGTCGCCGGTGGGCCGGACGCTCCTGCCACGGTATGCGTGCTCTCGGGCGATGTGCACCATGCGTACATCGCCGAACCCCACTGGCCAGATCCCGCACCGGGCGCCACTCCCGGCGCACGCATACTGCAGCTGACCTGCTCCCCCGTGCACAACTCGATCCCCGCCACGATAAGAGCCGGATTCCGTTTCGGCTGGAGCACGCCCGGCCGGTGGCTGGGACGCGCGCTGGCGCTCCACGGCAGGACGGGAGCGCCGCCGATGCGCTGGCGCAGGACGGGCGGACCATGGTTCGGCAATCAGCTGATGACCCTGACCCTGCATGGCCGGAAAGCTGCGCTGACATTGGTTCAGGCCAGGCAACGACCCACAGGCGCGCAGTTGGAGACGGTCCTGGAGCGCCCGCTGACGTAGAACAGGTGATCCCTTTCAGCCAGTTGCGAATATGTTGAACTTGCAAGTAATAATGAGGTCTACCTAACCTGAAGGGCCCCGATCGGTTTCACGTCCCCAGACCGAAGGAGCCAACCCCCCATGTCCGCACGTCTGAACAGGGCACAGCCCTACGCACTCGGACTCTTCCGCGCCGTCATCGGTTTCCTCTTCGCCTGCCACGGCGCCGCCTCGCTCTTCGGCGTCCTCGGCGGCGCGATGGGCGGCGGCACCGTGCCTTCCGGCACCTGGCCGGGCTGGTACGCAGCCGTGATCCAGCTCGTCGGCGGCACCCTGGTCGCGCTCGGCCTCGGTACCCGCACAGCCGCCCTCGTCGCCTCCGGATCCATGGCGTACGCGTACTTCAAGGTTCACCAGCCGGAATCGCTGTTCCCCCTCCAGAACGGCGGCGAAGCGTCGGCCGTCTTCTGCTGGGCCTTCCTGCTGCTGGTCTTCACGGGCCCCGGCGCCGTGGCCGTGGACCGGCTCTTCTCCTCCCGCACGGGCGCCGCCCGCGAGGACCAGCCGTCCCGCGAGACCTCACCGGTCGTCCCGGTCTGACGGACCGGCCGCCGACCCAGGTCGCGTACGCCCCGGACCCCGTCGTCATGGGGGGCCGGGGCGTACGTGACCTGCACAACATCACCCGCCCCACGGCGAACTCCGGGGAAACGGCAGGCGTACTCTGAACCGCTGACCCTGCCGCTCCTGCCGCTCCCCTGCGACGTCGCGGCGTTGACACGGTGACATGGGGAAACGGACGGGGAGTAGAAGGTGCTCGAGAGTGTGGGTGCGCTGACCGGCAGCCCATGGATCTACGCAGTGGTCGCCCTCTCGGTACTTCTGGACGTCTTCCTGCCCGTCCTGCCCAGCGGTGTGCTGGTGATCACTGCGGCGACGGCTGCCGCGGCGAGCTCGACGACGGTCACCGCCGGCGAGGCCACACAACAGGTGCCTTCACTGCTGGTTCTGACCCTGAGCGCGGCCACGGCCTCGGTGCTCGGCGACCTCGTCGCGTACCGCCTCGCATGGCGCGGCGGCGACCGCCTGGACCGGGCCATCGCCCGCTCCCGCCGTCTCACCACCGCACAGGAGCGCCTCGGCGCGGCGCTGAGCCGCGGCGGCGGCGCCCTCGTCGTCATCGCCCGCTTCGCCCCGGCAGGCCGCTCGGTCGTGTCCCTGGGCGCGGGCGCCGCCCACCGCAAGGTGCGGGAGTTCCTGCCCTGGTCGGCGCTGGCCGGGGTGGCCTGGGCGGGCTACAGCGTGAGCCTCGGATACTTCGGCGGCCAGTGGCTGGGCGCGACCTGGCTGGGCACGGCCGTATCGGTCCTGGCCCTGTTCCTCGCCGGCGCCCTGGCAGCACTCGTCGTCCGGCGGCCCACACACACCCGGCGAGCACCGGTCGTCACCGGAGCCCCGGCAGGCAGCTGAGCCCCGGCAGGCAGCTGATACCGCCCGACCGTCCGACGGTCAGGTTGTCGTGGCTCCGGGCTCACACCCGGGCGGCGCTGCCCCGGATCTCCAGGCCGTCGAGCAGCCGGTGGGTCGCCTCCGCGATCTCGGCGACGGCACGGTCGAAGACCTCCTGGTTGTGCGCGGCGGGCGCACGGAAGCCCGACACCTTGCGTACGTACTGCAGGGCGGCGGCTGCCATCTCCTCCTCGGTGGCCTCTTCGGGGATGGCTGGCGGACGAAGCGTCTTGATACTGCGGCACATGTCTCCAGTGTGTACCGCGGCACCGACAGCGGCACCGACGAAGGCCCGCCGCCTACCGGTCGTCGAGCCGCCCGATGGCCGGGATCAGATAGCTCCCGTCGAGAACGGCCTGCTCAGGGGCGTGGAGCCGCATCACGGCCCGGAAGTCACCGGCGGGCGCGGGCAGCCAGTTCGCAGCCTGGCCGGGGTCCGTCGGCCGCTGCCGGGACAGGTACAGCGTCAGCGACCCGTCGGCCGCGTACACGACACCGGGGGTACGGTCACCGATCGCGTACCGTTCCGCCGGATTCTCGACCAGGTGGTCGCCCGGGACCTCGTACACGGTCACGGACCAGAACCCCTCGACGGGAGGCGGCCGGCCCATGCGCAGCGCATAGCTGTGGGCCCCGCTGAGCAGGCGTCCCCGGGAGTCGCTGCGGGTGTGCGCGCACACCGCTTCGTACCCGTGCGGCCCCCAGAGCGCCTGCCGTGCCGCCACCGCCCTGACCAGGTACGACGCCTCGCGCTCCGGGATCCTCCACTCCGGCGAGCTGATCGTGCCGACGCCGAAGTGGTCGAGGTTGTGGTCGAAGAGGTGGGGGTTCATCTCCCACGCACCCGGCGCCGTGTCCGCGCCCTCCCGGGCGTCGTCCTGGTAACGGCACGCCTCCGCCACCCGCGCCCTGCCCAACGCGAGCCCCTGTGTCAGTGCCCGCAGGAGACCGGGCCCGGCCGACACGTACGGCGAGACGCCCTCCTCCAGGAGCCCCAGGGACTGGAACCGGTCCTGGTAGGCGCGGTCGGCGGCGGCGGGCGGGAAGTCGGCCATCCACACGCGGAGCCGTTCGAAGAACCGAAGGGCCTCGGGTACGTCGGAGTCGGGCGCGGGCAGACCGGTCCGGTGGGCGTGGGCTCCCAGGTGCGTGAGGGTGAGCTCCTGCTGGAGCGCCCGGACACGGGGCATGTCGTCGGGCCCGTCGCAGGCGATGCGGCCGACGAGGGAGACGACGGAGGTGGGCGCGTCGATCACCCCCGTCACCACGTCGGGGACGGTGCCGGACCAGCCGGGCGGCACGATCAGCCAGTCGCCCTCGCCCGTACCGGTCGCCCGCCGCCCGACGTAGGCGAAGGTGCCGCTCCACGCGTCCACGAACTGCAGCACGTAGTAAGCGCCGCCGGTGTCCGGCACATGAAGTCTGACCGGGCCGCCGGACAGGTCGAGCTGCGCGATCGCGTCGACGGTGTCGACCGCCGCGTTCGCGACATTGTCGGCGGGAACGGCGGGCCGGGCGGCGTGGGCGAAGGTGTTGAAGGGTGTCGGCGCCAGTACCCCGAAGCCTTCCTGCAGGCACGCTTCGACCGCCGACAGGGCACGGACCAGCGGGAAGCCGTAGACGTACGCCTCGGCGGCCAGGGCAGCCGTACCGTCCCGCTCCCGGCCACCGCGCCCGGCACTCACGTCAGAAGGCCGCCTTCGTCCGGTCCGTGCACAGGGCCCAGATCACGAAGGCGTCGATGGCGATCGAGACGATCGCCCACACCGGCTGGTACGGCAGCCACATGAAGTTGGCGATCAGGCTGAGCGCGGCCAGCCCGACGCCCACGCCGCGGGCCCAGAGCGCGCCCTTCAGGATGCCCACGCCGACGATGACGAGGACGATGCCGAGGACCAGGTGGATCCAGCCCCAGGACGTCACGTTGAACTTGAATGTGTAGTCGTTGATGCGGGCGTACACGTCGTCGGACGCGATGCCCGCGATCCCCTTGATCACGGCCAGGACACCGTCGACGAGCAGCAGGACACCGGCGAACAGCACGCCCCCGGACGCCCACGCGCTGCCGGATCCGGGGCTCGGGGAGGTGCCCGGTGCGGGTGCTGACTGGGCCATGGGAACTCCTTCGGTCGTCGGATGCCCCCGCCGGCGCGGCCGCGGGCAGATCCGACGCTGCGTGACACGACCGCCCGCGACTACCCGGACGCATCTGTTCGGGTGAGGGCCACGCCGCGGTGCGGTCCCGGCCCTGCGCCCGTGCGGAGTCCGCGCTCAGGGGCCGCCGACGCTCACGACATGCCCCTGGGCGTCGACGGTGACTGCGACCCGCTCGACCTTGTTCGTCAGCGCGAGAGCGATCCATACGGCGCCCCACACGAAGCAGGAGAAGACCGTCAGAAAGGCGTGCAGCACATGGTTGACCGGCTGCCCGCGCAGGAGGACGGCCTGAGTCCCCGACCGGGACTCCACACGCCAGCCGCCGGCGATCCGCTGGCTCACCACCCAGTCGAGGATCAGCCCCCGCTGTATGACGTCGGGCGCCGCCCCGCCCGCGCCGTAATACCCGGGAGGAGGTTCGAGGGACGCCTCGGCCCGGCGCGCTCCACGAAACTTCATGGGGCTCACCTCCAGGTATCGAGGTCTCCGCCTCGCCACTCGATCAGCTCGGGTTGGTCCAGGTCGATCTCCTCCACCCCCACGGCGAGTCCGGCCTGCCGCAGAAAGGAGGCCACATCCCCGCGCCCGTGCGCCAGCCCGACGATCTGCCCCCGCACGGTCACCCGCCGCCCGCCGGTCGGCGAGGGCGGATACACGATCACAGGTGGATGTCCGGACATGCCTCCACGGTCCCCCGCCCCCCGCCGGACCGCATCCCGGGAGGCACTTCAGCGGCTGCGTTCGTCCGCCGTGAAAACCCGGTGCGCCCGGTCCCCCGCCCCGGCTAGCCTCGCGCCCATGCCACGTCCTCGTACCCGCCCTGATTTCACCGCGGACGAACGCGGCCAGCTCGTGGGCTGGCTCGACCTCCAGCGTTCGATCGTCCAGTGGAAGTGCGAGGGCCTCTCGGACGGGGACGCCCGCCGGTCCGTCCTCCCCGAGTCCCCCTTGATGACCGTGGCCGGGATCGTCTCGCATCTGCGCTGGGCGGAGCACTGCTGGTTCCAGGTGCTGTTCCTGGACCACCCGGCAGCGGGCAACCCCCAGTTCTCGGGGGTCGAGGACGCCGACTTCACGGCCGAGGGCATCCCGCTCCCCCAGCTCCTCGCCGAGTACGACCGCCAGTGCGCCGCATCCAACGAGATCATCGCCGCGCACGCGCCGGACGACATCGGCCGGAACCGCGCGTACGAGGCCGGTTCGGCATCACTGCGCTGGATCCTGTTCCACATGATCGAGGAGACGGCCCGCCACGTCGGCCACCTCGACACGATCCGCGAGCTCCTCGACGGAGAGACCGGACACTACTGACACCATGGACACAGCCACTGATGACGCCGATGCCTGGGACGCACGACTGGGCTGGGCGTTCGGGCTGACGGCGGAGGACCCGGCCGAACGGGCTGCGGCGCTGGACTCCCTCGCCGATGCCCGGGGAATCGTGCGGGCGGCCCTGGGCCGGTACAACGAACTGTGGTCGCTGAACCTGCCGCCGGCGGGCAAGGACCTGTGGCAGGATCCGGCCTTCCTGCGCGCCCACGAGGCGTACCGCGAGGCCGGGAGGCACGCGCTGCCCGACGCCCTGTGGAACCGCCCGCCCGGAGACATCAGGACATGGCCGGGCCTGCCGTACGCACTGCTCTTCCTGGAGTGGGAGGCAAGGTTCCCGCAGGAGTGGACCAGGCATGCCAAGAAGTGGGGCACGAAGCAGTTGCTCCTGCGCGCCGTGGCGGTCCCCGGCCACGGCGACACGGTCCGGACGAAGCTCACCGACCTGGTCGAGACCGTCGTACGGAGGCCCTACCGCTGCAAGGACCGCGAGTACGTGCGCGTGGCCCGAGCCGTCGACACCGAGGATCTGCGCCGCCGGCTGGAGACGGCGGCCCGGTCCGACACTCCGTGGGCGAGGCGGCACGCAGGCTATGTGCTCTGGCTGCTCGAGCGCCCCGAGGTGCCCAACACGATCCATGTCCGGCAGAAGTGGCTTGCGGCGGAAGCCGGGGGATGAGGCCCCCGCCACCGCGGACGATCACCCAACCGCCATACCGAACAACGCCGTTGACATGATCCGTGGGCGTGCTGCCTCAGGCCGCAGGACAACAAGCGGCGCCCACCGCCCCCATCACTGGCCCACCCGGCCGTCGACGCACTCGCGCAACAGATCGGCGTGCCCGCAGTGACGGGCGTACTCCTCGATCCTGTGCACCATCAGCTCCCGTACGGCGATCCCGTCCTTCCCCAGGCGCTCGCCCAGATCAGGGTGCCGGGCCAGCGCGGCATCGGTCGCGGCCTGTTCACGCTCCAGATCGGAGTACGCAGCGTCGACCACGGCCTGGTCGGCGACAGCTCCGTCGAAGTCGGCGTCCCTCACCCCGTACAGCTTCGGCAGCGGATCACCGTCACCGATCCAGTTCTGCCAGTCCCGTTCCACCTCGACGAGGTGGCGGAGCAGCCCGAGCAGCGACATGGTCGACGGCGGAACCGACCGCCGGGCCAGCTGCTCCGCGTCCAGTCCCTCGCACTTCATCCGCAGGGTCAGGCGGTAGTCCGCCAGGAAGTCCTGCAGCGTCGCAAGCTCGCCCTCCGAACCGGCACCTTCGCTGTTGCGGGGATCCTCGTCCGGGTCGGCCCACATGTCGGGGTAGGTGGTTGCCTGGGTCCATCGTGCGGGTTGGTCATTCATGCGCCCATGCTCGTCCGCGAGAACCCGGGGCCGCTACCTCTTTACTGCCCGGGCTGGCGGCCGTTTCAGTAGCGGTCTGCCGCGATGAGGGCTCCGTAGTACCGCTGGGGCAACGGGCGCCGGGGGTCGCCGAAGTAGCCGTACTGCGGGTGTTTCCGGTTGTAGGCGAGGGCGTCGTGGACGAGGGTCCTCAGGTTGCGGACGGGAGTGGATTCTCCGCACCGGTGGGTGTGGATACACAGGGCGAGCACTCCGGAGACAGCGGGTGCGGCAAAGCTGGTGCCGTCACCGACGGCGTGGTGGGCGGGAAGGGGGGAGTTGCTCTCCACGCAGACGCCGGGGGCGGCGAGCGTGTGACGGCGGTCGGTGGCCGAGCGGGCGAAGTTGCTGAACTCCAGGCTCGTTTGGTCGTCCACGTATCCGTAGAGGCCGTAGTCCCGCCCGTAGCACACGGGGGCGACCTTGGCGCCCGGCTTCCCGTCGAAGTCGGCCATCGCCGTCACGGCGATGACCTCGTCGTATGCCGCAGGTCCACTGAGCGCCAGGTCGTTGGCGTCGTTGCCCGCCGAAGCCACGGCTGTGACGCCGGCGGCCGTCAGATTGCAGACGGCCAGGTGAATGGCGTCCTGGTTGGACGTCCCGCACCGACGGTCGTCCACATCCGCAGGGGGGAAGGGCTGGATGCTCCCGAAACTCATGTTGGCGACGGCGATGTCGTTGCCGGGGTCAGCATCGCTGCGTGTGGCAAGCAACCAGTCGAATCCGCACATGAGGGCTGCGTCCGTGATGAGGCCCTCGTCGTCGGTCGCCACTCTGACTGCCCACAGCGGCGTGCCGGGCGAAACGCCGACCAGGCCCTGCTCGTCGTCACGTGCGCCGATGATGCCGGCGACCAGGGTGCCGTGTCCGCCGGCACCCACCAGGCTGAGGCCCGGCACCACCGGGCTCCCGCTCAGGCAGTCCACCCCGCCGCGGACGTTGAGATCGGGCACGTCGGCGGCGATTCCGTCATCGAGGACCGCCACATTGACGTCGACCGATCCCGAACCGTCGCCGGACCGGGTGGAGGAGCGGTCGGCGTGGATCCGGTCCACGAACACCGGCTGGCACTGCCGGTCGGAAGGCGAGGGCCGACAGTCGGGGCTGGGCGCCGGCAGCCGGGGCGGGGAAGCCCTGTAGGTGCGCTGCGGGGAGACGAAACGTACCTGCGGGTCCCCGGCCAGGGCGGTGGCCTGGGTCGGCGTCATGGTGGCCGCATATCCCTTGACGGCGCGCGTGTACACGGCGGTGCGGGTCCCACCGACCCTTTTCAGCTGCTGGCCGGCAACCACGGACGGGCTTCGCACCGAGTCCTTGAGTACGACGATGTAGCCACGGTCCTCCTCGGCAGCCGTCGCGTCGGAAGCCGCCGTGCCGGCAAGGCTCAGCAGTGCCAGGACAGCAGCACCCACAACTGCGGCAAATGGACGACGACGGTTCACCGGACGGCCTTCCTCGAGTCGGCCCCAGGCAGGTGGATGCCGGGCATGGGCATGGGTACCCGCAGTCAGCGCACTCGGCCATATCCTCACCCGGACGGACGTGGGCGGGTCGAGAGGACGATCGGCCTGCCTCGGGTCGGACGCCGCCGTCGGAGGCGCGCCCTGCGGAGCAGAGCTGGGCGCCTCGATGAACTGGAGGCAGGGCTACGTGTGCGCGTCGATGAGGCGCCGCAGTGTCATGACTCGATGGGTTCTCACGTGGGCGGACCATCGGGTCCGTCCCTGAAATGCGGGTGACGGCGAGGGTTCGCCGCACGGCCCCGCCCCAGATTGAGAGAGGTCATATGCGAACCCATCGCTACAAGGTGCAGAAGGGTGGCTTCGGACTGTTTCTCGGGATCGCAGCCGAGGCCATCAGGCTGTCTGCCTTGCCGGCCGACGGCACCTCCGTCAGCAACCGGGTCTGGCTGGACGCTTCCGAGGTCCACAACGCCTACTACGGGAGTCGGCTGACACTCACCGAGTCCGAAGTTGCCTCGCTGCAGGTCGGTCTGGGCAAAGTCTCCGGCGCCATAGAACTCGTCGAGAGCAGCCCTTGCATCCTGATCGCAGTCCGAGCGCTGGAGATCGTCGAGGCCGACTACGCAGAGGTGGCTCTCGCTCCGGCGATCGCAGGATGGGCGGAATCGGAGTGGTCTCTGGCGCCCCGCCGCTGCAACGCCATCCGCGACAGCACCACCGGCCAGTACACGCTGGACTGGGACGAGTGACCTGCGCACCCGATGGTGCCGTCGGTTCGGCTGCTTCCTCTCGGGCAACGTCCCTGCGCTGCCCGGTGATCAACCCATCAGGAACTCTCGGTGAAGCGGACTGACCAGGCGTAGCCGCTCAAACTGTCGTGCGGAACTCGCCGTACCTCTCTGACCTGGCAACCGTCGTGGGCGTACTTGAGAGCGAACCGGTCGTGGCGCTGCGCGTCGGTGAGATCCTCCATGGACAGAGGCGCTCCGACGACGAGGTCTTCGTGAAGGACTGAGTCCTGCGCGGCGCTGTCCGAGCATGCCGAGCAATGATGCGTTTCGGGTAGGGCCATACGATCAGTGTGCTCCTACCTGGGAGCCCCGACGCGCACAGCGCTCATCGCCGCACCGTCGGTGTAGTCCTCCGATGGCGATGCAAGGGAGCGCGGGGCACTGGTCGACCCCGTTCCTTGCGGATCGGACGAGCGCTCGTCCCTCTCGGGTGAAGGTGCCTCACGCACTTCCGTCATGTTCGCGCGTCGCGATCCGGGCGAGCTTCGTCAGCATCATTCCGTTGCGGACCGCAACGAGGTAGTCCACGGGGAGTCCGTGCATCCGGGTGCCGGGGCCCCGGAGGGGATGCCAGTCGAGGGTGAGGAGAGTGTTCTCGCCCCAGGGAATCAAGGTCATGGCGATGCGGGCCGCACCGAAGGGTTCAGCCTTCGCTTCCAGTTCCAGGCGGTGCTGGGGCTCACAGATGCGGACGACGCAGGTGTCGTCGAGGTTCAGGGCGCCGGCGCCGACCCGGACATTCAGCCGGGCTCCTACCTCTGGCCACTGCGGGTCCACGGCAAGGACCTGCTGGGTTCCTGTCACCCACTCCCCGTAGCGGTGGCCGTCGGACAGCAGGCGCCATACCTCGGACGGCGAGCTCAGGATCAGACGGCGGTTCCGGGCCACGCTGATCACGCTCCTTCTGGAGGCTGCGGACATGGAAGGCGCCGCCGGTCACGTCCGGCCGCCCATGGGCTTGGCCTCCAGCCTCGTGCGACCGCACCACATGCACAGTCCGACAGGTCCAGACGGGTGGGTCGACGTGCCCTCTCTCACTCCACAGGCGGACGGGGCCGGTCCCCTCGGCCGACGGAATCGAAGGGAAACGAGGAAGGCCCAGGCTCGCGGTTCGATACCGGGGGCCTGGGCCTTTGTCGCAGTTCCTGAAGGACACCCAACACGTCACGGCCACATGGCAACCGGAGCGGTGGCTTCAAGGTGTTCTCAGCGGAAGACCAAGCTTGATCAAGCTGACACGGCTCTACGAGAACTTGCTGATCTCCCAGAAGCGGAAGACGGTCGACGCGTCCAGGGTCCATTCCAGACCGGAGACGTTGTCGTACGCCACCGCGTACTGCTTGCCCTGCCACAGCGGCAGGATCGGCAGGTCCTTCGCCACCGTGTCCTGGAGCTCGTCGAAGGCGTTCTGGGTGGCGCCCCGGTCGGCCTGGGCGGAGGTTTCGGGGATGATCCGGCCTGTGATGTCGTTGTTCTCGTAGCCGTTCTGCAGGACGTTGTCCTTGCCGAAGAACGGCTGGGTGAAGTTGTCGGGGTCGGGGTAGTCCGGGACCCAGCCCTTCACGTAGACCCCGAGCTCGCCGGCCGCGATCCGCTCCTCGTACTGCTTGATGGGGAGGGACTTGACCTGCGCGTCGAACAGTCCGCTCGCGTTGAGCTGCTTGGCGATCGCCCGGAACTCGTTGTCGGTGGCGGGGCCGTAACGGGTCGGCGTGGACCACAGCGTGAGCTTCACCTTGTCGGTGATGCCCGCGGAGCGCAGCACCTGCTCGGCCTTGGCCGGCTGCGGGCTCCCGCCGTACTTGTCGAAGAACGCGGTGTTGTGGGCGGTGATACCGGCCGGGACGATCGAGTACAGCGGGGTGGCCGTGGAGTGGTAGACCTCGCTGACGAGGGCATCACGATTCACCAGGTACGCGATGGCCTTGCGCACGGGGAGCTTCCCGACCACCGGGTCCTTCATGTTGAAGACCAGGTGCTGCACTTCCGCGCTGGTGCCTTCGACGATGTCGATGCCCTTGTCGGCCGCGGCGCTGGATTCCTCCAGCTGGGCAATGTCCTGCGCGGCCAGACCACGGTAGGCGACGTCGACGTCACCCTTCTGCAGCGCCGAGGCCAGCTTCTTCTGGTCGCCCCGGAACAACTTGAGGGTGATGCCTGAGTTCTTCACCCGCGCTGTGCCCTCGTAGCGGGAGTTGACCGAGAAGACGGCCTGCGACTTGTCGAGGGACTTCAGTGTGTAGGGCCCGGAGCCGACGGCCTTGCCGTCCTCGCGGAGGCTGTTCGCCGGGTACTCGCTGTGGTCCACGATGGAGCCGGCGCCCGAGGCGATCTTGCTGGGGAAGGTGGCGTCGGGAACCTTGAGCCGGAAGACGACCGTACGCGGGTCCGGAGCGGTGATCTTCCCGATGGTGGAGAGCAGCGGCGCGGGGCCGGCGGGGTCGTCGATCCTGATCGCCCGCTCGAAGGAGTACTTGACGTCCTCGGAGGTGAGGCTGTTGCCGTTGCTGAAGGTCAGGCCGTCACGGAGCGTGCACCGGTAGACCTTGTTGCCGTCCTCGAACGCGCAGGACTTCGCCGCTTCCGGCTCGGGTATCGAGCCACCTCGGGGAAAGCTGAGCAGCGACTGGAAGACATTGTTGAACAGCAGCCAGGACCCCGGGTCGTAGCCCGAAGCCGGGTCCGCGGACAGGACGTCGTCCGACATGCCCACGACGACCGAGTCGCCGTGTTCGGCGGCGCCTCCGTCCGTCTGGGTGCCGCAGCCGCCCAGCAGAGCCACCGCGAGACCGGCCCCGATGGGAGCGATTGTCCGCCGTTTGAGTACGTTCACAGAACTGCCTCTTGTTTTTCTGGCGGCCGCGCGGGGGGCAGTAGTCGCTGCTCCTAGCCTCGGTCCGCGGTCCCCTCCAGGCATGCGGAGGCTCCGCAAATCCGGACCGGGGAGGTGAGCACCTTTGCCCTGATCATAAGGGTGAGGGGGAAGCCCCTCGTCTGCCCCCAGCGCCTTGGCCAGCTGATCTTCGACTGCCGGTGGCGCGGGGGCGGCGTCGGAGGCGACCGCAGGGGTGCGGCCGGTCGGCTGGAGGGGTGGCCCGCGTCGTGGTTCCGTTCGGCCACCGCTTGCGCAGCGTGCGCGGTGCAACCGACATCGGTGGCCGCCGAGCCTCGATCTACCGCGCCCGAGTCCTGAACCATCTGCCAGCCACTGTGGCGACACCTGCGATGGCAACGACGACCGCGACGACTACACCGATGACGTCTCCAGGCCCCAACAATCCGAACATCTGCGTCTCCTTCGCTGCCTGGTGGCAGTAGCCCGCGACACACGATCGTGTTCCGCGTGGAGATCAACATGGCAGCCGGTCCCCCGCCTGTGGAACCCAAAGCGGCAAGTCTTGAGGACCATCTGAGCTTGGCTCCCACTTGGACGGGTGTACACGGCGGCCGGGGCGACTGCCTGCGCGGAAAAACTCCGTTCGTGGTGGGGAAGGCCAGCGGCCGGATCGGATCGTCTACCAGGGCGGCGAGATCGACCCCGTTGAGTGGAGGGTGCTGACGAACCAGTGCTTCGCTGACGGCCAAGTCGTCCCGAGAGAGGGGCGAAGCCCCCGGGGGTGCTCAGCCACTCGACCACTTCGCCCGAAGCGACTTGGGTGGGGACTCCCCTTGGGCTGGCGTGCTCTCACCTGCGCCTGATGGTCCGCAGGCGTTCGCGCTCGTCCGCCGCTATTCGTCGGAGCCGTCACGCATTTGGACACTCACCGCTCAACGCCAATCACCTACAAGACCGTTGTCAGTGCCGGCCTTTAGAGTCTCAAGCGCGCGGTCGGCTTCCGGGGGTTCCAGCTCTGGAGTGAATGGTTGCATCCCCGGCCTGTCTGGGGGCGGCCCGGAGAATCGTCCGGGACCTAACCGACGGTCGGGCTTCGTCGATGGCCAGCAGACGACCTGCCAGAGCCGACCGCGCACCATCGCTCTCGTGGGCCTCACCTGATCCGTAGCTGCGTTGCGCGGTAGATAGCCCAGAAGCCGACGAGCGCGACTGACCGCTACCGAGGTCGCTCCCCTCGCCATGACGGAGATCCTCGGGCGCAGCCAGATCGCCGTCACGACGAATATCTACGCCCCCGTCGTCCCGGACACCCGGCGCGGGGGAGTGAGCCATATGAATCGCACGCTCAAGCGGCACTCCGGCCGTGAGCACGGTGCCTGTGGTCGCTCGCATTGCTCGTTCGGATGCGCATTTCGTGCAGGTTCAAGCTCAAATGTTCACGCTTGGCCTCACGATGTGTCTCCTGGTGAAGGTGGAAGAACATGCCAACGTACGTCACGTTGCTGAGCTGGACCGATCAAGGGATCCGGAACTACAAGGACACCGCAAAGCGCTCCGAGGCCTTCGGGTCAGCGGTGCAGAAGCTCGGCGCGAAACTCCTGAGCATCTACTGGACCGTCGGTCCGTACGACCTCGTGGCCATCGTCGAGGCACCCGACGACGAAACCGCCACGGCAGCACTCCTGCAACTCGGCGGGGTGGGCAATGTCCGTTCCACGAGTCTGCGGGCCTTCGACCCGGAGGAGATGGAGCGCATCCTCGCCAAGGCGGCCGGCTGACGACCCACGGTCCCCACTCGTTACCCCTGCACCGGGCACCCCAGGGGCGCGCTAGCCGCGCGGGGTGAGAACCTGCTGCCAGCCGTCGACCGACCTGGTGACGAACAGCACACGGTAGACCTCGCGGGTCCACACCGAAGCCCCTCCCCCGTGCTCGGGGAGCTCCTCGAACGCTTCTTCTTCCGAGTCGTAGCTGTACTTCCGGCCCTTCGAGTCCCGGATCATCCACTCTCTGCCAGGCAGTCCCGCGAGTCCCATAGCCACGACGATCTTCCCTCCCCATTGGTGTGGGCGAGATCGTAGCCGCTGAGGTCTCGGTCGTGGCCGACGATGGGCCTTGTGCTGTGGCCTCATCCTTGTCAGGCCGAACACGGGGTTTCGGTGACGCCGGTCAACCGTGCTGAGTCTCGGCTGATCGTCCGCTCGTGTTCGGCTCCGACCGCCGACGTACGCGCCTGTTGGTGTCGGCTGCTGATGTCATCCACTGCATGCAGCCCCGGCACAGCCACCACACCGGTCACGCCTCGGTCGCTTGCCACCAGTTCAGCAGCTCTCCGTCCGGTCCGAACACGTTGCTGAAGCCCCACTCGACCAGCACGCTCACGCCTGCTGCCCACATTCCCATCGCGGCCTCGACCGCGGGGAATCCGGCAGCGGCCGGCACCGTCACGACGATGAACCGCCGGTCGTCGGGCGCCTCCACCAGGCCGCCCAGGGGAACGAAGGCGCTAGTCAGGGATTCCAGCGACTCGGCGTCGAAGGGCGGCTGGCCGAATGCTTGGATGCAAAGGTTCGGGCCTCGTCGCTCAACCTGGAACAGACCATCGGCGTCGATCTTCAGCAAGTCCCCGGCCGCGCAACCCTCGACCATGCCGGGGCTACCCGTCAGTTCATAGCTGCCGGAACCGACAGCCCTGGCAGGAAGCGACTCGAACACTGGCTTCCCGGAACTGGCAAAGCCAGCGCGGAGTGCCACATGGCAGTGGTTGGAGGATGCGGGGCTGTCGATGTTCATTTCAGCATCCTCGCGTAGGCCGTTCCGAGGTGGGGAACCCCACCGACTTCGTAGTCCGTCCGACTACCTGCACTGCGCGACCGCCCCACCATCAGCACCTGATGAACGACCGTGACCCCGCGATCGCCGCGCACGTCGACGACCAGATCGGAAGGGTCCGGCCGGCAGATCCCGGCGATGCTTCTGGCACGCGACTGGCACGACGCCTCGCCCCCGCGGCTGAGGAACGAACAAGGCCCAGGTTCCCGGTTCTGTACCGGTGACCTGGGCCTTCGTCGTGCTTGCTGCTGGTGGGCGCTGACGGTTTCGAACCGCCGACATCTGCTTTGCAAGTTCGGCCGGACGGCCGTCACATGGAGCCACCCTCTCAGCGATGGCGCTGGGGACAACCGCCCGATGCTGCTGCTGTACGCCGTCGTTGATGTCAGACGGTGATGTCAGATTTGGATGCCTTCATGGAGCACGTCGAAGCTCAGCCGTTCACGGGCGGTGGGAACAACGCTGTGGTGCGCCTGCCACCCCGCCGGTTCCCCGGCGTCTTGATTCAGGGCGACTCTCTCTCCATCATCCGCAGGGAAGTTGCCGAAGTCGTTGAGGCCTGCGACCAGGGCGACCTCGCCGGGGCGCGGGAAACTGCCGGCTTTCTGCTGGCCGACCTCGATGCCCTGCAGGCGCGCTACACCGCTGCACTCGATACCCACAAGATCCCGCGGCCGTACTGATCGCCAGGCTCTGAGCTTGGGAATCTATGGCGCCTGGGTACCCCGTAGGCCGTTTGACCTGTGAAAACCCTTGGCTGTGGCGGTCAGAAGGCTACAGCCAAAGAGTCGCCGGTTGCGGGCGCACCCGAAGGTGAGCGGGCGCTCTGGGGCTTCCCGCACGGACTCAACACAGGCCCTGGCAGCCGATGCGCGCCGGGCCGGCCCTGGCCGAGCGGGGCCGGCCCGTTCTCGGTACGCTGGAAAGGAATCTCCGCGCCGGGTCGGCCTCCCTCGAGCAGTTCACGATCGTCCTCGTGAGGGAGAACAATTCCCATGGACCTCAACACCATCACCGAAGTCGTCCGCCTCCCGGCCGACCGGCCGGGTGTGGACTGGCGCGAAGGAGACGCCTGGCTCGCGGGTGGCACATGGCTGTTCTCCGTCGAACAGCCGAGCCTGCGCCGCCTGGTCGACCTGACCTCGCTGCACTGGGACCCTCTCGTCCCGAGCGACGCCGGCCTGGAGATCGGTGCCACGTGCACCATTCGCGACCTGTACGCCTTCGCGCCGCCGAACGACTGGGTCGCGGCCGGCCTCATCCGGACGGCGTGCGAGGCGTTCCTGTCCTCGTTCAAGGTCTGGAACGCGGCGACCGTCGGCGGAAACATCTGCATGTCCCTGCCCGCCGGCCCCATGGTCACGCTGACGGTCGCGCTGGAGGCCCGGTACGAGCTGTGGGCCCGCGACGGGTCCGTGCGCACCGTCGACGCGCTCGATTTCGTGACCGGGAACAACCGCAACGTACTCGCGCCCGGAGAGATCCTGCGCCGCATCGACATTCCGGCGCATGCCCTGCGCAAACGCGCCGCGCACCGCCGATTCACACTGACCCACCTCGGCCGCTCGACCGTGTTCCTCATCGGTACGCACACTCCTGGAACGAGCGATCTACTGCTCACCGTCACCGCCGGCACCACGCGGCCGATACGGTTCGCCTTCGACTCCGTGCCCGATGCTCACACCCTGCGGCAGAGCATCGACGCCATCCCCGCGGACGTCTGGTTCGCCGACCCCAACGGGACCCCCGATCACCGTCGCCACCTGACACAGCACTTCGCCGAGGAAATCCGCGGCGAACTCATCGCCGGGGGCCCGGCATGACCTACCGGGTGAACGAACGGAGCTTCGACGAAGAACCGGCCCCCGGCCAGTGCCTGCGCACCTTCCTGCGCGCACTCGGTCACTTCGGAGTCAAGAAGGGGTGCGACGCGGGCGACTGCGGCGCGTGCACGGTGTGGCTGGACGGCACTCCGGTGCACAGCTGCATCACCCCCGCCTTCCGGGCGAACGGCCGTGAGGTGACCACCATCGAGGGTCTCGGCACACCCGGCGACCTGCATCCGGTGCAGCGGCAATTCCGCGATGCCCCGGGGTTCCAATGCGGTTTCTGCACCGCCGGGATGATCATGACCTCGGCTGCGTTCAGCGACGCCCAGAAGGCGGACCTGCCACGGGCGTTGAAGGGCAATTTGTGTCGTTGCACCGGCTACCGGTCGATCGAGGACGCCGTGAACGGCAAGGCCGCCGTGCAGACGGCCGCGCCGGGCAAGGCCGTCGGAGCGAGCGTCGGCGCGCCGGCGGCCGAGGACGTGGTCACCGGTCGGGCCGAGTTCACGATGGACACCCGCATGGAGGGCATGCTGCACCTCAAAGTGCTGCACTCGCCCCACGCGCACGCCCGGATCCTCTCGATCGACAAGACCGCCGCGCTCGCGGTCCCCGGCGTGCACCGCGTCTACACCTGGCAGGACGTGCCGCGCAAACGCTTCACCACCGCGATCCACACCGACCACTTGGTCGATCCTGACGACACCTACATCCTCGACGACACGGTCCGCTTCGTCGGCCAGCGCGTCGCCGTCGTCCTCGCCGACACGGTCGGGGCGGCGGAGGAAGGCTGCCGGAAGCTGGCCGTCGAGTACGAGGTCCTGCCGGCGGTCTTCTGCCCCGAGGAGGCCATGGCCGAGGGGGCGCCCCAACTGCACGGCTCGGAGGACCCGTTCGTCCGCGATTCCGTCCACAACCTGC
Source organism: Streptomyces sp. NPDC056452 (assembly GCF_042796085.1). Lineage (NCBI taxonomy): Bacteria > Bacillati > Actinomycetota > Actinomycetes > Kitasatosporales > Streptomycetaceae > Streptomyces > Streptomyces sp. NPDC056452. Next base: position 240,391 of record NZ_JBHTRI010000001.1, read on the forward strand.
TCCTGGAGACCCATTCGCACATCGGCGATGTCGACGCGGGCTTCGCCGGGGCCGACGTGATCCACGAGGGCACGTACGTCTCACCGCGCGTGCAGCACGCGCACCTGGAGACCCACGGCTCGATCGCCTGGATGGAGGACGGCCGGCTGAACGTCCGTACGAGTTCGCAGTCCCCGTCGATCGCGAAGGTCAAACTGGCCTACCTGTTCGCGCTGCGCCCGGACCAGCTCCGCGTGTTCTGCAAGCGCGTAGGCGGTGGTTTCGGCGGCAAGCAGGAGGTCATCTCGGAGGACCTGGTCGCGCTCGCGACCCTGGACACCCGGCGGCCCGTCTGCCTCGAGTACACACGCGAGGAGGAGTTCACCACCGCCTCGCCCCGGCACCCGATGAAGCTGACGGTCAAGCTCGGAGCGAAGGCCGACGGCACACTCACGGCCATCCAGGTCCGCAACGTTTCCAACACGGGCGCCTACGGCAACCACGGCGGCGAGACGCTGTACGCGGGCGGCGCCGCCGTCATGATCTACCGCTGCCCCAACAAGAAGTACGACGCCTTCTCCGTCTACACGAACACCGTTCCCAGCGGCGCGCTGCGCGGCTACGGCATGACCCAGCCGGCCTTCGCCGTGGAGTGCGCGATGGACGAGCTGGCCCTCGCTCTGCACATGGATCCGCTCGCACTGCGCCGCCGCAACATCGTGCGCCCCGGCGATGCGCTCGTCGCGATGCACGACGGCCCCGACGACGTGATGTTCAACGAGGACGGGCTCGCCAAATGCATCGACCTCGTGGCCGGAGCCCTGGCCCGTACGGCCGATCAGCCCTCCCCCGGCCCCGGGTGGCTCGTCGGGGTCGGCGTCGCCAGCTCCCTGCACGAGACCGCGCCCCCGACCGACCACATCTCCGAGGTCTGGATCACGCTCGGCGACGACCTCGTGTACGAACTGGCCGTCGGCACCGTCGAATTCGGGGAGGGAACCTCGACCGCGCACGTGCAGATCGCGGCCAACCAGCTGGGTACGACCCCGTCGCGGATCCGTCTGGTGCAGTCCGACACCGACCGCACGGGATTCGACACCGGCGCCTTCGCGAGCGCAGGCCTCTTCGTGGCGGGCAACGCGGTGCTCAAGGCGGCCAACGCGGTGCGCGACCGCATCCTGGAGTTCGCCGCCGCGCACAGCGGCGTCCACCTCGTGATGTGTTCCATGGACGACGAGCACGTCGTCTGCGGGGACGAGCGCGTCCCGCTGGCCACGCTCGTCGCCCTGGCCCGGGCACGCGGGATCCGGTTCACCGCCGCCCGCAAGGCCTACGGCTCCCCCCGCAGCGTCACCTCCAACACCCAGGGCTTCCGTATCGCCGTCCACCGGATGACGGGCGAGATACGCATCCTGCACAGTGTCCACGCGGCCGATGCCGGTGTGCTCATCAACCCCGAGCAGGTCCGGGGGCAGGTGGACGGCGGCGTCGCCCAGGGCATCGGATTCGCGCTCACCGAGAACTTCCAGGTAGACGCGGACGGTGCCATGGTCAACCCGAACCTCCGCAACTACCGGCTCCCCACCTACGCCGATCTCCCCCGCACCGAGCTGCTCCTGGTGGCCTCGTCGGACTCGGTCGGGCCCATGCGGGCGAAGGGGATGGCGGAATGCTGCATCAACCCGGTGGCCCCCGCGCTGGCGAACGCGCTCCGCGACGCAACGGGCGTCCGCTACCGCGAGCTGCCCCTGACCCCGGAACGGATCTACAGCCGGCTGGGTGAGAGCCAGTCGGCGCGGACGGGGCCGAGCCGATGACCACCGAACGCAAGGCGGACGCAGCCGCGACGGTCATCCTCAGCCGGAAGGTCCGGCCCGGCATGGAGCGGGAGTACGAGAAGTGGCAGGAGGGCGTCAACGCCGCTGCCGCCGAATACGCCGGACACCTCGGCGCCGAGGTGTCCCCGCCGACCGACCTGCAGCCCGAGTGGGTCATCGTCTACCGGTTCGACTCGGTGGCCCATCTGCAGGCGTGGATGAACGGCGCGACCCGGCAGAGCCTCCTCGACGTCGGCGCGAAGTACTTCGACGGTCCCGCGACCCAGCAGGTGATCAGCGGCGGCAAGCAGCCGACGGACCCGCTCGTGACCGTCGTGGTGACCCACCGCGTCCACCCGGGCCAGGTCGACGACTTCCTCGAATGGCAGCGCCGCATGAGCCAGGAGGAGAGCAAGTTCGAGGGGTTCCGCGGCACGGAGATCTTCCGCCCGATCGAGGGGCTTCAGGACGAGTGGACCACCCTGTACCGCTATGACAACGCCGAACACCTCGACGCATGGTTGACGTCGGCGAAGCGGCAGGAGGTCCTCGCCGAAGGGAAGAAGTTCAACGACTTCAAACTGCGCACCATCGACAACTCGTTCGGCAGCTGGTTCGCCTTCGAGGAGAACGGCAAGGAAGCGCGGCCACCCTCGGAAACCAAGACCGCCATCGCGGTCTGGGTCGGCCTGTACCCGACGGTCGTACTGCTGACGCTCGCCCTGTCACCGCTGAAATGGCCGCTCTGGCTCGGGCTGCTCGTGGGCAATCTGCTGTCGAGCTTCATCATGAGCTTCTTCACGATGCCCTACTACGTCAACCGACTGCTCAAGCGGTGGCTGCGGCCCGCACCGGGCGAACCGGCGGCGAGGAGCAACCTCTTCGGCCTCGGCATCGTCGCCACGGTGACCGTGTTCTGGGTCGTCGTCTTCTACCTCGTAACACAGCAGTTCTGGACTCTGCCCTGACCCGCCGCCTTCCCGTTCACGGAGCTGGGGCCTGTGTGACGTCGTAATCAGTCGGCGACCTTCAGGAGGTCGTCGGGGCAACTGTCCGGGGTTTTGTCGTACTGGGTGGCGATGCCGCGCTAGACCCTTGAGTTCGTGATTCGAGACGCCTCGCACCTGGACCGCATGCTGAAGCGGCAGGTCCCGCCCGTGGGTGACCACACCCGTTGACGTCAGAAGTGGATGTCAAATGCCCCCAACCATGATCGGTTGGGGGCATTTACACTGGTGGGCGCGGACGGTTTCGAACCGCCGACATCTGCTTTGTAAGAGCAGCGCTCTACCCCTGAGCTACGCACCCGTGGATGAGGGAACAGATTACATGGCTCACGCCCCCGCCCGGCAATCCGGTTGTGTGCCGGACCGGCAGGGAGTCGGTGGGATGGCATGCGGGGGGTAACCCCACCCCGGAGAGGGTAGCCGTCCGGATCGTTCGCGCGGTGCGTCGTACATACGGTGGGGGCACACCGGCAGCGCTCTCAGGGGGATCCGATCGCCATGACTTTCCGTACCCGTACCCGTACTCGCGCCCACACCCGCTCACGTACCGGGACGCTCGTCGCGGCCGCCGGTGGAACCGTTCTTCTCGTCGTGGCCCTCAGCGGCTGCGGCAGTACGGATGTGGAAGGCGCGCCCGCCGAGCACAAGTCGTTCGCCTTCAGTGGGAAGACCCTCACCATCGACGCCGGGAACTCCTCGCTGGACCTCGTGCCCGCCGATGTGAAGGAAGTCGAGGTGACCCGACGTGTCGACGGGTGGGTCGTGCTGGGCAACGGTCCGGATGCCAGCTGGAAGCTGGAGGGCGACAAGCTGACGTTGAGGGTGAAGTGCGAAGCGATGATCAGTGACTGCGCCTCGCATCACCGGGTCAAGGTGCCCCGCGGAGTGGCGCTGAGCGTGAACGCGGACAACGGCAGGGTCACCGCGTCCGGGTTCGACACCCGGCTCGTACTCGACTCCGACAACGGCGGGGTCGTCGTACGCGACTCGAGCGGGCCGCTCCGGCTCCAGAGCAACAACGGGTCTGTCGTGGCCGAGGACTTCTCCGGTTCGTCGGTGGTCGCCCGTTCGGACAACGGGTCGATCAGGCTCGGGGTCACCCGGGTACCGGACCTGGTGGACACCATCAGTGACAACGGGGGCATCACCATCGACCTCCCGAAGGGCGGCGGGACGTACGCCGTGACCGCCCAGGCGGACAACGGCGACGTCTCCGTGGACGTACCGCGCAGCGACAGCAGCCCGCATGTGGTGAAGGCGCGCAGCGACAACGGGGAAGTCACCGTCCGAAGCGCGAACTAACGGACCCGTGTGTTCGTCCTTACCGGGTGGGAGAATGTACCGGGGACAGGGCGAATCGGCACGGGAGAGGGATGTGACGGCGACACACGCGCGGCCGCAGGCGAAAGCGAGTGGAAGTTCCGCCGTCAAGGACGTCCTGGTGCTGTTGCTGCTCCCGGTGCCCCTGATCGCCGCCGCACTGCCGGCAACCTTCGCGGGCGGGGGCACACGGCGCTGGTTCGGTGGGCGTGGTGAGAACCAGAGGGCCGAGGCCCAGGCGGCGAAGGACGCGGCCGCTGCCGCGTTCTACGAGCTGGACACCGCCCAGCGGGATCTGCAGATCTCCATCGAGACGATCACCGCGGTCGACAGTTCGTCCCGTGCCCGCAAGGCGGCGGAGGACTTCGCCGCTCTGGGCAGGCGGATCGACGAGGTCAGCCACGGGTACATCACCGCGGTCGACGCGCATGACCTCGACCGCGACGATCTCGAGCCCGCCGCCGCGGCCGGTGCCAGGACCCAGCTGACGCGGGCCAAGGACGATCTGGTGCGGGTGAAGGGCGAGCTCGACCGCTTCGCCGCCGGACTCGGATCGCTGCTCGGGAGTGCGGAGACGCAGCTCGCCCGGCTCGCTCCCGCCGTGGAGCGGGCCCGGCAGGCGCTCCTCGGCGCAAGCAACGCGCTCGACGCCGTACGGGCGTCCGGTCTGCGTGCCGATGATCTCGCCGCACGGCTGGCGGCTCTGGCTCCGGAACTGACCAAGCTGAATCAGGGTGCCGGGCGGCACGGCGTGGCCGAGACGCTTCAGCGTGCCGACCAGGTGCTGCGCGATGCCGAAGCGATGCGGGCGGAGGCGGAGCGGCTTCCGGAGCGTGCTGCCGAGATCGACCGCAGGCTCGTGTCGCTGCGTACGCGGGCGCAGGCGCTGACGACGCGCGCCGGGCAGGTCGAGCCGGTGCTCAGCGAGCTGCGGCGGCGCTTCTCGGCGGCCTGCTGGCAGGACCTGCAGCCCGTTCCCGACCAGGCCGCGGTCAATATCCGGCAGGCGGAGGAGAAGCTGGCGGAGGCCGCTACGGCTCGCGACGAGCAGAGCTGGGCCGATGCGACCGCCCGGCTGAGTACGGTCCGGGCCCTGCTCAACGCGACCGACGAAGCGGTGTCCGCCGCCGGCGACCGGCTGCAGCGTCTGGACGCCGTGGCCAAGGATCCGCAGGTGGAGATCGACCGGACCCGGTTCGCGATCCGTGACGCGCAGCGCCTCGCCATGGCCGGACGCCACACCCCCGATCCGCTCCATGCCCGTCCGCTGGACGATGCCGTGGCCCGGCTCGAGCGGGCCGTCGCCGGGCTCGAGGGGCGTCACCCCGACTACTGGCACTTCCTGACCGAGACCGAGGCCGTACGGCAGACGACGGCCCGCGTGGTCTCCGCGATCCGCGAGGAGCGCGGCAGCGGCGCCTAGGGACCCGCCCGGACCCGCCTGAACCCGCCCGGACTACGCGACGTGGACCCGCCCGGAGCCCCCGTCGGGTCCACGTCGCGTAGTCCGGGCTGGGACGACACCCTGTCGCGTAAGTCCGGGCTGGGACGACGCCCCGTCGCGTACGCCCGGGCTGGGACGACGCCCCGTCGCGTACGTCCGTACCCGCCCGGCGAGCTCCGCCACCGGTCCGATTTGTCCATGGCGGCCGGTGGGCCGATCCTGGAGATACGCCGCGGTTCACGCTGGTGTGTTCTGGCCGCACGGGCCGGTTCTGGCCGCACGGGCCGAAGGAGGCCGTCATGGCCACTCATGTCCTGCACCCGACGGGCCGGCGCCGCAAGGCCACCCGGCTCGACGAGCATCTGCCGGTGGACCACCGGCTCAGCCAGGTCTACCGGGTGGGAGCCGGACTTGCCGGGCTGTTCCTCCTCGCCTTCGGCATCCTGGGACTGATCGACCGCATCGGCTTCTTCGACACCGGCGGCGACACGGTGGCGGGCCTGAACACCAACGGTGCGCTCAGCGTCCTGTCCATCTGTGTGGGGCTGCTGCTCTTCGTCGGGATGGTGATCGGCGGGAACTTCGCCTCGACCCTGAACATGGTCCTGGGCATCGCCTTCATCCTCAGCGGCTTCGTGAATCTGGCCCTGCTGGACACGGGCCTCAACTTCCTCGCCTTCGAGATGCAGAACGTGCTGTTCAGCTTCGTGATCGGGTTGCTGCTGATGATGTTCGGCATGTACGGGAGGGTCAGCGGCGGTCTGCCGCACGACAATCCGTACTGGCGGTCCCGTCATCCGGAGCAGGTCATGCTCGAGGAGCGCCGCAGCCGCGTCCCGATGCCGGAGGTCGCGAAGAAGAGGCCGTAATCTGGGGCCATGCCTCGTTACGAGTTCCGTTGCCGCCCCTGCGGCGAGACGTTCGAAGTCAGCCGTCCCATGGCGGAGTCCTCCGACCCGGCCTCCTGCCCCGCAGGGCACGAGGACACCGTGAAGCTGCTCTCCACCGTGGCTGTCGGCGGATCGTCCGCGGGTGCGGCGGCCTCCGCTCCCGCGCCGTCCGGCGGTGGCGGTGGCTGCTGCGGGGGCGGCTGCTGCGGGTGACCCCAGCGGGCCCCGTAAAGGGGTGCCGCCAGCGGGCCCCGTAAAGGGTGACCCCAGCGGGGCCCCGGCGAAAGGTGATCCAGCCCCGCAAACAGGGTGATCCCGGCGGGGTCCCCGCAAGCAGGGTAATTCCAGCGGGGTCGCCGCAAAAGCGTGATCCGTCGGCGGCCGGCCGGCCGCTCAGCGGCCCTCCCGTCGCGCCGACGCGCGCAGCAACTGGATCAGGATCTGCTCCCCCGCCGCAACGCCCCGCTCCCGCAGCACCTGGACGTTCGGTGCCCTCCAGCCGCTGTCCGCGAGTTCGCCGTGCCCCGGGCGCCAGGCGTGGTCGGCGGCGAGCAGCAGGTCCGCGTCGAGGAGTGAGTCACCGGCTGCGAGCGTCGTCGTGGCGCCGCAGCGGGCGGCGACCTCGTTCATCGCGGCGCTCTTGGTGAGCGGCTTGGGGACGGCGTAGATCTTCCGCCCCTGGAGGGAGACCGTCCAGCCACGGGGGTCCGCCCAGGCCGCCAGCTCCTTCACCCAGCCGTCGGGGAGGAGCGAGCGTTCGACCACGAGATACGCGAAGACGTCCTCGGCGACCCGTTCCTTGAGCAGCCAGGCGGGATCGGCCGTGGCGATCAGGTGGGCGCGGACCTCGGCGAGCGTGGCGCATTCGTCGGCGAGCCGGCGGGCGACCTGCGCCTGCCAGTCCGGGTCGGAGACTCCGTCGACCAGGATGTGTCCACCGTTGGCGCATATGGCGTACCGGGGCGCGGGGCCGGGAAGGTGGATGCGCCCGTACTGCTCGCGCGTCCGGGTGGTGGTCGGTACGAAGACCGTGCTGCGGGCCAGTTCGTCGAGCAGCGCGGCAGCCTTCTCCGTCATGTAGGAGAGCGGTTTGTGTCCGTAGACCTCGACGCAGAGCAGCCGTGGGGCCTCCGCGTCCGGCATGGACAGCTGGAGGGCGGCCGCCGAGTAGATGAGGGTGCGGTCGAGGTCGCTGGCCACCAGCGTCACGGGCGCGCTCACTGTCCCGCCACCGCCTTGCCGTCCGCGCCCGTCGCGCCCCGGGTGTACTTCGGGTGGATCAGTCCGACGCAGGTGTACGGGAGTTCGCCGACCTCCTCGACGGGGACGCCGCGCTGTTCGGCGAGCAGCCGTACGTGGTCGAGGTCGCTGCCGGCGCCACGCTTGGCGAGGATCTTCCACGGCACGCGGCGCAGCAGCACCCGGGTCGTCTCGCCGACGCCGGGCTTGACGAGGTTCACGTCGTGGATGCCGTACTCCTCGCTGATCCGTTCGACGGCGGCCCAGCCCTCCCAGGTGGGGGCGCGGTCCGCGGCAAGCATTTCCTTGGCGTCGGCGTCCACGGCTTCGGCGACCTCGTCGAAGCGGGCGGCGACCGTGTCGAGGAAGAAGCCGGACACATCGGAGTCCGCGAGTTCCCGGTAGAACTTCGCTCCGTGGAAGTCGTCGGGGCCGACGAGGTCGGAACGCAGGACCGTACGGGAGATCAGTCCGGAGACCGTGGAGTTGAGGCAGGCGGACGGGATGAGGAAGTCCTCGCGTGTTCCGTACGTGCCGACGCAGCCGCCCGGGTCGGCCAGTACCGCGATCTCCGGGTTGAAGCCGTCGAACTCCTCGAGTGCGGCGGCCAGTTCGCGGGTGATGGCGCCCTTGCCCGTCCAGCCGTCGACGAAGACGACGTCCGCCGGGTCGTGATGGGCGGCCAGCCAGCGCAGGGCGTTGGCGTCGATGCCCCGGCCCCGGACGATGGAGACGGCGTAGTGCGGCAGGTCGAGTCCGTGCCGGTGCTGGGCCCAGCGGCGCATGAGGACCCCGACGGGGGTGCCGGCGCGGGCGAGCGAGACCAGCACGGGGCGGGGGCCGCGTTCGGCGAGCACCGTCTCGGTGACCGTTCCGACGGCCCGGGCGATACGGGCGGCCGAGGTGTCCAGGGCGGCCTTGAACAGCTCCTGGTACTGCGGGGTGGGCTGGTACTCGACGGGCAGCGATTCGGCGTAGTGCGCGCCACCGCTCTGTATCGCCTCCTCGCGTTCCTCCGTGGGTGCCTCCAGCACGGTGTCCGAGAGGTCCTGGAGCAGCCAGCCGACGTCGTCCGCCGCGTAGGAGGAGAAGGCGGGGCCCCGGAGGGGTTCGGGCAGCATGGAGGCTTCCTGCCTTTCGAGGGCGGACGGGAGAGCGGGCGACGGGGCGTACGAGGGGACGACCGCGAGCAGGACCTGGTCCGTGTGCGCGGCGAGCCGGGCGAGCAGCCCGTCGGGGGCGTGCAGCGCGGCGGTGTCGGCGGTGGAGTCGACCACGACGACGACGGCGTCGAAGCCGGCTCCCGCGACGTTGTACGCGTACCGGTCGCCGGGACCGTCCGCGGGGTCGTCGTGGGCCGGGAAGACCAGGCGGGTGCGAATCGCGTAGCCGGGGTCGTCGACGGCGAGGACGGGCGAGCGGGTGGTGGTGGAGTACCGCACGTCGGCGGTGGTGGCTTCCTCCAGGGCGGTGCCCAGCCGCAGCGGCGCGTACATCAGCTCCTCGAAGCCGAGGACGAGCACTCTGCGGGCGTCGCCCAGCGCGTCGGCGATCCGGGCGGCCATGTCCGGCAGGGCGGCCTCAAGCGCTGCGCGGTGCACGGGGGTGAAGCCGTGGCGTCCGCCGTCGGGGAGCCCGGCCGGCCAGCCCAGCCCGACCCGTACGGGGGCGGGGCGGGCACCGCCCGGGGCGGCCGCCCCGCCCGAGGAGTCCTTCTCGTGGGCGGCGACGAGTGCGCGGCCCTTCTCCAGGACGCCTTCGGGCAGCCGTACGGTGCCGCGGGCGCGGGCGACCAGGTCGACGCGGGCGCCGATCTCCTCGGCGAACTCGGCGAGCCGCCCCTGGTCGGCCTCGGACCGCATGTCCACGAGGGCGACGACGACGTACCGCTCCCGGGGGTAGCGCACGTGGAGGTCGCGGATGGTGTTGAGCACGGTGTTGCCGGTGGAGAACTCGTCGTCGACCAGGACCAGCGGTGTGCTCGGGGAGTCCTCGGTCGCCGCGCCCGTCAGCAGGTCCGGGTCCTCGGGGAGCAGCAGATGGGACGTCGCGTGCGAGTGCGCCTCCTCGAAGCCACCCGCCGGTGCGACGCCCGCGACGGGGCGGCGGGTCGAATGGAGGTACGTGGCCACCCCGAGCCCGTCCGCGACGGCGTGGCCGAGGCCGGTCGCCGTTTCCGCGTACCCGAGGACGACGGCCCGCCGGGCCTCGGCCTCGCCCAGCAGGTCCCGCACCCGTTCACCGAGCTCGAACCCCGCCCCGTACACGAGCGACGGCCGCTGCGGCACATGCTTGCCCAGCACGTTCGACACGAGCAGGTGGGCCCGCTTCGGGTTGCGGCGCAGGGCGAGGCCCAGCAGCTCCCGGAGCTCCCCGTCACCGACGAGTTCGACCCCGAGCCGCTCGGCGACCCAGTCACCCGACCACTTCACGTCCACTGCCTCTTCTCCCGTTACGTGCTCGCCCATGGCCACTCAGTCCGCCAGACCCGCGGCCAGGAGTTCGACGAAGCCGACGTCCTCCTTGGCCACTCCGAAGACCTCGGCCCGCTGAAGGGTCCGCTCGGCCCAGGCGCGGTGGGGTTTCACTTCGTTCATCTTGTTCGTATACGCCGAGCGCAGCACCCCGCCGCCGCCTCGCTCCGGCCGCAGGATGTCCTGCGCGTCACTGAACTCCTCGTGGCTCACGACCGACAGTGCGTGCACCGGCAGGACGTGGGACGGGTGGATGCAGGTCTTGCCGAGCAGCCCGTTGGCCCGGTCGAGCTCGATCTCGCGCAGCAGTCCGTCGAGGTCGTGCTCGATGAGGGCGGTGCGCAGCTCCTCGGCGCGCCCCATGAAGGGGCTGCGGCGCAGCTGCGGTTTGAACATGCGCTCCTGGAGGCGGAAGTACTCCCACACCGGCCCGGTGATGGTGAAGCCGGTGCCGTCGGCCCGGCCCAGCACGTTGACGACGTCACCGATGACCGCGCCGACGATCTGGACGTCGTACGCCGTCATGTCGGGGGCCCGGCGCAGACCGTACGCGGAGCAGAAGTCGGTGACGCCGAGGCGCAGCGCGAGGACCCGGTCCCGGTACTTGTCGACGGTGCGGGCGATTCCGCGGAGGGTGTCGCCCCTGGTCTCCAGGTGCAGCAGCTCGGGCGATTCGAGGACCGGCATCGCGAACAGCCGGCACCCGCCGGCGGCTTCTGCCGCGGTGAGAGCCTCCAGGAACAGCTCTCCCCGCTCCTCCGTGAATTTGGGAAGTACAAATCCGGACAACAATCGGACCGAGGTGCCGAGGCGCTCCACGAGGTCGGAAATCTGTTCCGGCTCGCGGACCCTGATGAAGAGCAGCGGCAGTTCGACACCCCGCGCATCAAGATCGGCGAACTGTCTGACCAGGTTCGCCTCGGCGCCGACGACTTCGGCGTCGTCGATCGAATCCTCCAGGCAGAGCACCATCGAGACGACACCGCGCCTGGCCTGCTTGATCACGTCCTCGGCCAGCTGCGGCCGGGTCGCCGGGCTGTAGAGGGTGGCGCCGAGGGCCACCGACAGCATGCGGGCGGAGGAGCGTGCATTGAATTCGCACGGCTCCCGGAAGAACAGGCCCTCTCGGGCAGTGGGCGAGATGTGCCCGAAATGACGCATGTGATTCCCCCGTACTGCCTGACAGGCCGGACAACGTATGGCCGGTAATAGTACGTACGGAGAGGTGTCGACAGTTCCCCAAGAGTATGAACTTCGGGTAACCCGGCCATTTCTCACACTCTTCGCGGAGCGTCCCTGCTCCGCCTGCCGACACCTCCCTCCCGCGTGTTCGGACCCCCGCGTTGTCCGGGAGGCCCACGAGCAGGCAGGATGACCGGCATGACGCACGCGATGCTGAAGGGCTCGAACGTCCCTCTCGACGCCATGGCCGTACGGGCTGTGCTGCGCTGGACCCCGGGCGCCGGCGTCCCGGACGTGGACGCCTCCGCGCTGCTGCTCGGTGCCTCGGGCCGTGTGCGTTCGGACGAGGACTTCGTCTTCTACAACCAGCCCCGGCATCCCTCGGGCCTGGTGCGACGGCTGCCCAAGCGCAGTGCCGCCGGCGGACTGACGGACACCATCGAGGCGGACCTCTCCGCGCTCGACCCGTCCGTGGACCAGGTGGTCATCGCGGCGTCCTGCGACGAAGCGGCCTTCGAACAGGTGCGTGACCTGCGGATATCGCTGTACGACTCCGCGTCCGCGGACGGCGATCCTCTCGCCGTCTTCGATGTGCGCGCGGAGACCGGCGAGGAGACCGCCATCATCTGCGGCGAGCTCTACCGGCGCGGCGACGGCTGGAAGTTCCGCGCGGTGGGCCAGGGATACCCGACGGGCCTGGTCGGACTGGCCACCGCCTTCGGGATCTCGGTCGACGAGGCAGAGGCGGCCGCGGAGCCGGACCCGACCCCGCCCGTACCCGAAACCACCACGTCCGCGCCCTCGGCGGCCGTGTCCGCCCCCGACTCGCAGGCCACGGTCCAGCACCAGCAGCCCGCGTACGGCTACCCGCAGCCCGCTGCGCAGCCCCAGCCGGCCTACGGCTACCCGCAGCCGACCTCCGCGCCTGCCTACGGCTACCCGCAGCCCGCCTCCGCACCGCCCGCCTACGGTTACCCGCAGCCCGCGGCCGCGGCGGCGCACGCTCCCGATCCGGCGTTCGTGCTTCCCCCGCAGGGCCCGCAGTTCATCCGGCCCTGAGCCGGCGGCGCGGTCGCCCTTCACGGTGCTCACTCAGGCCCGCGTCTTGTAGCCGCGTCCCCACTGCATGCCGAAGCCGTACAGCCGGTCCAGCTCCGACTGGAAGCCGTATACGAATTTCACCTCGCGGCGCACGATCAGCTCGCCCTTGACGTTCTCCACCGTGAAGACGGCGCAGGAGCGGGCCTGCGGTGCCCGTTCGTCCAGCTCGATCTCGATCCGCGGGCCGTTGCCCGGATAGAGCGTCACCTTGGCGTGCGTGCGGTCGAAGGCCGGGGTCTGGTCGTAGATGTACACGAAGAACAGCAGCCGTTTGATCTCGTCCCGCTTGTCGAGGTTCACGTAGACCGTCTCGCCCGACGGTGCGCCGAAGCGGTCGTCGCCGCTGAGCCGGATGTACGGCGGGGCGTTCAGATCGCCGATCAGATTGCCCAGCGGCTGCACCACACCCTTGGTGCCGTCCATCAGCTCGTACATGCAGCCCAGGTCCAGGTCGACGTTGACGACACCCTGGGTGTGCGCCTGGACCACATCGGGGGTGAAGAGCTTCAGCGGGCGGAGCAGTCTGCCGCTCTGCCGCGACCTGCCCTCGATGTCCGAGGTGCGCATCCGCCAGGAGAGGTTGACGCGCAGATTCCCCGACAGGGCGCCCTGCTTGTTCAGCGAGACCGTGGCGTGCCGCCTGGACAGCACGATCGAGTTCGTCGCGGCATTGCCCGACTCGAACTGGTTTTCCCGCCCCGGCCACAGGCTGTCCCAGAAGGCCATCCCAACCCCCACATGTGTATCGGTAGAGCCCGACCCCGCACACGCCCCGAACGTCACTGCGGGGCGGCCACCGGGCCGGGTCCGGGTGTTCCCGGAGACCCGCCGCTGTGGGCCGCCCCGCAGAGAGAGCGTTCCTCAATCCCTACCGGGTCACACCCCGGAGGAGACTTCCGCCTTGGAATCGGAGCCGCCGCCGTCGCCGCCGGCTGCCTCGAGCGCCTTGTTGCGCCGCACCGAGGACCAGAAGGACCAGCCGATCAGCACGACACCGACGAGCCCGGTGATGAGCTCGTTGATCTGGTACTGGATGGTGACGAGCAGGATGATGGACAGCGCGCCGATCGCGTAGTGCGCGCCGTGCTCCAGGTAGACGTAGTCGTCCAGCGTGCCCTGGCGGACCAGGTACACGGTGAGCGAACGGACGTACATGGCACCGATACCGAGGCCGAGGGCCATCAGCACGATCTCGTTGGTGATGGCGAAGGCGCCGATGACACCGTCGAACGAGAAGGACGCGTCGAGCACCTCGAGGTAGAGGAACATGAAGAACGCGGCCTTGCCCGCGAGGACGACCGCGGAGACCGGCTTGCCGGCCTTCCTGGCCTCTTCCTCGGCCTCGTGCTCGCGCTCCTCCTCCTCCTCGAGCTTGTTCTCGAAGAATCCGGAGAGACCGCCGACGACGAGGTAGGTGATCAGACCGGCGATGCCGGAGAGCATCACGGTCTCCGCCTTGTCCGCGTGCCCGCCACCGTGCTGGTGCGCGTGGGTCGCGAACGTCATGGCGGAGATCATCAGGATGATCAGCGCGACACAGACCGACAGCATGTCGACCTTGCCGAGCTTGGCGAGCGGACGCTCGATCCAGCGCAGCCACTGGATGTCCCGGTCCTCGAAAATGAAGTCGAGGAAGATCATCAGCAGGAACATACCACCGAAGGCGGCGATGGACGGATGCGCGTCCGTCACCAGTTCCTTGTAGCGGTCGGGGTCATTGAAGGAAAGATCAATGGCCTCGATGGGCCCGAGGTTTGCGCTGATGGCAACGATCACGACGGGGAAGACCAGCCGCATACCGAAGACCGCGATGAGCACACCGACGGTGAGGAAGATCTTCTGCCAGAAGGCACTCATCTTCTTCAGGATTCCGGCGTTGATCACCGCGTTGTCGAAGGACAGCGAGATCTCGAGAACGGACAGGATCGCGACGATTCCGAAGGCCTGCCACCCCCCGTAGATCACCGCTGCGACCAGGCCGAGCGCGGTGACCGCGAACGACCAGCCGAAGGTTTTCAGGACCACTGGCTACCCCATCATGTTGTACGGGTCTCCCCCGACTGAGTACGGGGCTCCCCCGCGCCGTGCGCGGCTTTACGAAACGTTGACCCCGAAGTCTAGAGCGATGCCCCGCAGCCCCGACGCGTACCCCTGCCCCACTGCACGGAATTTCCACTCCCCGCCGTATCGGTAGAGCTCACCGAAGATCATCGCCGTCTCGGTGGAGGCGTCCTCACTGAGGTCGTAGCGCGCCAGCTCCTGGCCGTCCGCCTGGTTGACCACGCGGATGAAGGCATTGCTGACCTGCCCGAACGTCTGACCGCGATTGTCGGCCTCATGAATCGAGACCGGGAAAAGAATCTTGTCGCAGTGGGCGGGAACCTGGGTGAGGTTCACGATGACCGACTCGTCGTCGCCCTCGCCCTCACCCGTGAGGTTGTCGCCGGTGTGCTCGACGGAGCCGTCGGGGCTGGTGAGATTGTTGTAGAACACGAACCACTCGTCACCGAGCACCCGGCCCGACTGGCACAGCAGCGCGCTGGCGTCGAGGTCGAAGTCGGCTCCGGTCGTGGATCGTGCGTCCCAGCCGAGCCCGATCAGCACCTGGGTGAGATTGGGTGCGGCCTTGGAGAGGGAGACATTGCCTCCCTTGGCAAGCGTGACGCCCATGCTGTGTCCTCCCCGAGTCGATGGACGGTCTTTCGAACGCACGGCGCCCGTGGGAGGGGCGCGGCGCTCTGCCGAGCTGCGTCCGGCGCCGCACATCGTGCGGCGCCGGACGTGGTGGAGCTGAGTCGGCTCAGACGTTGACGCCGAAGTCCTGCGCGATACCGCGCAGACCCGAGGCATACCCCTGGCCGATGGCACGGAACTTCCACTCCGCGCCGTTGCGGTAGAGCTCGCCGAAGACCATGGCGGTCTCCGTCGACGCGTCCTCGCTCAGGTCGTAGCGCGCGAGCTCGCTGTTGTCCGCCTGGTTGACCACGCGGATGTACGCGTTGCGCACCTGGCCGAAGCTCTGCTGGCGGCTCTCGGCCTCGTAGATGGAGACCGGGAAGACGATCTTGTCGACGTCGGCCGGGACACCGGCGAGGTTCACCTTGATGACCTCGTCGTCGCCCTCGCCCTCACCGGTGAGGTTGTCACCGGTGTGCTCGACCGAGCCGTCGGGGCTCTTGAGGTTGTTGAAGAAGACGAAATTTCCGTCGTTGCCGACCTTGCCCTCGGTGTTCGTCAGCAGAGCGCTGGCGTCGAGGTCGAAGTCACCACCGGTGGTGGTACGGGCATCCCAGCCCAGACCGACGATGACCGCGGTCAGGTTCGGCGCGGCCTTGGTCAGCGAGACGTTGCCGCCCTTGCTGAGGCTGACTCCCACGAGTCCTCCAAAAGTGTTGAGAGGGCCGGCAGACACCAGCGCCCCCGTCGTGCGTTGGCATCGGATCAACGATTGGATCCTAGTGACCGGTTCCCGGCCAAAACAGGCTTTTGGCCGGGCGCCCCCAGGAGATCCGGGATCAGAGCGAGTCCAGCGCCTTGATGTAGTCGTTCAGGTCACGCGCGTCGGGCAGGCCGTTGACGACGGTCCAGCGGACCACGCCCTCCTTGTCGATGATGAAGGTGCCGCGCACCGCGCAGCCCTTCTCCTCGTCGAAGACGCCGTACGCCCGGGAGGTCGCGCCGTGCGGCCAGAAGTCGGAGAGCAGCGGGTACTCCAGACCCTCCTGCTCGGCGAAGACACGCAGGGTGTGGATCGAGTCGTTCGAGACGGCGAGCAGCTGCACGTCGTCGTTCTCGAAATTCGGCAGTTCGTCGCGGAGCGCGCAGAGCTCGCCCGTGCAGACGCCGGTGAACGCGAACGGATAGAAGAGGAGGACCACGTTCTTCTCACCGCGGAAGTCGGAGAGCTTCACCGTCCGCCCGTGGTTGTCCTTCAGTTCGAAATCCGGAGCAGGCGTGTCGATCTCGATCGCCATGAAACGCATCCCTTCGCAACGTCACCACTGCCCGGACTGGTCCGTCCGGGTGATTCACACCCTACGCAGGGCTCCCCGCCGGACCCGAGCAGGCCAGGACGGGCGCGTACGAAGGCCCCCGGCGGCGCAGTGCCGTCGGGGGCCTCGATGATGGAAAGAACGCTCAGCGCTGCTTGGCCTTGGCCCCCTTGGGGGTCACCAGACGGCTGCCCGTCCAGTCCTTGCCCGCGCTGATGCTCTTGGTCTGGGCGAGACCAGCTGTCTGGGCAGCCTCGTTGATGTCGCTCGGTTCGACGTATCCGTCGCGGCCGGTCTTGGGCGTCAGCAGCCAGACCGCCCCACCGTCCTCGATCAGACCAATGGCATCCACCAGCGCGTCCGTAAGGTCGCCGTCCTCGTCGCGGAACCAGAGCAGGACGACGTCAGCGACGTCGTCGTAGTCCTCGTCGACAAGTTCCTGGCCGATTGTGGCCTCAATGCCCTCACGGAGCTCCTGCTCGACGTCGTCGTCGTAGCCGATCTCCTGGACCACCTGTCCGGGCTCGAACCCAAGCCTTGCGGCCGTGTTGGTCCGTTCCTCCGCGTGGTCCGCGGTCGCGCTCACGGGTTGCCTCCTGATCATGTTTCGGAAAATGCTTCAGCCACGCGCGTGCGCGGGGCATTGGCCGTAGTCCACACGGGCTCGGCGAATCGCGCAAGTACCCGGCGTCCGAGACCGCCTAAACGGTGACGTTCCCTGCCACGTCGCCGCAACTTCCGGCATGTCTCCTGCGGGGCCGGCGATGGTGTCCGGACCCTTTACGTCCTTACTCAGCTTATGCCGTTTCGGTCCGCCATTCGGAGTCGAACAGCCTTTGGGAACACATGGCCGGGTTGGGCGTATGGTTGCGGTTTGGGCCGGAGCGCCCTCGTGCCGCCGATACTCGTGCCCGGACCCGGCGTCCGGGAACCCTGTGTTACCCCACAGTAGAGATGACGTTTACGCCCTCGCGGTACACGATGGAGTCGGCGTACAGCAGACGCCCCGGGGGTACGTTCCCCCGCAACCAGGCCCCGAAGAGCACCACCGAACAGCGAAGGAACAGCGTGGCTTCCGGATCCGATCGCAATCCGATCATCATTGGCGGCCTTCCGAGCCAGGTCCCGGACTTCGATCCAGAAGAGACCCAGGAATGGCTCGACTCCCTCGACGCCGCCGTCGACGAGCGAGGCCGTGAGCGGGCCCGCTACCTGATGCTCCGGCTCATCGAGCGCGCGCGGGAGAAGCGCGTCGCCGTGCCGGAGATGCGCAGCACGGACTACGTGAACACGATCGCCACGAAGGACGAGCCGTTCTTCCCCGGCGACGAGGAGATCGAGCGCAAGGTACTCAACGCGACCCGGTGGAACGCCGCGGTGATGGTCTCCCGCGCCCAGCGCCCGGGGATCGGCGTCGGCGGCCACATCGCCACCTTCGCCTCCTCCGCCTCGCTCTACGACGTGGGCTTCAACCACTTCTTCCGCGGCAAGGACCAGGGCGACGGCGGCGACCAGATCTTCTTCCAGGGGCACGCCTCCCCCGGCATCTACGCCCGCGCCTTCCTGCTCGACCGGCTGAGCGAGACGCAGCTCGACGCGTTCCGCCAGGAGAAGTCGAAGGCGCCGCACGGGCTGTCCAGCTACCCGCACCCGCGGCTGATGCCGGACTTCTGGGAGTTCCCGACCGTCTCGATGGGCCTCGGCCCGCTCGGCGCGATCTACCAGGCCCGGATGAACCGCTACATGGAGGCGCGCGGCATCGCCGACACCTCCAAGTCGCATGTGTGGGCCTATCTCGGTGACGGCGAGATGGACGAGCCCGAGTCGCTCGGCCAGCTCTCCATCGCCGCCCGCGAGGGTCTGGACAACCTCACCTTCGTGGTCAACTGCAACCTGCAGCGCCTCGACGGCCCGGTGCGCGGCAACGGGAAGATCATCCAGGAGCTGGAGTCGCAGTTCCGCGGTGCCGGCTGGAACGTCATCAAGCTGGTCTGGGACCGCACCTGGGACCCGCTGCTCGCGCAGGACCGCACGGGCATCCTGGTCAACAAGCTGAACACCACGCCGGACGGCCAGTTCCAGACGTACGCCACCGAGACGGGCGCGTACATCCGCGACCACTTCTTCGGTGACGACCCGCGGCTGCGCGACATGGTCAAGGACATGTCCGACCACCAGATCCTGCACCTGGGGCGCGGCGGCCACGACCACCGGAAGGTCTACGCGGCGTACGCGGCTGCCAAGGCCCACAAGGGCCAGCCGACGGTGATCCTGGCGCAGACGGTCAAGGGCTGGACGCTCGGACCGAACTTCGAGGGCCGCAACGCGACCCACCAGATGAAGAAGCTCACGGTCGAGGACCTCAAGCGCTTCCGCGACCGGCTGCACATCCCGATCACGGACAAGCAGCTGGACGAGGGCTACCCGCCCTACTACCACCCGGGCCGCGACTCGGAAGAGATCCAGTACATGCACGACCGCCGCCAGGGCCTGGGCGGCTACGTCCCGACCCGTGTGGTGCGTGCCAAGCCGCTCCCGCTGCCGGACGACAAGGCCTACGCGACTGCGAAGAAGGGTTCGGGCCAGCAGTCGATCGCCACCACCATGGCGTTCGTCCGCGTCCTGAAGGACCTCATGCGGGACAAGGAGATCGGCAAGCGTTTCGTGCTGATCGCGCCCGACGAGTACCGCACCTTCGGCATGGACGCCTTCTTCCCGAGTGCGAAGATCTACAACCCGCTCGGGCAGCAGTACGAGGCGGTGGACCGTGACCTCCTCCTCGCCTACAAGGAGTCGCCGACCGGCCAGATGCTGCACGACGGCATCTCCGAGGCGGGCTGCACGGCCTCGCTGATCGCCGCCGGTTCCGCGTACGCCACGCACGGCGAGCCGCTGATCCCGGTGTACGTCTTCTACTCGATGTTCGGCTTCCAGCGGACCGGCGACCAGTTCTGGCAGATGGCCGACCAGCTCGCGCGCGGCTTCGTGCTGGGCGCGACCGCCGGCCGGACGACGCTGACCGGTGAGGGTCTGCAGCACGCGGACGGACACTCGCAGCTGCTCGCCTCGACGAACCCGGGCTGTGTCGCGTACGACCCGGCGTTCGGGTACGAGATCGCGCACATCGTCCAGGACGGTCTGCGCAGGATGTACGGCGGCACCCCCGAGGAGAACGAGGACGTCTTCTACTACCTCACGGTGTACAACGAGCCGATCCAGCATCCGGCCGAGCCCGCCGATGTGGACGTCGACGGCATCCTCAAGGGCGTGTACCGCTACAGGAGCGGCGAGAAGGGCCAGATCCCGGCCCAGATCATGGCGTCCGGTGTGGCGGTCCCGTGGGCGGTCGAGGCGCAGCAGATCCTCGCCGACGAGTGGAACGTGAAGGCGGACGTCTGGTCGGCGACCTCCTGGAACGAGCTGCGCCGCGAGGCCGTGGACGTGGAGCGGTACAACCTGCTCCACCCCGAGGAGGAGCAGCGCGTCCCGTACGTGACGCAGAAGCTCTCCGGCTCCGAGGGCCCGTTCGTGGCGGTCTCGGACTGGATGCGTTCGGTGCCCGACCAGATCTCGCGCTGGGTGCCCGGTGCGTACCAGTCGCTGGGCGCCGACGGCTTCGGCTTCGCCGACACCCGTGGGGCGGCTCGCCGCTTCTTCCACATCGACGCGCAGTCGATCGTGCTCGCGGTGCTCACGGAGCTGGCGAAGGAGGGCAGGATCGACCGTTCGGCGCTGAAGACGGCGGTCGACCGGTACGCGCTCCTGGATGTGGCGGCGGCCGACCCGGGTCCCGCCGGCGGCGACGCGTAACGGCGCGGAGCATGGTGTGAAGGGCGGCGGGACTCACGGTCCCGCCGCCCTTCCGCGTTCAGTTCTCCCAGATCTTGAAGGCCCTCACCGTGTACGGGGAGCGGGGCACCCAGGTGCCACCGCCTGGGTAGGTCTCGAACTCGCCGGTCTCCTCGCACTCGGCCGACTGGTAGGTGGTGACGGGGCGCCCGGTGCGGTTGACGAGGGCCTGGGCGTGGCCGCCCGCCGGCAGGGGGACGCAGCTCTCGATGTCGACCGTGGACAGTTCATGGGTCTGCCTGGGGACGGTGAAGTCGGGTTTCGCCCAGAGGCAGAGCTGCCCGGCCCCGCACGGTGCGAGCCCCACCGGTGCGGCCTGCGGGGCGCTCCGTGAGCGCCCCTGGGTATCGGGCCCGTGGTGGGCGGCGGGTGCTGTGCCGGCCAGAGCCGTGGCCGGGACGAGTGCGGTGGCCGCCAGGGTGGCGGCGAGAACGGTCGTACGCATGGTGGATCAACCCCCGTGGTCGAGCGAGCCGAAGTGGCCCGGTGTCCGCACTCTGACCTGCGGGGCAGCGCGCCGGGAAGGGGTGGGGCCCTGGACCACCCTGATAGGCGACAGCCCCGCCGGAGGAGTCCGGCGGGGCTGTCGGGTGCGCTGTGTTGACGCCTCGGCGCAGCGAGTGCGCCGGGGCTGTGCGGGATCAGATGTGGCCGGCTCCCGCGGACGCGTCGGCATTCGCACCGCGCTTGGTGAGCATGGCGACCAGTGCGGCGACCACGGCGACGATGCCGGCGACCATGAACGCGGAGCTCATGCCCGACACGAACGTGTCATGGGCGACGCCCGCGATCTTCGCGGCGGTCTCCGGCGGGGTGCCGGGTGCCACGGGCGGCATACCGACCTTGATGGCCGAGGACGCCTGCTCCAGCTGGGCGGCATTCACCGGCGGGAGTTCGGCGGCCTTCCAGTTGTCACCGAGCTTCGCGTCGACCTGGGAGGCCATGACGGCGCCCAGGACTGCCGTACCGAGGCTGCCGCCGACCTGCATCGCGGCCTGCTGCAGTCCGCCCGCGACACCGGAGAGCTCCAGCGGGGCGTTGCCCACGATGACCTCGGTGGCGCCGACCATGACGGGTGCGAGGCCGAAGCCGAGCAGTGCGAACCAGAGCGACATGGTCAGGGTGCCGGTGCCGATCGTCAGCTGCGACATGCCGAACATGGCGATCGCGACGGACACCATGCCGCCGACGAGCGGCACGCGCGGGCCGAAACGGGTGATGGCCGCGCCGGCGAGCGGCGAGCCGACGATCATCATTCCGGTCAGCGGCAGCAGGTGCAGACCGCTGTCGACCGGGCTCATGCCGTGGACGTTCTGCAGGTAGAAGGTGACGAAGAACAGCCCGCCCATGAAGGCGAAGGCCATCAGCACCATCAGGACGACACCGGCCGAGAGCGGCACGGAGCGGAACATGGCCAGCGGGATGAGCGGCTCGCGGACGTTCTTCTGGGAGAGCGCGAACACGAAGAACAGGACCACGGCGGCGCCGAGGAAGCCGAGCGTCTTGGCGTCGCCCCAGCCCCATTCGGAACCCTTGATGAGCGACCAGATCAGGCAGAACATCGCCTGCGACAGCAGCACGATGCCGCCGATGTCGAAGGACTTGGCCGCATTCTCGGCGCGGTGGTCCTTGAGGATCACCAGACCGAAGACCAGCGCGAGCACGCCGACCGGCACATTGATGAAGAAGACGGACTGCCAGCTGACGTGCTCCACGAGCACACCGCCGAGGATGGGACCGCCCGCGGTCGAGGCGCCGATCACCATGCCCCAGATGCCGATCGCCATGTTCAGCTTCTCGGCGGGGAAGGTGGCGCGCAGCAGGCCGAGCGCCGCGGGCATCAGCAGGGCGCCGAAGAGGCCCTGGAGCACACGGAAGACGATCACGGCCGTCACGCTGTCGGCGAGGCCGATGGCCGCCGAGGCGGCGGCGAATCCGGCGATGCCTATCAGGAAGGTCTGGCGATGGCCGAAGCGGTCACCGAGCTTGCCCGCGGTGATCAGGGAGACCGCGAGTGCGAGCATGTAGCCGTTGGTGATCCACTGGACGTCGGCGAGCGAGGCGCCGAGGTCCTGCTGGATGGCGGGGTTGGCGATCGCGACGATCGTGCCGTCGAGCGCAACCATCATCACGCCGATGGCGACGGCGAAGAGCGTCAGCCAGGGGTGGCCGCGCAGTCCTTTCGCCGGTGCGGGAACAAGGGTGTCTTCGGGCTCCCGCGGCGCCTTCTCGACTGTGGTCTGACTAGTCATGCGGGGAGATTATGTCAGCGGCTGACAGTTGACAAACCAATTCACAAGTCAGTAACTGTCACGTAGCTCACAGGTAGGCTGATCAGGTCAAAGTGACAGAAAGAGGACCTCTACGTGACACGCAGGCAGACATCCGGGGCCCCCGCATTCGCGGCTCCGGTCGGATTGCGCGAACGCAAGAAACAGCGCACCCGTGAGGCCCTGCTGCACGCCGCCCTGGAACTCTTCACCACCCAGGGGTACGACCGGACCACCGTCGACGAGATCGTCGACGCGGTCGAGGTCTCCCAGCGCACCTTCTTCCGCTACTTCGCGAACAAGGAGGCGGTGGCCTTCGCCGTCCAGGAGATGGGGGAGTCGCACTTTCTCGCGGAACTGCGTCAACGTCCCGCCGCGGAAGCCCCTTTCGAGGCAATGCGCCGGGCCACCTTGAACGCCTGGGACAGCATCGCCGACGCCCTCCAGGACGACGTCACCGTCGAACTCCACATGCGCACCTACCAGATGATCGAATCGACCCCTGTCCTGCTCGCCGCCCTCATGCGGCGCAGCGTCGATCTGGAGCACCAGGTGGCTCTGCTGATTGCGGAGCGTGAGGGACTGGACCCGGAGACAGACCCACGGCCCCGGGTGGCCGTCGCCGCGTTCTCCGGGGTGATGCGGCTGACCGGACAGCTGTGGGGACAACGGCAGGACGCGAGCGTGGACACGCTCCGGGCACTGACCGAGATGCACCTGGACCGGCTCGGACCAGCACTTGCCGGAGACTGGCGCACCTCTTAGGCGTACCGAACATCTGTGCCGCACGCCTCACCACCGCGGCATGTCCCAACTCACAATGCCCCGGCCCCCTTACGCTTTCGGGGTCCCGAACGGGCTCCCGGCGCGCCGGAGCGTGGGCTCCGCGCACACGGAGGGTGAGGTCGCGCCGCCGAATTCCTCGCAGCCGGGTGATGTGCGTCACCCCCATCACGAGGGCCTGTACGCGTCTCCTAGGGTGGGGCTCAGTGACTTCCTTCGACTCCTCCCCCACGCTCACCGCCTGGCGCGCTCTGCTCGCCGTCGCGGTGGTGTTCGTGATGCTGGCGACCACCGGGTGGACCGCCGTGCGTCATCAACACTCCGAAGCGCCACGCGAGATCGCGCTCGCTTCCTGGGCCCGTGACCGGATAGCCGGTCACGCCCTCCCGGACACCGACGCGCCGCCGTACCGGCTGGCTCACTTCTTCGCCACGCTCACCGCGGGCCAGCAGGTCGCTCTCGCCGACAAGTACCCGCTCGTGGTGGGGAATCTGAACGGCGCACCGGTCACCCTTCGCTACCGCGCCAACCGGCATGCGCTGGCCCTGGCCGAGACCGTGGAGCAGCAGCGGACGCAGGACACGAGACTCTCGCCCGACGGCCGCCACCAGGCGGTGCTCCGGCTTGCCCGCTTCCGGTCGATGCTCGCCGGGGACCGGCAGATCCTCGCCTTCGACCCGTCGGGCAGGGGCCACGCCGCGGAGGTGTTCGGCGACCTCGACCGGGCGAAGCGGATCTCCGTGATCGTTCCGGGCGTCGATACGAACCTGCTGACCCTGGAACGCACCGGCCGCAAGAAGAACGCCGCACCGGTCGGCATGGCGCAGCAGCTGTACGGCGCCGAGCGCGCGGCCCGTCCCGGGACCCCTACGGCCGTCATCGCGTGGGCGGACTACACCGCACCCGCCGGTATCGGCATGGACGCCGCCCTGGGCGGACTCGCGGCGGACGGGGCGGTGCGGCTGAACGCGCTCGTGGAGGCGCTGCCCGGCACCTCGGCCGTCTCGCTGTTCTGCCACAGCTACGGCTCCGTGCTGTGCGGGGTCGCCGCGGGCGAGCTGCCCTCCAGGGTGTCCGACATCGCGGTCGCCGGCAGTCCGGGCATGCGTGCGGACAGTGCCGAGGGGCTGGACACCGGGGCCAGGGTGTGGGCGATGCGGGACGGCGACGACTGGATCCAGGACGTGCCGAACATGGCCGTGGGCGGGCTCGGACACGGTGCCGACCCGGTCGACCCGGAGTTCGGCGCGCGCATCGTGTCGGCGAACGGCGCGGTCGGGCACAGCGGCTATTTCGAGCCGGGCACGGACAGCCTCAGCAACTTCGCCGCCATCGGGGTCGGGGCCTACGACTCGGTCAGCTGCGCGAGCACCGATCAGGCGTGCCACCGTGAGATTTCCGGTGATCCGGACGCCTGACGCGCGTAGAGAACCGTGAAAGGCCTTGCGGGGATTGCCTGTACCGAGGGGGGACGTGCGAGCCTGTGCCGCATACGATGAGGCACATGGGTGATGTGCTGGCCGGAATTCATGCCACCTGGGAGTTCGATACCGACTCCCTGCTCATCCGCTTCGAACGGGGGATCCGCACGCCGAGGCTCTTCCAGAGTCTGCGTGAGCGCCGCATTCCGTATGCGGCGCTGTCGTCGGTGACACTGACCCCGGGCAGGCGGGGGACGGTGGTCCTGCACGCGGTGCCGAGACCGGGCGCCGATCCGCTGCTGGAGGCTGCGGCGGGGCAGCTGAAGGACGGCTGCGACCCCTACCGGCTGGTGCTGCCCGCCGAACGCGAAACGCTCGCCGAGTACTACGCCGACGAGCTGCGGGCCCTGCTCGGACCGGACGCGGCGAAGCACGCCGACCGCTTCCTGGTCACGGCTCCCGAGGCTCCGATGAACTTCAAGGCGTACGACGGTCGGGCCGGCTTCGACGGGGTCCGGGTCTCCTTCCGGTGGTCCTGGACGGGCGCCTCCAGCGCCAAGTGGAAGGCGGGCGACCAGACCTTCCCGGTGGCCGATCTCAGCGGCGTGCAGTGGCGGTCGCCGGAGGCGCTCGAGGGCTATCTGCGGCTGGTGACGCGCGGCGCGGGCGGTGACGCGGACGAGGGCGGTCCGGTGCACACTCTCGGGCCGGACACGGCGCAGGGCGCCCCGCATCCGGCCGTCCCGCACATACCGGTGGACCAGGATCCGGCCGCTGTCGTCTTCGGCCTCGGCTACGGGCCGGTGCACGAGTCGCTGCCCTTCGCCGCGGCCGTGCTGGAATCCGTGCGCAGGACCCAGTCGGTGCCCGTCGCGGCAGCCCCCGCCGTGGTGGGCGGCGGGCGGCGTGATCCGGCGGACATCGCCGAGCGGATCCGGCACCTGGGGGAACTGCACCAGGCCGGTCTCGTGACGGACGACGAGTACAGCGCGAAGAAGGCGCAGCTGCTCGCGGAGCTGTAGGGGCGGGCCGGTCCCGGCCTGCGGGCGGAGCCCCTACCCCGGTACGGGGAGGCCGGTCGCACAACAGCACCGGGGTATGACGCCACGAACCGGCACGCTCCCTAGGCTGAGCGGGCGATGTCCTCCTCCTCCGGTCACCCCGAGCCCGCCGACGGCCTGCTGAGCGCCGCCGGCCGTCATCTGCGCGGGTTCGCCCACGCGCTGTCCCACCCCTCCCATCCGCCCGTCCCTCTCCTCGCGGACGCCGCGAAGCGCAGGCAGCGGCTCGTGCCGTACGTGGCCGTCGCCCTCCTCACCCTCCTGTTCGTCCCCGTCACGTACAACGTCCTGATCTCGGACTACGGCCTGGGGGGTGGTACGGCGGGGGCGCTCGCCGTCGCTCAGGCCGCACCGCTGCTGATGCTGGCGCACCGGCCGCTGCAGGCCTGGTGGATCGTCTTCGGCGCGGACGTCGTCGGCGCCCTGGTCCTGCTGCGGCCCACGGCCGCGGAGTTCGCCGTCCGGCCGCTGCCGGCCGCGGTCACGGACCCGGTGGACACCATCTGGCCCTGGACGCCCCCGGTGATCATCGGCTACCTCTTCGTACTGTTCGCGCTGGGCCTGCGCGAGCCCCGGAGGACCCTGGCGGCCGTCTGGCTGATGACGGGCGCGGCGGGCCTGCTGCTGCACATGATCGCGCCCGACCGCAGCAACGGCAGCGCCGTGCTGCTGCTCGTCCTCGGCGCGGTGGTGCTGGTCGTCGCGGCGGCGCTGCGGGAACGGGGCGACGCGCAGCGCAGGCTCGCCGAGCAGGAGACGATCAGTGAGGCCGAACGTGCCGGGCGGACGCTCCTGCAGGAGCGGACCCGGATAGCCCGCGAGCTCCACGACGTGGTCGCGCACCACATGTCCGTGATCACGGTGCAGGCCGACTCGGCCCCGTACCGGATCGGCGGGCTGCCCGAGGAGGCGCGCGCGGAGTTCGAGGCGATCGCGGCGAGTGCGCGCGAGTCGCTGACGGAGATGCGGCGGCTGCTCTCGGTGCTGCGCAGCGACGGTACGGACGGGGAGCGGGCCCCCCAGCCGGGGATCGACCGGATACAGCAGCTGGTGGAGGCCACGGTGCGGTCGGGGCTTCCCGTGGAGCTCTCGATGGGGGCGCAGGTGCCGAAGGAGGTGGGGGACGGCCTGTCCCCGGCCGTCGACCTGTCCGCGTACCGCATCGTGCAGGAGGCGCTGGCCAATGCGGTCCGGCACGCGCCGGGGGCGCGCACCCGGGTCTCGGTCACGACAGCCGACGGGCATGTGACGGTCCTGGTCGTCAACGACCGTGCGCAGCGCCCCGGTTCACCGCTGGAGACGGCCGGAACGGGGCACGGGCTGGTCGGGATGCGTGAACGCGTACGGTTGACCGGCGGCACGCTGGACACCGGCCCGCTGCCCGACGGGGGCTTCCGTGTCGCCGCGCGGCTTCCGCTGTCCGGCCGTCCGGTCGCGTCGAATTCCCCGGCCTCGGAGGACTCTTGAGCATCCGCGTGATCATCGTTGACGACCAGGCCATGGTCAGGGCGGGGTTCGCGGCGCTGCTGTCGGCGCAGAGCGACATCGATGTGGTGGGCGAGGCGCCGGACGGCCTGCGCGGCGTCGAGGCCAGCCGCAGCCTGTGCCCGGATGTGGTCCTGATGGACGTCCGGATGCCGGAGATGGACGGGCTTGCCGCGACCCGCGAACTGCTGTCCCCGTCCGCCGGGGAGTCCCACCGGCCGAAGGTGCTGATGCTGACCACCTTCGACGTGGACGACTACGTGTACGAGGCGCTGCGCGTCGGGGCATCGGGCTTCCTGCTGAAGGACGCGCCCCCGGCCGACCTGATCTCGGCGGTCCGTGTCGTGGCCGCCGGGGACGCGCTGCTCGCACCGTCCGTGACCCGTCGGCTGATCGCTGACTTCGCACGCCAGCGGCCGTCCGGAGCCTTCCGGAGCGGCCCCGCCCTGCGCCTGCGGGGGCTGACGCCGCGCGAGACGGAGGTACTCGAGCTGGTGGCCCGTGGCCTGTCCAACCAGGAGATAGCCGGTCGGCTGGTGGTCGCGGAGCAGACGGTGAAGACACACGTCTCACGGATACTCGCCAAGGCCGATCTGCGGGACCGGGCCCAGGCGGTGATCTTCGCGTACGAGTCGGGGCTGGTGACGCCGGGGTCCGCGGAGGCGTGACCGGGGCACGTGCGTGCTGGGCCCCGGCCGCGCCCCTGTGCGGTGGCTACTCGCGTGCTGCCGAGGTGTTGCTCATGTCCGGGTAGCGGTCCCCCGCGACCTGGCCCGCGATGGGCTCCAGCTGCTCCAGCTCCTGCCCGGTCAGGGTCAGCCGGGTCGCCCCGGTGTTCTCCAGCAGACGGCTGCGCTTACGAGTTCCGGGAATCGGCACCACTGTCAGTCCGTGCACCTCGGCGCGCTGCTGCACCCACGCGAGGGCGACCTGCGCGGCCGTCGCGCCGTGCGCCGCCGCGATCTTGTGGACGGGCTCCAGCAGGGCCGCGTTCGTCTTGGCGTTCTCGCCGCTGAAGCGGGGCTGGTACTTGCGGAAGTCGCCCTGTGCCAGCTCCTTGCCCGCGTCGGCGAACGCCCCGGTCAAAAAGCCGCGGCCGAGCGGCGAGTACGGCACGAGGGTCACTCCGAGCTCGACTGCGGCCCCCACGGCGCTGCGCTCCACGTCCCGGCTGAAGAGCGACCACTCGGACTGCAGGGCGGCGATCGGGTGCACGGCGTGCGCCTCGCGGAGCTCGGCCCCGGTCACCTCGCTCAGCCCGAGCTGCTTGACCTTGCCCTGCCGCACCAGTTCGGCCATCGCCCCGACCGATTCGGCGAGCGGGACGAGCGGGTCTCGGCGGTGCATGTAGTACAGGTCGATGACGTCGGTGCCGAGCCGGCGCAGGCTGTCCTCGACGGCCCGCCTGATGTACGCGGGATCGTTGCGCACCCCGCGGTAGTGCGGGTCGTCGGTCCGCTCGATGGCGAACTTCGTTGCCAGCGTGATCTCGTCGCGGTGCGCGGCGACGAAGGGCGCGAGGAACGTCTCGTTGGCGCCGCGCCCGTAGACGTCCGCGGTGTCGAAGAGGGTGACACCCGCCTCCAGCGCCGCCTCCAGGGTGTCCCGGGCGGCCGCCTCGTCGGTGTCGCCGTAGAACTCGCTGATCCCCATGCAGCCGAGCCCCTGGACGCCGACCCGGGGGCCGCCGCCGAGCTCCACGGTCGCGATCCGGCCGGTGCTGTTGTCGCTCATGTCGTCAGGGCCTTTCCGACGCCGCACGGGCGCCCGCATAAAAGTCGATCTTGAAGTCGAGCACGGCGAGGGTGTCCTGGAGCTCCGCGATCCGCGTCTTCACGTCGCGTCGGGTCGCCTCCAGGAGTTCCTGCCGCTCCTCGAACGTGTGCTCGCCCTCGCGCAGCAGTTCCGCGTACCTGACCATGTCGGCGACCGGCATCCCGGTCAGCCTGAGCTTGCCGACGAACGCCAGCCAGTCCAGGTCACGGTTGGTGAAGCGGCGCTGGCCCGTGTTCGAACGGTCGACGTGCGGCATCAGCCCGATCCGCTCGTACCAGCGCAGGGTGTGCGCGGTGAGCCCCGTGAAGGCGACGACCTCACTGATGGTGTAGCGGTCCCGGCCCTCGGGGCGCGGATGGGCTTTGGGGGCCGAGGCGCAGGTGTCGGTCCGTGCGGAAGAGCTTGCCATCACCGTCATGCCTCCACGCTAGAACCTTGGAGTGCACTCCAAGCAAGCGGATTCGGCTGCGTTCTTCGGTTTGGGCCGACCGGTACACGAGGGGCGGCCGGCCTTAGGCTCATATGCATGCAGAGCCTGGCGATGATCGAGAACTGGCCCGTCCCCACCGCGGCGGCGGCTGTCGTACGAGCGGACGGCACCCTCGCCGGTGCGCACGGCCCGACCGCGCACCGCTTTCCGCTCGCGTCCGTCACCAAACCGCTCGCGGCGTACGCGGCACTGGTGGCGTACGAGGAGGGCGCGGTCGAGCTGGACGAGCCGGCCGGCCCCGAGGGCTCCACCGTCCGCCACCTCCTCGCGCACACCAGCGGCCTCGCGTTCGACGAGCACCGCGTCACCGCCCCTCCCGGCAACCGCCGGCTGTACTCCAACGCGGGTTTCGAGGTGCTCGGCGACCACATCGCGAAGGCCACCGAGATCCCTTTCCCCGAGTACGTACGCCAGGCGGTCCTGGAACCGCTGGGCATGACGGCCACGACGCTGGACGGCTCGCCCGCCAGGGACGGCGTCTCCACCGTCGACGACCTGGTCCGCTTCGCCGCCGAGGTGCAGGCTCCCCGGCTCCTGGACCCGCGTACGGTGCTCGAGGCCCAGACGGTCGTGCACCCGGGCCTCAAGGGCGTGCTCCCCGGCTACGGCCACCAGAACCCCAACGACTGGGGGCTCGGCTTCGAGATCCGCGACTCCAAGTCGCCGCACTGGACGGGCCTTTCGTCCTCCCCGGCGACCTTCGGCCACTTCGGCCAGTCCGGCACGTTCCTGTGGATCGACCCGGCGGCGGAGGCGGGGTGCATCGCCCTGACCGACCGGGCCTTCGGCCCGTGGGCAGCCGAGGTCTGGACCCCGTTCACCGACGCGGTGCTCCAGGAGCTGGGGGCCGGTAGCTAGTGCTGTACCGGGCGGTGTGCAAGCCGTTGCCGTCCTGTGCCACGCACGGCGGCGGGAACGAGTCGCTGCTGTGCGGCTGTTGGAGTCCCCGACCGACGAAGGGGGTCGCCCGTGGCCAAGGTCAGCATCAGTCTTGATGCCGAACTGGTGGTGGAAGTGATGGTCCTGGCCGGGGTCGGCTCGCCCCAGGACGCAGTCGAGGCGGTCGTGCGTGACTACATCGCCCGGGGACACCGCACCGAGGCGCGCACCGAGCTCAGAGAGCAGAGCCTGCGCGAGGTCGAGGTCAAGCCGCAGGATCCTCAAGGCTGACCACCGCGATTCAAGGGGAAGAACTACCGCCATGGCCGTCATCCACCGCACCGCCCTCGCACCGACGAAGCTGGAACTGCTCACCTCCTGGCTGCCCTCCCGCCCGTGGTACCGCGGCGGCGCGGGCGAACCGGAGCCGGCCAGGTCCGGCGGCTTCCGGCTGGACGACCCGCAGGGGGAGGTGGGGATCGAGTTCATCGTGGTCACCGACACCTCCGGCCCCCACCCCACCGCCTACCTGGTGCCGCTCACCTATCGCGGTGCCCCGCTCGACGGGGCGGAGCACGCTCTCGTCGGCACCATGGAGCACGGGGTGCTGGGACGGCGCTGGGCCTACGACGGCTGCCACGACCCGGTGCTGGTCGCCCAGTTCGCTGCCCTGATCGAGGGCCGGGTGCAGGCCCAGGACCAGAACACCAGCAACACCCCCGACCGGGATGTCACCCGCTCCTGCGCCGGTGAGGGACTGATCCCGACGGACTTCACCACCACGGCCACGGACGACCGGGAAGGCACCGCCCTGGCTGTCGCGCCCGGCGCGACCATCCGCCTGCACCGGGTCCTGCGGCCCGCCCAGGACGGTACGCCGTTGCTCCCGCAGGGAGCGGCCGGCCACGTCTCCGCTTCCTGGAGCACGGTGGACGGCGTACGGGCCCGGGGACTGTTCGCCGTCCTGCACACCGGCTCCGGGGCGCAGAGCGATGCGCGAAGGGGCCGTGCCTCGTAGAAGACCGGCATCACTTCGACAGCGGGAACGCCGCTGGAGCTCTCCCTGGGTGCGCTACCGCGATGTTCCCGGCCTATCGGGAGCGGCGAACGCAGCCGTCCGCGTGCTCGAACGGGAGCGGCTGACTCCGGGCGTCGTGTCGGTCGCCATGAGCGTGTGGTCCGCCCGCGTCCACGGAACCGAACGCCGGTGGAGGCCGTGGGAGGCCGAGTTCACCTGCCCGTGCTGCGGCGGCGGCTGGGCCCGGGACACGCTGCAGGAGGCCCTGTCCCTGTTGCCGCCGAGGGCCTCGGCGGAACTCCGGGCGCAGGTCGCGCGCCTGGACGACGTGCTGCTCCGGCGGACCCACCACGAGCCCGCGGCGGACGCGGAGTCGGCGTGGTGGCATCGCCGGTGCTGACCGCGTGCGAACCGCCGACCGGGGACCCTTCCCACCGCTCGGCAACCACCGCGGCGGACCTTCGTGGACGGGCTCCGCTAGATTCGGCCGCTATGCGATCACGATCACACGAGTACGACCAGGATTTCCGCGACCGGGCCACGCGCATACGCAGTTGGGGCTTGGCCCTGCTGTCCTTGGCCGCCCTGCTGTGGGTGTGGTGTGCCGTGTTGCTGCTCACGCCGTACGCGGTCGACGAGACACCCGACGACAAGTACCCCCAGGAGTGCGAATCGCGGCTGTTCACCGACCGCGGCACCGCCAACGAGGGCGTGTTCCGCGGGGATCACTGCGCGGACGAACGCGACTGGCCGGAGGCCGTCGCCCTGCTCGGCCTGTCCCTGCCGGTGTCGGTCGTCGGCGCGGCGCTCTTCACCACGGGCACGGTGACGCGCCGGATGAGCGCCCACGGCGAGGCGATGCGTGAGCTGGACAGGCTCAGGGACACGAAGGCTTAGGTTCCCTACGGGTAGGGGTGGCCCCAGCCCCGTTGTCCACCGGCCGGTGGACAAGAGGTTCAACCGGCAGGACGTGCCGGGCGCGGTACCCCTGCGGCCAGGATTTCCGGCATGAGACAACTACCTGTACGCATGGCCCGATGGAGCGCCCGGCACGCATGGCGGGCGATCGCCGGCTGGTTCGCGTTCGTCGTCCTGTGCCTCGGAGCCGGCATCGCGGTCGGCAGCAACGAAGCGACCACCGAGGACTTCTGGGTCGGTGAGGCGGGACGCGCGGAGGCGATGGCGACCGAAGGCGGCCTGGAGCGCTCGCCCACCGAGCGGATCATGATCCGGGCCAGGTCCGGACCGCTGGACATGGCCGCGGCCGGTTCGGCGGCCCAGGACGTGACCGAGCGGATGCGCGACCTGCCCGAGGTGGAGAGCGTGGCGGCTCCCGTCCGCTCGAAGGACGGCAAGGTCCTGCTGGTCTCGGTGGTCCTGAACGGCCCCGAGCTGGAGGGCAGGAAGAACGTCGTGCCGCTCCTGGAGCAGACGGCGGCGGTTGGCGCGAGCCACCCGGACCTGGTCGTGGAGGAGACCGGGTCCCCCGCCATCAGCAAGGGCGTCAACGACCAGCGCGGGGAGGATCTCGCCCTCTCCGAACGCATCAGCCTGCCCGTCACCGTCATCACCCTGCTGGCCGTGTTCGGCTCGGTGATCATGGCTGGTGTGCCGCTTCTTCTGGCTCTCTCCTCGATCGCCGCAGCCATCGGGCTGTCGATGGTCGCCTCGCACCTCCTCCCCGACGCCGGGGTCGGAATGAACCTCATCCTGCTCATCGGCCTGGCGGTGGGTGTCGATTACACGCTCTTCTACCTCAAGCGTGAACGTGAGGAACGGGCGCGCGCAGGTGGCCGGCTGAGTTCGGAAGCCCTCGTCGAGCTGGCTGCGGCGACCGCGGGCCGGGCCATCGTGATCTCGGGCCTCGCCGTGATCGTCTCCACGGCCACCCTGTATCTGGCCACCGACGTCATCTTCTCCTCGTTGGCGACCGGCACCATCCTCGTCGTGGCGGTCGCCGTGGCCAGCTCCCTCACGGTGCTCCCCGCACTGCTGGTCAAGATCGGCCACCGGACCGAACGCCTCGCCACCCGCCGGGCGAAGCGCGGGAGGCCGGCCCCCACCGCGAAGCCGGAGACCGGGCGGATGTTCGGCGCCCTCCTGCGGCCCGCCCGGACCCGCCCCGCCCTCACCCTGTGCCTGTCGGTCCTCTTCATGCTCGGCCTGGCCGCTCCCGCGCTCGGGCTGAAGCTCGTCGACCCGGGCAAGGACACCTTCTCCCGCGACATCCCGGCCATGCAGGTCTACGACCGGCTGACCGGGAGTTTCCCCGAACTCTTCGTCAAGCACGAGGTAGTTGTCCGCTCGACCCCGAAGCGAGCCGCCCAGGCCGAGCGGGCCTTGGTGGACCTCGGCCGCCGCGCCCAGGCCGACCCGCTGTTCGCCGGGGGCACCGAGCCGGCGGTGCGGACATCGGCCGACGGCAGGATCAGTGTGCTGGAACTCGCGGTCCCGTTCCCCGCGCCCTCCGCCGAGGCGATCGAGTCACTCGTCCACCTCCGCCAGGACCACATCCCCGCGACGGTCGGCCAACTGCCCGACGTGGAGACGGGGGTGAGCGGCGACGTGGCCCGGGGCCGCGACTACGTGGCTCACGAGAGTGCCAAACTGCCGCTGGTCATCGGGTTCCTGCTGCTGATGACCTTCCTGATGACGGTATGGGCGTTCCGCTCGGTGGTCATCGGCCTCGTCGGCGTCGTGCTCAACCTGCTGTCCGCCGGTGCCTCGCTCGGCATGCTGGTCCTGTTCTTCCAGGGGACGTGGGCGGAGGGCCTTCTGGCCTTCGACTCGCTCGGCGCGATCGCTTCCAGGGTGCCGCTGTTCCTCGTCGTCATCCTCTTCGGCCTGTCGATGGACTACCAGGTGTTCGTGGTCAGCCGGATCCAGGAGGCCAGGCAGAACGGCATGTCCGCCCGCGAGGCGGTGCTGGAGGGCATCAACCGTTCGGCCAAGGTGGTGACGAGTGCGGCGATCGTGATGGTGACGGTGTTCGGTGCGTTCGTGGCCCTGCACCTGACCGAAATGAAGCAGATGGGATTCTGTCTGGCTGTGGCAGTCCTCCTGGACGCCGTGGTCATCCGGCTCATGGTCCTGCCGTCGGTCCTGCTGCTCCTCGGCGAGCGCGCCTGGTGGCCGGCCCGCCCCGCGCGCGGTGCACGGGAGGGGTTCCCCGACGCCGCGCCGCTGGAAAAAGTAGGCTGACGCGATGGATCAACGGCCGGAGCCCGAGGACGAGTTGCCCGTACCGTCACTGCACCGGTGGAACGCCGTCCTGTGGGTGCTGCTGGGGGTGGTGCCTCCGGCCATCGCGGTCGCGGACGCACCCGGGACGACGAGGTACCCGACGCTGGCGCTGCTGGCCGTGCTCGCGCTGTGTTACGGAGCGGTGGGGCTGTTCCCGGGCAACCCCGTCCTGCGCCCGCTTCCTTACCTGTACGTACTCGTGGTGGGCCTCGGCGCGATGTCGTACCTGCTCGACGGTGGCGCGGCGCTCTTCGTCGTGACGTTGCCGCACTTCTGGATCTACGCCACGAGCACGCGGGCCGCGATCGCCGTCAGTGGCCTCGCGTGCGCGGGAGTGGTGGCCGGCAACGTCGTACGGCAGGGCTGGGACGGGGAGTTCTTCACCGGGAACGTCGTCTTCACGTTGATCGGCTACGCGGCGGGCGTGCTGATCGGGCTAGGTCTGCGCCGTATCGCCGAGGACGGTGACGCGCGTGCCCGTCGGCTGAGCGCTGAGCTGGAGGGCGCCCGTCTCCGGCTGGTCGAGGCACACAAACGCCAGGGTGCGGCGGACGAGCGCGAACGGCTCGCCCGGGAGATCCACGACACCCTCGCCCAGGGCTTCGCTTCCATCGTCGTGCTCGCGGAGGCGGCCCGGTCCGGCCTGGAAACCGATCCCGCCAGGAGCGCGCAGCAGCTGCTCGCGATCGAGAACACCGCACGCGAGAACCTCGCCGAGGCGCGCGTCCTCGTCGGTGCGGCGCCGCAGAGCGGTGTCGCCGCAGGCTCCGTGGCGGACGCCCTTCGCCGGACCCTGGACCGGTTCACGGAGGACACCGGGATCGCCCTCGCCCCGGAACTGCCGGACGTCGCATGCGACCAGCAGACCCGGATCGCCCTCCTGCGCTGCACGCAGGAGTCCCTCGCCAACATCCGCAAGCACGCGGCGGCCTCCACCGTGGAGGTGGTGCTCACGGCGCAGCCGTACGGCGTGGAGCTGGAGATCACCGACGACGGCCGTGGCTTCGTGACCGAGAACTCCCACGGCTTCGGGCTCAACGGCATGCGCAAACGCCTGGCCGAACTGGGCGGTGAGCTCACCGTCACCAGCTCGGTCGGCGACGGCACCCGCGTCCTCGCCATGATTCCCACGAACGGGCAGGTCTGACATGGCAACAGGTGCAGTGCCCGGGAGGGGGCTCCGCGTCGTGGTGGTGGACGACCACACGGTGATGCGGGCCGGGGTGGTGGCCCTGCTCGCCGACGAGCCCACCATCGACATCGTCGGCGAGGCCGACGACGGCCGGGCTGCCGTGGAACTCGTCCGGCGCCTGGAGCCGGATGTCGCGCTGGTCGATCTGCGGATGCCTGTCCTCGACGGGACGAGTGCCACCGCGGAGATCGTCGCCGGCCGCTTCCGGACCCGGGTGCTGATCCTGACCACGTACGACACCGACGCGGAGATCGAGCGCGCGGTCGAGGCCGGCGCGGTCGGCTACCTGCTGAAGGACACCACGCGTGAGCAGCTGGTGGACGCCATCCATTCCGCGTCCCGGGGCGAGACCGTTCTGGCCCCGCGGGTCGCGGCGCGCCTGGTCGCACGTATGCGCAGGCCCGCCCCGGTGACTCTGACCAGGCGGGAGGTGGATGTGCTGGGCGCGGTCGCCGACGGACTGTCCAATGTGGAGATCGGTCGGCGGCTCGTCATCTCGGAGGCGACGGTGAAGACGCATCTGCTGCGGGTCTTCGCCAAGCTCGACGTCAGCGACCGTACACACGCGGTGGTCAAAGCCCTTGAGCGTGGGCTGCTGGACGGACGCCGGTGAATCCGCCGCGCCCTCACACCTGCCCGAGCTCCCACATCAGCACCTCGGCGGCCGTCAGGGCCAGCAGTTCCAGCCCCCGGGACTCCGTGATCCGCGCCGAGTCGCCCGCCGCCAGCTCCTCGCCGTCGAGGCGCACCTCGCCCCGTACGACGTGGACGTAGACGCCCGCCGCATCGGGCACGGCGGTGCGCTCGCCCTCGGCCTGCCTGCGGACGTGCAGCATCGCGCGCGCCTCCGGGAGGGCGTACGGGGTGGAGTCGGCGATCCCGGCGACATGTGTGTACGAGGGCTCCCCGCCCGGTGCGAGCGGGGACAGCCACATCTGAACGAACGTCAGCGGGTGCTCCCCGTCGTTGCGTTCGATGTGACGCACCCCGCCGGCCGAGCTGAGGTGCTGGACGTCACCGGCCCGTACGACGGTGGCGTGGCCGGCCGAGTCGCGGTGGGTGAGCTCGCCCTCGACCACCCAGGTGACGATCTCGGTGTGGCTGTGCGGATGCTCGTCGAAGCCGGCCCCCGGGGCGAGACGCTCCTCGTTGCAGGCCAGTACCGGCCCGAAGCGCAGGTTGTCGGGGTCGTAGAAGCGCCCGAAGGAGAATGCGTGCAGCGTCTCGATGCCCACGGAGACACCCGGGGCCGGGTCCCCACCGCGGAAGCGGTCGCCGGAGCGGCGTACGTCCATCACGGCTCCACGGTAGCCCTGCGGGGCGACCCGCGGCCCCGCCCCTCCGCACCGCTGCCCCGATAAGGCAGTCTTGTGTCCGTGCCCCGACCCGATCCTGAGCAGCCCGCCGCGAACGCCGCCCATCTCCATGCCGCGACCCTGAAGCGGCTCGAGCAGGCCTCCGGCCGGCTTTCCGCCAACGCCATCGCCCGCATGGACGAGACGCTGCCGTGGTACCGGGCGATGCCACCGGAGAACCGCTCCTGGATCGGTCTGGTCGCCCAGGCCGGGATCGCCGCGTTCACCGAGTGGTTCCGGCACCCGGAGGCGCCGCAGGCCATCTCGACCGATGTGTTCGGTACGGCTCCGCGCGAGCTGACCCGGGCGATCACGCTGCGGCAGACCGTCGAGATGGTGCGGACGACGATCGAGGTGATGGAGACCGCGATCGAGGAGGTGGCGGCTCCCGGCGACGAGTCGGTGCTGCGCGAGGCGCTTCTCGTCTACGCCCGGGAGATCGCCTTCGCGACCGCCCAGGTGTACGCGCAGGCCGCCGAGGCGCGCGGCGCGTGGGACGCCCGGCTGGAGTCCCTCGTGGTGAACGCGGTGCTGTCCGGTGAGGCCGACGAGGGTGCCGTGTCGCGGGCCGCGGCCCTCGGCTGGAACTCCCCCGAACACGTCTGCGTCCTCCTCGGCACCGCTCCGGACGGGGACAGCGAGCTCACCGTGGAGGCGATCCGGCGGGCGGCCCGGCACGCGAAGCTCCAGGTCCTGACCGGCGTGCTTGGCAACCGCCTGGTCGTCATCGCGGGCGGCAGCGACAACCCGCTGAACGTCGCGAAGTCGCTGATCGGCCCGTATGCGGCCGGTCCCGTCGTCGCCGGACCCGTGGTGCCCGACCTGCTCGCCGCCACCCGGTCCGCGCAGGCCGCCGCCGCCGGACTCAAGGCGTGCTCGGCGTGGCAGGACGCGCCGAGGCCCGTCCTGTCCGACGATCTCCTTCCGGAGCGTGCGATGGCGGGCGACCCCGCCGCGCGGGATCAGTTGGTGGAGGAGATCTACAGACCGCTCGAAGAGGCCGGTTCGGCG
Source organism: Streptomyces sp. NPDC056452 (assembly GCF_042796085.1). Lineage (NCBI taxonomy): Bacteria > Bacillati > Actinomycetota > Actinomycetes > Kitasatosporales > Streptomycetaceae > Streptomyces > Streptomyces sp. NPDC056452. The sequence continues at coordinate 278,669 of NZ_JBHTRI010000001.1, forward strand.
CTACTGGAGACGCTGAGTGTCTATCTGGAGCAGGCGAGCAGCCTTGAGGGCGCCGCCAGGATGCTGTTCGTGCACCCCAATACCGTGCGCTACCGGCTACGACGTGTGACCGACGTCACCGGCTGGTCCCCGTCCGACGTCCGCTCCGCTTTCACGCTGCGGATCGCCCTCATCCTGGGGCGCTTGGCCGCCGGAGATCCTCAGTCCTAGACTTTTGTCGGACTTCAACAATTCCCCTGACGGTTCTTCGTCCCTGTCCCCACGGGCGTGAGGAGCCGTCCACAAGAGAGAGTGTGAGTGTGCTCGTACTCGTCGCTCCCGGCCAAGGCGCTCAGACGCCCGGCTTCCTGACTCCCTGGCTCGAACTCCCCGGTGCCACCGACCGCATCGCGGCCTGGTCCGACGCCATCGGGCTCGACCTTGCCCACTACGGCACGAAGGCCGACGCGGACGAGATCCGCGACACGGCGGTGGCACAGCCGCTGCTGGTCGCCGCGGGTCTCCTGTCGGCCGCCGCCCTCGACGCCTCGCCCGGCGCCGTCGCCGGCCACAGCGTCGGTGAGATCACCGCCGCAGCGCTCGCCGGCGTCATCGACGACGAGGCCGCGCTCCGTTTCGTACGGACCCGGGGGCTCGGCATGGCCGAGGCCGCCGCGGTCACCGAGACGGGCATGGCCGCGCTGCTCGGCGGCGACCCTGCCGTAACGGTCCCTCACCTGGAGAAGCTGGGGCTCACCCCGGCCAACGTCAACGGTGGCGGACAGATCGTCGCAGCGGGCACCGCGGCACAGATCGCCGCGCTGACCGAGGACATGCCCGAGGGTGTGCGCCGCGTGGTCGCGCTCAAGGTGGCCGGCGCCTTCCACACGCACCACATGGCTCCGGCCGTGGAGAAGCTGCGTGCCGCCGCCGGTGCCCTGAAGGTCGCCGACCCGAAGGTCACGTACGTGTCGAACGCCGACGGGAAGACGGTCGCCGACGGCGCCGAGGTCATCTCGCGGCTCGTCGGCCAGGTCGCCAACCCGGTCCGCTGGGACCTGTGCATGGAGACCTTCAAGGAGCTCGGGGTCACGGCCATCATCGAGGCCGCCCCCGGAGGCACCCTCGTCGGCCTCGCCAAGCGCGCGCTGCCCGGCGTGAAGACCCTCGCGCTCAAGACCCCCGACGACCTCGACGCGGCCCGCGCGCTCATCTCCGAGCACGCAGGCGCCTAAGGAGCCCGAGAGCATGTCGAAGATCAAGCCCAGCAAGGGCGCCCCGTACGCACGGATCATGGGTGTCGGCGGCTACCGCCCGACCCGTGTCGTGCCGAACGAGGTGATCCTCGAGACGATCGACTCGTCCGACGAGTGGATCCGCTCCCGCTCCGGTATCGCCACCCGCCACTGGGCCTCCCCCGAGGAGACCGTGTCGGCCATGTCCGTGGAGGCCGCCGGCAAGGCGATCGCCGACGCCGGGATCGCTCCCGAGCAGATCGGCGCCGTGGTCGTCTCCACCGTCTCGCACTTCCAGCAGACCCCGGCGATCGCGACCGACATCGCCCACAAGATCGGCGCGGGCAAGCCCGCCGCCTTCGACATCTCCGCCGGCTGCGCGGGCTTCGGCTACGGCCTCACGCTCGCCAAGGGCATGATCGTCGAGGGTTCCGCGGAGTACGTCCTCGTCATCGGTGTCGAGCGCCTCAGCGACCTCACCGACCTGGAGGACCGCGCGACGGCCTTCCTGTTCGGCGACGGCGCGGGTGCCGTCGTCGTCGGCCCCGCCAAGGAGCCGGCCATAGGCCCCACGGTCTGGGGCTCCGAGGGCGACAAGTCGGGAACGATCAAGCAGACCGTGGCGTGGGACGTCTTCCACGCCGACCGTCCGGAGAAGTTCCCGGCGATCACGCAGGAGGGTCAGGCGGTCTTCCGCTGGGCCGTCTTCGAGATGGCCAAGGTCGCCCAGCAGGCGCTGGAGGCGGCCGGGATCACCCCGGAAGACCTGGACGTCTTCATTCCGCACCAGGCCAACATGCGGATCATCGACTCGATGGTGAAGACTCTCAAGCTGCCGGAGCACGTCACGGTCGCGCGTGACGTGGAAACCACCGGCAATACGTCGGCCGCCTCGATTCCGCTCGCAATGGAGCGGCTCCTGGCGACCGGTCAGGCCAAGAGCGGCGACACGGCGCTCGTCATCGGCTTCGGGGCGGGTCTCGTCTACGCCGCGACGGTCGTTACCCTCCCCTAGGCACACCGGACCTTTCGGCCCGTACGCCCGAACCCCGCAGAAACACATCGAAGGAGCGCCAAAATGGCCGCCACTCAGGAAGAGATCGTCACCGGTCTCGCCGAGATCGTCAACGAGATCGCCGGTATCCCGGTCGAGGACGTCCAGCTGGACAAGTCCTTCACCGACGACCTGGACGTCGACTCGCTGTCCATGGTCGAGGTCGTCGTCGCCGCCGAGGAGCGCTTCGACGTCAAGATCCCCGACGAGGACGTCAAGAACCTCAAGACGGTCGGCGACGCTGCCGACTACATCCTGAAGCACCAGGGCTGATCCCAGCCCGTCCCGTGTGTCGCCACCCGGCGGTGGCGCCGCTGATTCACGACCCTCTACACGTGGAGAAGATTTTCCAGTGAGCCCGACCAATCGCACCGTGGTCGTCACCGGTATCGGCGCAACCACTCCGCTGGGTGGCGACTCCGCATCGACCTGGGAAGGTCTGATGGCCGGTCGTTCCGGCGTCAAGCCCCTCGAGGGCGAACGTTTCGCCGAACTGCCTGTCCGGATCGCCGCCCTCGCGGCTGTCGACCCGGGCGACGTCCTGCCCCGCCCGCTCGCCCGCAAGCTGGACCGCTCGGCGCAGTTCGCGCTGATCGCGGCCCGTGAGGCCTGGGCGGACGCCGGCTTCACCGGCAAGGCCGGTGAGGACGAGAAGATCCAGCCCGAGCGTCTGGGCTCGGTCATCGCCTCCGGTATCGGCGGCGTGATCACCCTGCTCGACCAGTACGACGTGCTGAAGGAGAAGGGCGTACGCCGCGTCTCCCCGCACACCGTTCCCATGCTCATGCCCAACGGCCCGGCGGCCAACGTCGGCCTCGAGGTCAACGCCCAGGCCGGTGTCCACACCCCGGTCTCCGCCTGCGCGTCGGGTGCCGAGGCCATCGGGTACGCCGTCGAGATGATCCGCACCGGCCGTGCCGATGTGGTCGTCGCCGGCGGCACCGAGGCGGCGATCCACCCGCTGCCGATCGCCGCGTTCGCCAACATGATGGCGATGTCCAAGAGCAACGACGAGCCCGAGAAGGCCTCGCGCCCGTACGACACGGGCCGTGACGGCTTCGTCCTCGGCGAGGGCGCGGGCGTCGTGATCCTGGAGTCCGCGGAGCACGCCGCCGCGCGCGGCGCGAAGGTCTACTGCGAGGTCCTGGGGCAGGGCCTGTCCGCGGACGCCCACCACATCGCGCAGCCCGAGCCGACCGGCCGGGGCATCGCCGCCGCGATGCAGAACCTGCTGGACGCCACGGACCTGAAGCCGTCGGAGGTCGTGCACCTGAACGCGCACGCCACGTCCACGCCGCAGGGTGACATCGCGGAGATCAAGGCGCTGCGTGCGGTGCTGGGCGACGACCTGGACCATGTCGCCATCTCCGCGACGAAGTCGATGACCGGTCACCTGCTGGGTGGCGCGGGCGGCATCGAGACCGTCGCGACGGTCCTGGCGCTGCACCACCGGCTGGCCCCGCCGACCATCAACGTCGACAACCTCGACGAGGCGATCGAGGCGGACATCGTCCGCGGTGAGCCGCGGGCACTGCCTGAGGGTTCGATCGCCGCGATCAACAACTCGTTCGGCTTCGGCGGCCACAACGTCGTCCTGGCGTTCCGCTCCGTCTGACCCGTCACTGCCGCGAGGCCCGCTTCCCACCCGGGAGGCGGGCCTCCTGCATGGTGCGGGCCGTGCCCGGGGCTGCGCCGTGCCGTGCAGGCATGGAGGACAAACGTTTCAGCCCGGCCTGTCCCGGGGCAGCCGGGGCCGAGGTGCCGGTTACACCACCTGGTGGAGCCAGCGGACGGGCGCGCCCTCGCCGGCGTGGCGGAAGGACTCCAGCTCGTCGTCCCAGGGCTTGCCCAGGAGCTTGGCGACCTCCGCCTCCAGATCCGTCTCGCCGCTCACGGACCGGGCCAGGGCTGCCCGCAGCCGGTCCTCGGGGATCAGGATGTCGCCGTTCATGCCGGTGACCGCGTGGAAGATGCCGAGGCCGGGCGTGGAGCTGTAGCGTTCGCCCTCCGCCGTGGGGCACGGCTCCGCCGTCACCTCGAAGCGCAGCAGGTCCCAGCCACGGAGTGCCGAGGCGAGCTGGGACGCGGTGCCGGCTCTGCCCTTCCAGGAGAATTCGGACCGCCAGGTACCGGGGGCGGCCGGCTGTCTGATCCAGTCGAGCTGGACCCGCACACCGAGTACGCCCGCCACTGCCCATTCGATGTGCGGGCACAGCGCGCGCGGTGCGGAGTGAACGTACAGGACTCCACGTGTCGTCACCGGGACCTCCAGTGTGGGACGAGGTTCGCCTTCCCCAGCGGCCTCGCGCCCGTACCGCCTCTTCCCGGTCGGCTCCCGAGGTTGTCAACAGTAAACAGCATCGGGAGTGAATCTCCTGAAAAGGGACAGTATGTGACGTGAGGTAACTTACCGGAGCTGCCCGTTTCGGATGCCGGGCGGCAAGGCGTCACTGGTTCGACGGGGAAAAGCTACCGTGCGCCGGGGCCGGGCGTGTGACGTACCGTCGGTCCTGGGCCCATGATTCCCCCAGCATTCACCCGCGAGGGCGCGCGGGCCCACCACCTGGGGCTGTCGGGTTGTGCCAGGGGCACAATCACCTGTGTGACCGGAGGGGAAACTGGGATGCCTGAGTGTTCGTCACGCCGTCGTGTCCGCGGTGTCACCGCCGCGCTGACGGCTCTTTCGTTCCTCGGCGCCGCCGCGCTGACGGGCTGCACCGGTGGTTCGTCCGCGACCACGAAGGGCGCGGCCAGGCCGCAGAGCCCGTCTCCCTCGCCGGTCCGGGTGTGGGATGTGAGCCCGGCGTCCATCGCCGCCGTGGGGGACTCCATCACCCGGGGCTTCGACGCGTGCTCGGTGTTCGCCGACTGCCCGGAGGTGTCGTGGGCGACCGGCACCGACGACGGGGTCAACAGTCTCGCGGTACGGCTGCTCGGCGCGTCGAAGGCGCCCTCGCACAGCTGGAACCATGCCGTGTCGGGAGCCCGGATGGCCCAGCTGCCGGAGCAGATGGCGCTGGCCGCCGTGGAGAAGCCGGACCTGGTGACGGTGATGATCGGCGCCAATGACGCCTGCCGGGACTCGGTGCGGCTCATGACTCCGGTGGCGGACTTCCGGGCCTCGTTCGAGGCGTCGATGCGGCAGTTGCGGGGTGCGGCGCCGAAGTCCCAGGTGTACGTGTCGAGCGTGCCGGACCTCAAGCGGCTCTGGTCGACCGGGCGCGGCAACGCGCTGGGCAAGCAGATCTGGAAGCTCGGGATCTGCCGGTCGATGCTGGGCGACGCGGACGACATGGGCACGGCGGCCGTCGCGCGGCGCGACGCGGTGCAGGAGCGGGTCGTCGCGTACAACGAGGTCCTGAGGGACGTCTGTGCCAAGGATCTGCGCTGCCGGTACGACGGCGGGGCGGTGTTCGACTACCGGTTCACCGGCAAGCAGCTCAGCCAGTGGGACTGGTTCCACCCCGGCCGTGACGGCCAGGCCAGGCTGGCCGAGATCGCTTACCGCAATGTCACGGCGGTCGGACCCCCCGCGTAAAGTCCGTGATCATGACGACGGGTACAGCGGCACACGGCGAAGACTTCTCCACCCTCGCGGACGGCACCGCCGTCCGGCGCTGGACCCTGGAGCGGGACGGCACGCGGGTGCGTGTGCTGACGTACGGCGCCGTCGTGCAGTCGGTGGAGGTGCCCGGCCGGGACGGCACCCGGGCCGGGGTGGCCCTCGGGCTGCCGGACGTCGCGGACTACGAGAAGTACACCAGTCCCTACTTCGGCGCCCTGGTCGGGCGGTACGCGAACCGGATCGGGGGCGCCTCCTTCGTACTCGACGGGCAGTCGCACCGGGTGACGCCGAACGAGGGCCGCAACCATGTCCACGGCGGGACGTGCGGCTTCGACAAGCGGGTGTGGGACGCCGAGGAGGTACCGGACGGTGTGCGGCTCTCCCTGGTCGCGGAGGACGGCGAGGAGGGCTTCCCGGGCCGGCTGGCGGTCTCGGTGACGTACACCCTGGACGAGGGCGGGGCGCTGCGGATCGCCTACCGGGCGACGACGGACGCGCCGACCGTGGTGAACCTGACGAATCACACGTACTGGAATCTGGCCGGCGCGGACAGCGGGAGCGCTCTCGGGCACGAGCTGCGGCTCGCGGCCGCGCGGATCACGCCGTCGGACGCCGAGTCCATTCCGACGGGCGAGTTCGCTCCGGTGGACGGGACCCGGTACGACTTCCGGGAGCCGAAGCCGGTCGGCCCGGAGTACGACACCAACTACGTGCTCGACGAGACCGGTGAGGAGCCGGTCGCCGAGCTGTACGACGCCGCCTCGGGGCGTCTGCTGACGGTCCGTACGACGGAGCCGGGTCTCCAGCTGTACACGGCCGACCACTTCGAGGGGCGGCCGTTCGTGCCGTGCGCCGGGATCGCGCTGGAGACGCAGCACTTCCCCGACTCCCCCAACCGTCCTGAGTTCCCGAGCACGGTGCTGCGGCCGGGCGAGGTGTTCGAGTCCACGACGGTGTACGGCTTCTCTGTGCGCTGACACCGACTCCACCGCGACGGCACCTGCGTCAACACCGGTTCAGGCACACCGAGCTCTTCCGCCGACGCCGCCGGGAGCGGCTCAGCGTGCCAGGCCCAGGGTGACGCCGAGGCCGACCAGGACCGAGCCGATCGTGCGGTTGAGGGCCTTCTGGCGGCGCAGCATCGCGGTGCGCAGGTGTGAGTGGGAGAAGAACAGGGCCACCAGGCCGAACCACCCGAGGTGGGCGAGCGACATGAACAGCCCGTAGCCCGCCTGCTGCCACAGGGCCGTGTCCGGCCCTACGACCTGGGTGAAGGTGGACACGACGAAGAGCGTGGTCTTGGGGTTCAGCACGTTGGTGAGGAAGCCGGTGCGCAGGGCCCCGAGTCCGCTCAGGCTCCGCTTCTCGCCCAGGTCGACGGTGAGGTCGCCGCGGTCGAGGAAGGTGCGTACGCCGATGTAGACGAGGTAGGCGGCGCCTGCCAGCTTGATCGCGGTGAACAGGGCGGTGGACGAGGCGATCAGCAGGCCGACGCCGAGCATGGTGTACGTGACGTGGACCAGGACGCCCGCGGCGACTCCGGTGGCCGCGAGCAGGCCGGTGGGACGGCCGTAGAGGTAGCTGTTGCGGACGACCATCGCGAAGTCCGCGCCCGGGCTGATGACCGCGAGCAGGGTGATGAGGGCGACGGCAAGCATCTCGGCCATGGCAGGCGCTCCTCAGTCCTTGTGAAGGGTGTACGGCGACGGGGCGGGGTCCTGGGCAGGGGGCGCCGTGAGGTCGCGGGCCAGCATCGTGGCCCCGGCGACGGCTCCGGGCATCAGGAGGACGGCGACGAACGGGACCAGGAAGGACAGGGCGAGCGGGACACCGAAGCCGAGCACCAGCATGCGGCGCCCGCGCAGCATCGTGAGCCGGTCCTTCAGGACCATGCCCCGGCGCTGGAGTGCCACGGCGGTGAGCTCCTGGGCGAGGAAGTAGCCGGTGACGCAGAACCCCAGGGCGGGGACCACCGTCTGCCCGACGACCGGAATGAATCCGAGGGCGAAGAGCAGCACCCCGTACAGCGCGACGCGCAGCAGGATGCGTACGGAGTCGCCGGCGGAGATCCACAGCTCTCGCCAGAGCGGCAGCCCGGACTCGGGCACCTCGCCGCCCTCGCTGCGGTCGACCTCTTCGGAGAGCGACTCGTAGAACGGCTGGCCGACCAGGAGGGTCACCGCGGTGAAGGTGATGACCGCCAGGAACAGCCCGAGGACGAAGACCAGGACGACCAGGGTGTTCCGCAGCAGCCCCAGCCACGGCGAGGACCAGTCGTCGGCGAAGGGCGTGGCCCAGGCGACGAAGTCGTCGGCGCCGTAACCGAGTCCGATGAGTGCGCCCACGTACACGACGAGGGTGACGAGGCCGGGCAGGAGACCGAATCCGAACCACCGGCCGTGCCCGAAGGCCCAGCGTTGTCCCTTTATCAAGTAGCCGAAACCCGCCCCGAGATCACTCATATGCGTCAGCGTACTTGCGCGAACCATTGACACTGCCCCGGGCCCGTCATTACCGTCACGCCAGCATTTCGAACGAGTGACGAAATATCGAACAGTCGAGAGGTAACAGCCGTGCGTATCACCGGAATCAGCACGCATGTCGTCGGCACGCCCTGGCGCAACCTCACCTATGTCCAGGTCCACACCGACGAGGGCCTCACCGGGGTCGGGGAGACGCGGATGCTGGGGCGCACGGATGCGCTGGTCGGCTATCTGCACGAGGCCTCGGCCAATCACATCACGGGGTCCGACCCGTTCGCGGTGGAGGACCTCGTGCGCCGCATGAAGTACGGCGACTACGGGCGGGCCGGCGAGATCGTGATGTCCGGCATCGCGGTCGTCGAGATGGCCTGCTGGGACATCAAGGGCAAGGCCCTCGGGGTCCCGGTCTGGCAGCTGCTCGGCGGTAAGGTCACCGACCGGGTCAAGGCGTACGCGAACGGCTGGTACACCACCGAGCGCACCCCCGAGGCGTACCACAAGGCGGCGCAGGCGGTCGTGGAGCGCGGCTACCGGGCCCTGAAGATCGACCCCTTCGGTACGGGGCACTTCGAGCTCGGCCAGGAGGAGACCCGGTACGCGGTGTCCCTCATCGAGGCCGTACGGGACGCCATCGGGCCCGACACCGAACTGATGCTGGAGATGCACGGGCGGTTCAGCCCGTCGACGGCGGTGCGGATCGCCCACGAGATGGCGCCCTTTAAGCCTGCCTGGCTGGAGGAGCCTGTACCGCCGGAGAACCTCAAGGCGCTCAGCAAGGTGGCGGAGAAGGTCGACCTGCCGATCGCGACCGGTGAACGCATCCACGACCGGATCGAGTTCCGTGAGCTCTTCGAGTCGCAGGCCGCCGACATCATCCAGCCGGACGTCGGCCACATCGGCGGCATCCTGGAGGCCCGCAAGCTCGCCGCGACCGCCGAGACCCACTACACGCTGATCGCCCCGCACAACGTGGGCGGCTCCGTGCTGACGGCGGCCAGTCTCCAGCTGGCGGGCTGCACGCCCAACTTCAAGATCCTCGAGCACTTCAACGACTTCGCGGACGCCGACATCAAGAAGGTCGTCAAGGGCGCACCGCACGTCGATCCCGCCACCGGCTGTTTCGAACTCTCCCACGCCCCGGGACTCGGCGTGGAGCTGGATGTGGACGCCGCCGCCGAGTTCCCGCAGCAGCAGGCGCGGTTCGACCTGTGGGCCGACGGCTGGGAGAAGAGGCAGCCCAAGTGACCTCGCTCTCGCGTTCGTTGACCATCGAGCGGCCCGGCAGCCACCGGCTCTCCGAGGGGCCGCTCCCGGAGCCGGGTCCCGGCGAGGTCCGGGTGCGGGTGGCCGCTGCCGGAATCTGCATGAGCGACCGCGAGGTGTACGACGGCCACCGGGACCCGGCCTATGTGCGCTATCCGCTGGTGCCCGGTCACGAATGGTCGGGGACCGTCGACGCCGTGGGCGAGGGTGCCGATCCCGCGCTGCTCGGGCGGCGCACGGTCGCCGAGGGCTTCCGGGCCTGCGGGCGCTGCGAGCGGTGCCGGTACGGGGAGACCTCCCTGTGCACGGCCGGGTACGACGAGACGGGGTTCACCCGGCCCGGCGCCTTCGCCGACCACGTGGTGGTCCCGGCCCGGCTGCTGCACCTGCTCTCCGACGACGCCGACCTGCGGGCCGCGGCCCTGCTGGAGCCCGCCGCGGTGATCGCGGCGGGGGTGCGGGCCGGAGCTCCGGAGCCCGGTGAGCGGATCGCGGTGCTGGGGGCGGGGACGCTGGGGCTGCTCGCGGTCCAGCTGCTGGCGGCGGTGTCGCCCTCGGAGCTGACCGTGATCGACCCGCGGGAGGGACGGGCCTCCCTGGCACTGGACTTCGGGGCGGGCGAGGCCCGTACCCCGAAGGAGGCGATGGAGATACGGGGCCGCTACGACCTGGTCGTGGAGACCGCCGGCGCCCCGTCCACCGCGGCCGACGCGTGTCTGCTCGCACGGCGTGGCGGGCGGGTGGTGCTCACCGGGATGTTCACCCCCGGAGCCGTGGGCATCGATCCGGTGCACCTGTCGCTGAGCCAGCTCACCGTGCGCAGTGTCTTCGGGGCGCCGTCGTCCGCCTGGTCGTACGCGGTGCGGGCGTTCACCGCCGGGCTGCTCGATCCGGCGCCGCTGATCACCCATGAGTTCCCGCTGGAGCGGTTCGCCGAGGCGGTGGCGCTGGTCGGCGCCGGGGGCCCGGAGACCGGGAAGGTGCTGCTGCGCCCGTGACGGGTCCGCCCTGAGTTGCTCCGCACCCGTGCGTACCGGCGCACACCCCATGATCCGAACTTCGTCCGAAATACCGAACATGAAGGACCAGTCGTGAACGACGTCTCAGTCTCTTCCCCTGGTGCCATCGGCCCCCGCCGTCCCGGCGACGCCGTACTCACCGCGCTCGGACTCGGCGCCGCGCCCCTGTCCCCCGCCGACGCCTCCCCGCACTCCTTCCCCGACGGCGGGAGCTGGCGCACCGAGGTGCCGTCCGTCGAGGGTCCGGAGGCCCTCGGTGTCGTCCTGAAGGAGTCCGCCCGTCTCGACGTCCCTGTGCACCGCATCAGCCAGGGCAGCGGCATCTGGATGCTGACGGACGCGGAGATCACCGAGATGGTGGAGGGCTGCGCCGAACGCGACATCGAGCTCTGCCTGTTCACCGGCCCGCGCGGCACCTGGGACACCGGCGCCTCGGTCCGCACCGACTCCGGTGGCGCAGGGCTGCGCTCCCGTGGCCACGACGCCCTCGCCGGCTGTGTCGAGGATGCCCTGCGCGCCACCGCGCTGGGCGTCACCTGCCTGCTCGTGGCCGACGAGGGGGTCCTGTGGACCCTGCACCGGATGCGCGAGCAGGGCCTCCTGCCGGCCGGTACCACCTTCAAGGTGTCGGCACTGATCGGACCGGTGAATCCCGCCTCGTACTCCGTGTTCGAGCAGCTCGGCGCCGACTCGATCAACATCCCGTCCGATCTCTCGCTCGCCCAGTTCACCGAGATCCGCCGGGTCTCCCGGGCCCCGATGGACCTCTACATCGAGGCGCCGGACGACCTCGGCGGCTACGTGCGGATGTACGAGGTCGCCGAACTGATCCGGCGCGGCGCGCCCCTGTACCTGAAGTTCGGCCTCTCGAAGTCGCCCGGGATCTACCCGTACGGCCAGCACCTGCGGGAGCTGGCGCTGGCCACCGCCAAGGAGCGGGTGCGGCGCGGTCGGCTCGCACTGGACCTGCTCGCGCGGCACGGGGCGGACGGGGACATGGCTCCGCTCGGCACCCGGATGCCGGGCCCGCTCAACCGGTTCGGCATCTCGTCGTAACGTTCCGGAGAATTTTCCACAAAAGAAGACACGGCCACACACAATCCCACACATCAATTCTCGGTCCCTTTGCCCTCAGCTTGCTGGGCGTACCGGCACCACCGGACCGAGCCCGGACCCACATCAAGGATGATGACTATGCGCAACCGCAGAGCCGCACTCGCCGCCATAGCCTCCGCTGCCTCCCTCGCCCTCACTCTGACCGCCTGCGGCCAGGGCGGCGACGGCGGCAGCAAGGAGGACAAGAGTGGCTCCGACGGCGCCACCATCGGCGTCGCCATGCCGACCAAGTCTTCCGAGCGCTGGATCTCCGACGGCGCCAACGTCGAGAAGGAGCTGAAGGCCAAGGGCTACAAGACCAAGCTCGTCTACGGCGAGGACGACCCGGACCAGCAGGTCTCGCAGATCGAGAACATGATCACGCAGGGCGTGGACGCCCTGATCATCGCCGCGATCGACAACAAGTCCCTCGGCAACGTGCTGCAGCAGGCCAAAGACGCCGACATCCCGGTGATCTCCTACGACCGGCTGATCCTCGGCACGGAGAACGTCGACTACTACGCCTCGTTCGACAACGAGAAGGTCGGCGAGCTGCAGGGCACGTACATCGTGGACAAGCTCGGTCTGAAGGACGGCAAGAAGGGCCCCTTCAACATCGAGCTGTTCGCCGGCTCCAACGACGACAACAACACCAAGTACTTCTTCAACGGCGCGATGAAGGTCCTCAAGCCGTACATGGACAAGGGCGAGCTGGTCGTCCAGTCCAAGCAGACCGCCCTCAACCAGGTGACCACCCTGCGCTGGGACGGCGGCACCGCCCAGAAGCGCATGGACGACCTGCTGACGTCCGGCTACCGCAGCGCCCGGATCGACGCGGTGCTCTCGCCGTACGACGGCATCTCCGTCGGCATCCTCTCCGCCCTGAAGTCGGACGGCTACGGCACCAAGGCCAAGCCCGTGCCGGTGGTCACGGGTCAGGACGCGGAACTCGCCTCCGTGAAGTCGATCATCGCGGGTGAACAGACCCAGACCGTCTACAAGGACCTGCGCAAGCTCGCCAAGGTCGCCTCGGCCATGGTCGACGCCGCCCTGAACGACAAGAAGCCCGAGACCAACGACACCAAGTCCTACGACAACGGCGTCAAGGTCGTCCCCGCCTTCCTGCTGCAGCCGGTCAGCGTCGACAAGTCCAACTACAAGGAAGCCCTCATAGACGACGGCTACTACACCGAGAACGACCTCAAGTAACCGGGCCCCTCAAGGATTGGAAGACAAGACCATGGCGGGACCCGTCCTGGACATGCGCTCGATCGTCAAGACCTTTCCCGGTGTCAAAGCGCTCTCGGACGTCACGCTGACTGTCCGTCAGGGCGAGGTCCACGCCATCTGCGGAGAGAACGGCGCCGGCAAGTCGACCCTGATGAAGGTGCTCTCCGGTGTCCATCCGCACGGCAGCTACGAAGGGGACGTCCTCTTCGAGAGCGAGACCTGCCGGTTCAAGGACATCCGGGCGAGCGAACAGCACGGCATCGTGATCATCCACCAGGAGCTGGCGCTGGTGCCGTACCTCTCCATCGCGGAGAACATCTTCCTCGGCAACGAGCACGCCAAGCGCGGACTGATCAACTGGAACGACACCCTCAGGCATGCTGGCGAACTGCTGCGCCGGGTCGGTCTCGACGAGCACCCGGAAACCCGTGTCGCCGACATCGGCGTCGGCAAGCAGCAACTGGTGGAGATAGCCAAGGCACTGTCGAAGAAGGTGAAGCTGCTCATCCTCGACGAGCCGACGGCGGCGCTCAACGACGAGGACAGCGGCAAACTCCTCGACCTGATCCTCCAGCTGAAGGAACAGGGCATGACCTCGATCATCATCTCGCACAAGCTGAACGAGATCCGCCGGGTCGCCGACTCGGTCACGATCATCCGCGACGGGCGCTCCATCGAGACGCTCGACGTGAAGGCTGCGGAGACGACCGAGGACCGGATCATCAGCGGGATGGTCGGCCGCGAGCTGGAGAACCGCTTCCCGGAGCGGACCCCGCACCACCCGGAGGAGGGGACCGCTCCCGCCCTGGAGATCCGCAACTGGACCGTGCACCACCCCATCGACCAGCACCGGAAGGTCGTCGACGACGTCTCGATCGACGTGCGGCGCGGCGAGATAGTCGGTATTGCCGGGCTCATGGGCGCCGGCCGCACCGAGCTGGCGATGAGCGTCTTCGGCCGCTCCTACGGCCGGTACGCGGGCGGCACCGTCCTCAGGGACGGCACCGAGATCCGCACGAAGTCCGTCCCAGAGGCGGTCAAGCACGGCATCGCGTACGCCACCGAGGACCGCAAGCACTACGGCCTCAACCTCATCGACACCATCAACCGGAACATCTCGCTGACCGCACTGGGCAAGGTCGCCAAGCGGGGTGTGGTCGACGAGCACGGGGAACGGCAGGTGGCCGAGGGCTTCCGCAAGTCCATGAACATCAAGGCGCCGACCGTCTTCGAGCCGGTGGGCAAGCTGTCCGGCGGCAACCAGCAGAAGGTCGTCCTCAGCAAGTGGATCTTCGCGGGTCCCGAGGTGCTGATCCTGGACGAGCCCACTCGCGGCATCGACGTGGGCGCCAAGTACGAGATCTACACGGTCATCGACCGGCTGGCCGCCCAGGGCAAGGCGGTCATCTTCATATCCTCCGAACTGCCGGAGCTGCTCGGCATGTGCGACCGCATCTACACGATGGCCGCGGGACGGCTGACGGGTGAGTTCTCGCGAGCCGAGGCCTCGCAGGAAGCGCTGATGCGTCAGATGACGAAGGACAAAGAGGTAACCCGATGAGCACGGACGTGACCGCCAGGACCCCGGCCCCCGCGCCGCCCGGCAGAGGCGGTTCGGCCTCCGACGACAGTCTGCTGCAGCTGATACTCGGCGGCATGCGCCGCAACATGCGCCAGTACGGCATGCTGATGGCTCTCGGCCTGATCGTGGTGCTGTTCGCGGTGTGGTCGAACGGCGACCTGCTGCTGCCGCGCAACGTCTCCAACCTGGTACTGCAGAACAGCTACATCCTGATCCTCGCGATCGGCATGATGCTCGTCATCATCGCGGGCCACATCGACCTCTCGGTCGGCTCACTGACCGCCTTCATCGGCGCGATGGCCGCCGTACTGATGGTCGAACACCATCTCCCCTGGCCACTCGCGGTGGTGCTGTGCCTGGCCATCGGAGCCGTAGCGGGCGCGGTGCAGGGGTTCTTCATCGCCTACCTCGGCATACCGTCGTTCATCGTGACCCTCGCGGGCATGCTGCTCTTCCGCGGTCTGACGGAGATCTTCCTGAAGGGCCAGACCCTCGGCCCCTTCCCGAAGGGCATGCAGAAGATCGCCAACGGGTTCCTGCCCGAGGTCGGCCCCACCACCAACTATCACAACCTCACCCTGCTGCTGGGCCTCGCCCTGATCGTCTTCGTGGTGTTCCAGGAGGTCCGCGACCGCAAGCGCCAGCAGGAGTTCGCCCTCGACGTGCCGCCGGCCAAGCTGTTCCTGCTGAAACTGGTCGCCCTGGTCTCGGCCGTCCTCACTGTCACGCTGCTGCTCGCCAGCTACAAGGGCGCCCCCGTCGTGCTGCTCATCCTCGGCGGGCTGGTCGTCGGGTTCGGCTACCTGATGCGCAACGCGATCATCGGCCGCCACATCTACGCCATCGGCGGCAACCTGCCCGCGGCCAAGCTGTCGGGCGTGAGGGACAAGAAGGTCACCTTCCTGGTCTTCCTGAACATGGGCATGCTCGCGGCCCTGGCGGGTCTGGTCTTCGCCGCCCGCTTCAACGCGGCCTCGCCCAAGGCGGGCCTCAACTTCGAGCTGGAGGCCATCGCCGCCTCGTTCATCGGCGGCGCGTCGATGAGTGGCGGCGTCGGCACGGTCCTCGGCGCGATCATCGGTGGCGTGGTCCTGGGTGTGCTGAACAACGGCATGAACCTCGTCGGTATCGGCACCGACTACCAGCAGGTCATCAAGGGCTTCGTCCTGCTGGCCGCGGTCGGCTTCGACGTCTGGAACAAGCGCAAGGTCGGTTCGTAACACCCCTTCTGATAACAGGAGTTGTTCAATGACCGGAACCAGCAGACGCACCGTCCTCGCGGCCACGGCCGCTGCCGGGCTGGCCGTGGCGGCGGGCGCCCCCGCCGCCCACGCCACGACGGCCGGACGCACCCCGACCAGGGAACCGTTCGGCACGCTCGCCGACGGTACGAAGGTGTACCGCTGGACGCTCTCCAACGGAGGGACCCGGCTGAGGGTCCTTTCGTACGGAGGGGTCGTCCAGTCGCTCGAGGTCCCCGACCGGCGGGGCCGTACGGCGAACGTCTCGCTCGGCTTCGACAACCTCGCGGACTACGCGGCGAAGTCCCCGTACTTCGGCGGTCTGATCGGGCGGTACGGCAACCGCATCGCGGAGGGCCGGTTCACCCTCGACGGTGTGACGCACCAACTGCCCGTCAACGACGGGCCGAACAGCCTGCACGGCGGCGACCGGGGCTTCGACAAGCGGGTCTGGGACGTCGAGCCGTTCACCGCGCACGGTGAGGTCGGCCTGGTCCTGAGCCGGACCAGCCCGGACGGCGAGGCGGGCTACCCGGGGACGCTCTCCGTCCGTGTCGTCTACACCCTGACGGCGCGCGGGGAGTGGCGGATCGACTACTCCGCCACCACCGACCGGGCCACCGTCCTCAACCTCACCAGCCACACCTACTTCAATCTGGCGGGCGAGGGCAGCGGAAGCATCGACGGCCACGTCCTGGAGCTGGCCGCCTCGCGCTACACCCCGGTGGGCGCGACCCTCATCCCGACCGGCGAACTCGCGAAGGTCGCCCGTACGCCCTTCGACTTCCGGCGGGCCGGGGTGATCGGCGAGGCCGTACGCACGCCGCACGAGCAGATCGGATACGGACAGGGCATCGACCACAACTACGTACTGGACAAGGGGCTCACGAGCCGCCCCGAGTACGCGCTGACGGTCACCGAACCGGGCTCGGGCCGGGTGATGAAGATGTACACGACGGAGCCGGGCATGCAGTTCTACACCGGCAACTTCCTCGACGGCACGCTGACCGGGACCTCGGGACGGGTCTACCGCCAGGGCGACGCGTTCTGCCTGGAGTCCCAGCACTTCCCGGACTCCCCCAACCAGCCGTCGTTCCCCTCGACGGTGCTGCGTCCCGGTGACACCTACCGTTCGACGACGGTCCACGCGTTCTCGACGCGCTGAGCACGGCCCCCTGGAGCGGCGCCCCCGGCGGGGCGCCGCTCCTCGCTGTCAGGCCAGCCGGATCATGTTCCAGGACATCGGTTCCAGGGTGGCCCGGAGCGTGCCGTCTGCGAGCACGGTGCCCTCGGCGGCGTGCGGGGCGACCCGCTCGGGCTCGGCGAGGGTGTTGCGGGCCTCCGGGTCCGCGTCGGCGACGACCAGGTGCTCGTCGACCTGCTCCAGGTCCAGTCCCGCCAGGGCCACTTCGAGGGGCAGGGCGGTGTCCTGGCTGCGGTTGACCGCGAAGACGGTGACCGACCCGGAGCCGGGGTCGCGCACGGCGGTGGCGTGCAGCAGATCCGCCTCGCCGTACTTCGCCGTCGCGTACGTGGGTGAGTCGACCCGTACGTCCAGGACCTGGCCCCGCCCGTACCGCGCGGCCTGGGCGAAGGGGAAGAAGGTCGTCTGGCGCCAGGCGGGACCGCCGGGCTCGGTCATGATCGGAGCGATCACGTTGACCAGCTGGGCGAGGCAGGCGACGGTGACCCGGTCGGCGTGGCGCAGCAGCGCGATGAGGAGGCTGCCGAAGACGACGGCGTCCGTGACGCTGTAGTTGTCCTCCAGCAGCCGTGGGGCCTCGGGCCAGTCGAGCGGGTTGTCCGCCGCGTCCTGCTGGAAGCGGGCCATGTACCAGACGTTCCACTCGTCGAAGGAGAGGTTGATCTTCTTCGTCGACTTGAGGCGGGCGCCGACGTGGTCGCAGGTGGCGACGACGCTCTCGATGAAGGACTCCATGTCCACGGCCGAGGCGAGGAAGGAGCCGCGGTCGCCGTCGGTCTCCTCGTAGTAGGCGTGCAGGGAGACGTAGTCGACGAGGTCGTACGTCTCGGCGAGCACCGTCGCCTCCCATGCGGCGAACGTCGGCATGGAGCGGCTGGAGGAGCCGCAGGCGACGAGTTCGACGGACGGGTCGATCTGGCGCATCGCGCGGGCCGTCTCGGCGGCGAGGCGCCCGTACTCCTCCGCGGTCTTGTGGCCGGTCTGCCAGGGGCCGTCCATCTCGTTGCCCAGGCACCACAGCTTGATCCCGAAGGGGTCCTTGTCGCCGTGCGCGATGCGGCGGTCGGACAGTTCGGTGCCGGCCGGGTGGTTGGCGTACTCCTGGAGCTGGATGGCTTCCTGGACGCCGCGGGTGCCGAGGTTGACGGCGAGCATCGGCTCGGCCTGCGGGCCTATCTTCCGGAGGAAGCCGATGTACTCGGAGAGGCCGAAGCGGTTCGTCTCGGTGGAGCGCCAGGCCAGGTCGAGGCGGCGGGGACGCTCGTCGACGGGGCCGACGCTGTCCTCCCAGCGGTAGCCGGACACGAAGTTGCCGCCCGGGTACCGGATGGCGGTGACGCCGAGCTCGCGGACGAGGTCCAGGACGTCGGTGCGCAGCCCGGCCTCGTCCGCGGACGGGTGGCCCGGTTCGTGGATGCCGTCGTAGACGCAGCGGCCGAGGTGTTCGACGAAGGATCCGAAGAGCCGGGGGTCGACCTCGCCGACGGTGAAGGCGGGGTCGAGGGTGAAGCGCGCGGTGCGGGTCATGACTTCCTCACGGGTCGACCGGTCATGTTCGATATATCGAATGCTGCTCGTAACTTCGAACGGACCGTAGGGTCCAAGCTCCGCGAAGGTCAATGCCCTTGCGCGTTTTCACGGCCGGACACGGCCGAGGGCCGCACCCCTGTCACGGGATGCGGCCCTCGGTCGTACGCGCGGTGCCCTGGTCAGGCGACGGACAGCTCGACCTTGATGTTGCCGCGGGTGGCGTTCGAGTACGGGCACACCTGGTGCGCCTTCTCGATGAGCGACTGGGCGGTGGCCCGGTCGACGTTCGGGATGGAGGCGGTGATCGCCACCTCCAGGCCGAAGCCGCCCGCTCCGGTCTTGCCGATGGAGACCGACGCGGTCACCGTCGAGCCGGTGATGTCGGCCTTCTCCTTGCGGGCGACCACACCGAGCGCGCCCTGGAAGCAGGCGCTGTAGCCGGCCGCGAAGAGCTGCTCGGGGTTGGTGCCCGCGCCGCTGCCGCCCATCGCCTTCGGCGGGTTGACGACGACGTCGAGGTTGCCGTCGTCGGAGGAGACGCGGCCGTCACGGCCGTTCTCAGCGGTGGCGACAGCGGTGTAGGCCACGTCTATGTGCTCAATGGTCATACGGGGAAATCCTCCTGCTGATGCGCCGCGACTCGCGCCCACGGATCGCGGCGGCCTGCACCGAGCCTAACGGGTGGTGTCGAGCGAGACGATCATCTTGCCGGTGTTCTCGCCGCGCAGGAGGCCGAGGAACGCGTCGAAGCCGTTCTCGATGCCCTCGACCTTCGTCTCGTTGTACTTGAGCTCGCCGGAGGCGAGCCAGCCGGCGACCTCCTGGACGAACTGCGGCTGGAGCGCGGCGTGATCGCCGACAAGGATGCCCTGCAGGCGCAGCCGCTTGCCGATGACGAGCGCGAGGTTGCGCGGGGCGGGGGTGGGCTCGGTGGCGTTGTACTGCGCGATCATTCCGCAGATGGTGGCGCGGCCGTGCACGTTGAACGAGGAGAGCGCGGCCTCCAGGTGCTCGCCGCCGACGTTGTCGAAGTAGACGTCGATGCCGTCCGGGGCGGCCTCGCGGAGCTGGTCCTTGACGGGGCCGTTCTTGTAGTTGAAGGCCGCGTCGAAGCCGTACTCCTCGACCAGGAGCTTGACCTTCTCGTCGGAGCCGGCCGAGCCGATGACCCGCGAGGCGCCCTTGATCTTCGCCATCTGGCCGACCTGGCTGCCGACCGCACCGGCGGCGCCGGAGACGAACACGGCGTCGCCCTCCTTGAAGGAGGCGACCTCGAACAGGCCCGCGTAGGCGGTGAGCCCCGGCATGCCGAGCACGCCGAGGTAGGCCGAGAGCGGGGCGAGCGAGGCGTCGACCTTCACCGCGTGCCTGGCCGGGACCGAGGCGTACTCGCGCCAGCCGAGGCCGTGCAGGACGTGGTCGCCGACCGCGAAGCCCTCGGCCTCGGAGGCGATGACCTCGCCGACCGCGCCGCCGTCCATCGGGTGGTCGAGCTGGAACGGCGGGGTGTACGACTTCACGTCGTTCATCCGGCCCCGCATGTACGGGTCGACCGAGAAGTGCAGGTTGCGGACGAGGACGCGGCCCTCACCGGGAGCAGTCACCGGCGCCTCGCGCAGCGCGAAGTCCTTGGCCTCGGGCCAGCCGTGCGGGCGGGCGACAAGGTGCCATTCACGACTGGACGTGGGAAGTGCTGCAGACATGGCTCGGGTTCTCCTCGGCGCTCACGGGACGGGAAGCAGAAAATGCTTCATGACATGAAACAACCATGCTCCCAGATATTTCACCTTGTCAAGTAATTGGGTATCCTGAACGTCATGGCCACCTCACGTACGGACCCTCTGACCCTCGAAGTCATCGAACTCATCGGTGGCGTCGTGGCGCGCTACCACGAGGAGTACGACAGGGCCGCGGCGACGCACACGCTGACCGGCGCGCAGGCCAGGGTCCTCGGGCTGCTCTCGCTCCAGCCGATGCCCATGCGCAGGATCGCCCAGAAGCTCAAGTGCGAACCGTCGAACATCACGGGCATCGTCGACCGTCTGGAGCTCCGCGGCCTGGTGGAGCGCCGCCCCGACCCGTCCGACCGGCGGGTGAAGCTGGCCGCCCCGACCGAGGACGGCATGCGGACGGCGAGGCAGCTGCGGGACGCGCTCGACTTCGCCAGGGAGCCGCTCGCCGAGCTGTCGGACGCGGAGCGGTCGGTGCTGCGGGACCTGCTGCGCCGGATGCTCGGGGCGGACACGGATCCGGCGACGACCGGGGACTCCGAGGCCGCGGCCTAGGTCCGGTCCGGGCGAGAGGCCTGCGGGGCCTCAGGTGCAGAACCACAGCCAGCGGGTGCACGTCTCGCTCGGTGACGGGGTGGGGGTGGGTTCCTTCGTGGGCTCCGGCTGCGTCGGGCCGGGCGTGGGCTTCCCGGGACTCGACGGATCGGCCGGCGCCTCGGTGTCGTCCGGATCCGAGGGCGACGAGGAGCTCGGGCTGTCCGCCGGAGCGGAGGCAGGCGCGGACTTCTCCGGCGAGGGGGAGCCGCTCGGCCCGTCACCGGCTTCTTCGCTGTGGGAGTCGCTGGCCGGGACCACGGGGGAACCGTCCACCGGCGCCGGGTCGCCCGGCTCCTCGCTCGACGAGAGTTCCGGGACCGGTTCCACCGCGGCGTTCGTCGACTCGCTCACGTAGTCGGCGGCGCCGTCGTCGCCGTCCGGTTCGATGGCCAGCTCGGCCAGGCTCAGCGCGCCGACGGCGAGCACGACGCCGATCCCCGTCAGCAGGATCCCGCGGCCGCGGCGGCGGCGTTTACGACGGCCACGCCCACGCCCTTGGGCGGCGGCTGCGACCCGGGCACGACGGCGGTGCCCTCCGGACCCGGAGGTCTCGAGGGTTTCGCCCGGCTGCTCCGGCTCGTGACCGGGGTACAGCGGGTCGGCGTAGGGGGCCAGCGCGTCGGCGGGTGTTCCGCAACCGGCGCAGGCCAGGGCGCCGTTGAGGTGCCGTCGGCACGGGTGGCAGTAATCCATGGCGCCCGCAGACTAGACGCGCGAGGAACAACGGAGGAAGCCGCTCAGGTGAGGATCCTGTGTGGAAGCGCTGATTCCGAAGCGCGCCGCCCGATACGCGTGAGACGCGGCAGGATGGGCGCCATGACCGCTCCCGCCCCGTTCGGGCCGCTCCAGTTCCAGCTCGTCCTGCTGCGCCGGATGGCCGATCACCAGCCGGATCTGGTGGAGGACGCCCGCCATGAGCTGAGCGCCTCGCTCGCCGAGATGCGGGAGGCGAACCGGCGCTGGCAGGCCATGCTCCGCGCCCCCCGGGGCCGGGGCGCGCTGCGCCGCTACCGCTCGGTGCTCGGCGAGCCCGAGAGCTCGGTGCGCCGCAAGGTCGGCGACCTGGAGTGCGACGCGCTGTTCTGGCCACTGCCCCTCTGGCCCGATCTGCGGTTCGAGGTGATGGCCGGTCCCGGCGGGGCCGTGTGGAACGAATGGCTGGTCCGGGCCCCTGGGGCGGCCGGCCCCGAGCTGCGCACGACCGGGGACCTGCGCCCCTGGTCGTGCACCGTGGACGAGGTGGCCCGCGCCTTCGCTCCGGTCCGTCCGATGGAGGGCAGCGCACCGACCCGGTGGGCGCTGGCCGTCACCGACCCTGTCGACCACCGGCCGTACGTCGCCGAGTTCACCTGGGGCCTGTTCCAGCGGCTGCTCCCCGGCCTCGCCTGAGATCTGGCGCCCCGTCAGCACCGGGTCCCTCCTACGGCTCACCCAGCGCGCGCGGCGCCCTCCCCGGCGCGACGATGCCAGGAGAGCCGGCTGCCGCCGGTACCCCCCGTCAGCGCTCTCGGGAGAACCTGCCGTGACCGTCAGTCTTGAGCAGTTGCGCCGTTGCCATGTCGCCGTCGACCTCGGGGCCGCGAGGACCCGCGTGTACATCAAGGGAGTGGGACTCGTCGTCGATGAGCCCAGTGTCGCCGCCGTGAACACCCGTACCGGATCCCTCATCGCCGTCGGCGCCCTCGCCGAACAGATGACCGGCCGTACGCCCGCGTACATCCGGGTGGTCCGCCCGGTCTCCGGCGGGACCGTCGTCGACATCGAGATGGCCCAGCGCATGCTGCGCCACCTCCTCGGCGAGAAGCTGCGCCGCCAGTTGCGCCGCAAGCCGCGGCTGCGCGCCGCCGCCTGCACCCCGCACGACGCCGATCCGCTGGCCCAGCGGGCGGCCGTCGAGACCCTCGTCGGGCTCGGTGCGCGCCGGGTGGAGCTGGTCGACACCCTGATCGCGGCAGCCGTCGGCTGCGGACTGCCGGTGGAGCAGCCCACCGCCACCATGATCATGGTGTGCGGGGCGGCGACCACCCAGATCGCGGTGCTCTCGCTCGGCTCGATCGTGACGGCGGTACGCATCCCGATCGGCGGCGAGGCCATCGACCACGCGGTGATCCAGCACCTGCGCCAGTACCACGAGCTGATGCTGCCCAGCCAGTCCGTGCGGCCCCTGCAGCTGGCGCTCAGCGGCAACGGCCTGACCCTGAACGGTCCGGCGACGACGGAGATCCACGGCCGTGACGTGGCCACCGGCCTGGCCCGCTCGGTGCAGGTCGACACCGCGGCCGTACGGAAGGCGATCCACGCCCCGCTCACCGCCGTGCTCGACGGCCTGGGCAAGGTGCTGCGCGACTGCCCGCCCGACCTCGTGGCGGACATCGCGGACTCCGGGATCATGATGGTCGGCGGCAGCGCCCTGCTTCCGGGACTCGACCAGATGCTGCGCGACGCCACCGGGGTGCCCGTGCACATCGCCGAGCGGCCCGATGTGTGTTCCGTGCTCGGTCTCGGCGCCATGCTGGACGGCAAGGTCCAGCCGCTGGTCCTCAGCCCGCTCGTCGGCTGAGCGCCGGCGGGGTACCGTATGGCCGAGGCAGATCTCGAACTGCGCACCACGCTCCAGCACATCGTGGACACCGCCACGGCACTGACCGGGGCACGTTACGGCGCCCTGAGCATCCTCGAACCGGAACACCGTCGTGTCACCGACCTGTTCACCACCGGCCTGACCGACGCCGAGCGCCTGCGGATCGGCCGTCTTCCGGACGGCCACACGGGAATCCTGGGTGTACTCGTCGACGACCCGCAGCCGCTGCGCCTGGACGATCTGACGGCCGATCCGCGCTCCTCGGGCCTGCCGCCCGGACATCCTCCGATGCGCTCCCTCCTCGGGGCCCCCGTCCGGGTGCACTCCGAGGTGCTCGGCAGTCTCGTCGTCACCGAACGGTGCTCAGGGCGCTTCACCGACACCGATCTGGCGCTGCTGAGGCTGCTCGCCTCCCAGGCCGGTGCGGCGATCGACGGGGCCCATCTGTACGAGTCGGCGCGGCAGCGGGAGCGGTGGATCGAAGGGACCGCCGCGGTCACCCGGGCGCTGCTGACCGGAACGGCCACGACGGACGCCCTGATGACGGTCGCCGAACGGGCCAGGATGCTGGCCGGGGCATCGGCCGGGGTGATCCTCCAGCCGACCGGGGACGGCGGGATGGAGATCGTCGCGGCCTCCACGCTCGACGATCCGGCCGGTCTCGTCGGCACGGTCATCGAGCCCGGCTCCCCCGTCCTCGTCCAGCTGCTGGGCGGTGAGGAGGTCTTCATCGAGGACTCGGCCACCGACCCGCGGATGACGACGCACGTGCGCTCCCGCTTCGGACCCAGCATGATGCTGCCGCTGCAGAGCGGCGGCCGGCTGATCGGCACGCTGGCCCTCCCCCGGCGGCGCGGCGACCGCCCGTACACGGCGGTGGACCGGCTGCTGGCGTCGCAATTCGCCTCCCAGGCCGCCCTGGCCCTGGTGATGGCGGACGCCCAGCACTACCGGGAGCAGCTCGCGGTCTACGAGGACCGGGACCGGATCGCCCGCGATCTCCACGACCTGGTCGTGCAACGGCTGTTCGCGACGGAGATGATGCTGGAGTCGACCCGTCGCAAGGACGTGTCGGGGGACACGGAGACCGGTGAGCTGCTCGGCAGGGCCGTCGACGAGCTGGACTCCACCATCCAGGAGGTCAGGACCGCGATCTTCGCGCTCCAGCAGCCGCCGGCCGACGCCCCCACCACCTTTCGGGGCAAGGTGCTGCGCGAGACCGGCGGCGCGGCGGCGGTGCTGGGCTTCCAGCCGTCGGTGCGCTTCGCGGGTGCGGTGGACGCCCTGGTGCCGGAACCGGTGGACGAGCAGCTGCTCACCGTGCTGCGAGGGGCGCTGGCCACCGCGCACCGGCGCGCGGGGGTGTCGGCCATCGAGGTCGAGGTGGACGCGACGGCGCGGGAGCCCGACGGGCGCGCGGCGGTGCGCCTCGTGGTGGCCGACGACGGGCGTGCCGAGGACGGCACGCGGTCGCCGACCGTCATTTGGCAGGCGCCGCTCTGAGTGCGATCCGGGTGTTGGAGTGGGCGACACCCGCGTCCCGTTTGAGCCGGCGCAGCAGCGCGTCCAGGGAGCCGGGGTCGGCGGCCGTGGCCCGTACGAGGTAGTCGTGGCTGCCCGTCACGTGCACCACCTCGGTGATGCCGGGCAGCATGAGCACGGAGCGTTCGAACTCCTCGTTCGTCGTGTCGAGGCGCAGCGTCACGTCGATGAAGACGACGAGGCCCGAACGGGTGTCGGCGGCCGGGTCGACGATGACGGTGAAGCCGCGGATCACCCCGTCACGGCGCATGTGGCGTACGCGGTCGCCCGCAGCGTTGGCGCTGAGCCCGACGCGTACACCCAGATCGCGGTACGAGATCCGGGCGTCCTCCTGGAGAATGCCGAGGATCTCTCTGTCCAGCCGGTCCATACCAGCGATTGTCGCAGTTCCGGCCCGGAAGCGGCGGGCGAGCGGTGCCCGGCGGGGCCCCGGGAGTGCCGCTGCGCCATGGGGCGCCTACGGGGAGAAGCCTTCCCCGTATGGAGCAGTCCCACGGGCCCTGCCCGCCCGCGGACAGTTGACTTGCCGTGTGGATACAGCTTCCGAGCAGGCCCCCGCCCCGGACCGGAAACAGTCCGCTGCCGCGTACCGCAACCTGATCGTGGCCACCGTCGGCTTCACCCTGACCTTCTGGGCGTGGAACCTGATCGCACCCATGTCCGGGGACTACAAGGAACGGCTCGGGCTCGATTCGTTCCAGCAGTCGCTCCTCGTCGCGGTGCCGGTGCTCGTCGGCTCGCTGGGCCGGATCCCGGTGGGCGCGCTGACCGACAAGTTCGGTGCCCGGCTGATGTTCCCCGTGGTGTCGGCGCTGACGATCGTCCCCGTACTGCTGCTGATCCCGGCGAAGGACTCCTACGGGGCGATGCTCGCTGTCGGCTTCCTGCTCGGTCTGGGCGGTACGACGTTCGCGATCGGCATCCCGCTGGTCAACTCGTGGTTCCCGCCTGCGAAGCGGGGGCTCGCCCTGGGTGTGTTCGGGATGGGCATGGGCGGCGTCGCGCTGTCCGGCTACTTCACGCCGCGCATCGCGAAGCACGGTGACAACCTGCCGTTCCTGATCGTCGCCGGGGCGCTGGTGGTGTACTCGCTGCTCGCGGCCGTCCTGATCACGGACCGCCCGGACCGGCAGGTGCCGACCGACTCACTCGGTCACCGGCTGGGGCAGGCGGGCCGGCTGCGGGTCACGTGGGAGCTGTCCGCCCTGTACGCGATCGGCTTCGGCGGCATCGTCGCGTTCGGCGTCTACCTGCCGACGTACCTGAAGACCTGGTACGAGATGTCGCCGACCGAGGCCGGCACCAAGGCGGCCGGCTTCGCCCTGGTCACGGTGGTCTTCCGGCCGGCCGGCGGCTGGCTCTCCGACCGGATCCACCCGGCCCTGGTCACGTCGGCGGCGCTGCTGGTCGCGGCACTCATGGCGATCGTCCAGGCCTTCGACCCCGCTCTGGATCCGGTCGGCACGATCGCGCTGCTCTGCATGGCGGCGGGGCTCGGTACGGCGAGCGGCAGTGTCTTCGCCCTCGTCTCGCAGGTGACACCGCAGGCCAAGGTGGGCAGTGTGACGGGCATCGTCGGCGCGATGGGCGGTCTCGGCGGCTTCGTACCGCCGCTGGTGATGGGCGCGATCTACAGCGCCAAGGACTCGTACTCGATCGGCTTCATGCTGCTGTCCGACCTGGCACTGGCCGGCTGTGTGTACGCGTACGGGCGGATGCGGACCCTGCGGCCGTCGAGCTGAGCGCGCGGGGAAGGACGGCGGCGGCCCCGCCCGGACGCCGCCGTCCCTCCTCCGCTCAGCGTGCGGCTGCCGCGGCCGCGCGCCGTTTCCCGAACTCGCCCACCCAGTACGCCGTCCGGTCCAGGTACGCCGTCTCGGCGGCGGCCCCGGTCCTTCCGTAGGCCCCCGAGAACGTCTGGTAGCCGTGTCCGGCGGGCGGGGTGCTCGATGCGGGCTCGATCGAACTGCCCTCGTGCCACTCGTTGAACGAGGTGACGGAGACCCAGGAGGGCGATCCGCCGATGGCCGGGTCGAGGGCGTTGTTCCACTCCAGGTCGTAGGAGGCTCCGTCCTGCCGGCCCAGGGTGGGAGTGGTGTTGCCGGGGACGGCCCGGTCGTCGATGTATCCGGGGGCCACGGAGGGCGCCCAGACCAGGCCGTTGGCCCTGGCGTAGTCGCCGGCCTGCTTCCAGCCGGGGGCGGTGGCTCCGGCGATGCCGTCGTAGGTGTAGATGCCTCCGAAGTGGGCGACCTTGCTGGTGTCGGTGGTCTGCGCGAGAACGATGGCGCTGTCCCGTACGGCGTCCAGCGCCGACCAGTCCTGGATCTTCAGGCTCTCGAAGATGTAGAACGCGGGCCGGTTGCCGTGCCCGGCGTCCCGGTAGTAGGCCGGGTGGTTCCCGAACTTCCCTTCCAGGTAGGCGATGTCGTCGACGACGGAGGCCGCGGTCCGGTCGCCGTACGGTTCGATGTGCCAGGCGACCCGTATGCCGTGGCGGGCGGCGGAATCCAGGACGTCCGCTGCGATGGAGTCCTCGTAGCCGCCCTGTCCCCACCAGCTGTAGACGATGACGCCCGCGCCGGACCGCTGGACCCACTTCATGTGCTGGTCGACGGCTCCGGCGATGTCACCGGAGTCGTACGGGCCGAGCTTCGGGTAGAGGTCGGCGCCGATGTCGTCGGGCGGGGTGCGGCCGCCCTGCTGCCAGTGGCGCCAGCTGCCGGACGTGGCGGGGGTGCCGTACCAGGGGTAGTAGAAGAGGTGGACGTCGGACGAGCCCTCGGCGACCGGGTCCGGATCGTGGGACAGGGTGAAGCTGTCGATATCGAAGAGGGCGCCCGCTCCACCGGTGAAGCGGAGGAACAGCGGTCCCGATCCGGTGGCCGTGAGGGCCGTGGACACCTCGGCGAAGGTGTCCCAGCCGCCGGTCGGGGTGATGTCCACGGAGCCGAGGAGGGTGCCCGTGGCCGACCCCGCCCGGATCTCGACGGTGCCGCCCGCCCCGGCCGAGGAGACCCTGGCCGTGAAGGAGGTGGCCCCGGCCGTCTCGGTGCCCGCGTAGCCCGCCCAGTCACCGTTGTCGATGTAGCCGAGCGTGGCGCCGCCGCCGGCTCCCGCGTGACCGGCGGCCTGCACGCCCGAGCCGGAGGTGAAGGACTCCGCCTCGACGGGATCGTCCCCGGTGCCCGGGTCGTCGGCACCGCAGTCGGCGCCGACCGCGCCGGCCGCGTACTGGATGCCGCCGAGCAGCAGTTGCCGGAACGCCGGGTCGGAGTACGACTCGGCGGTGTGGCCGAGACCGGTGTAGAAGGACCGCCCCTGCTCCTGCGGATGGCACCAGGTGATGGGGTGGTCGCCGCTCATCTCGCCGCCGCTGTAGCTGCTTTCGTCCAGGGACTGCAGTACGTGGACGTCGTCACGCGGATTGGTGCGGTAGTTGTACCACTCGTCGGTACGGGTCCAGGTGTCGTCCAGATGCGCCGTCGCGGGGTGGGTGTGGTCCTCGGTGGTGACGTTTGCCTGCTGGATCGCCGGGTGGCTCTTGAACCAGGCGCCGACGAGGTGCTCGTACTCCGGCCAGCCGTACTCGGTGTCGGCGGCGGCGTGGATCCCGACGAACCCGCCGCCGCCGTCGACGTACCCCTTGAGCGCGTCCTGCTGTGCGGTGTCCAGGACATCGCCCGTGGTGCTCAGGAAGACCACGGCCGCGTATCCGGCGAGGTTCTGCGGGGTGAAGGCGCCCGCGTCCTCGGTGGCTGTGACGGTGAAGTCGTGTGCTGCGCCGAGCTGTTGGATTCCGGTGATCCCGGCGGGGATGGAGTCGTGCCGGAATCCTGCCGTCTTGGAGAAGACGAGGACCTGGTAGGGCTCCGCTGCGGCGGCGCTCTGCACACCGGAGGCGAGGAGCGCCGCCCCGAGTGCGAGGGCCGCGGCGCAGGCGATCTGGCGTACGTGGCGGGCGAGTCGACGTCTCATCGGCTGACCGTTCCTTCCGTGTCGAAGGTGAAGGCGTCGATATCGAAGAGGTTCCCCCGGCCCGTGGGCCCCTTGAGGACGAGGAACAGTTCGGTGGGTCCGGCCGGGGCGCCGGCCACATCGGCCGAGACGTCCACGAAGTTCTCCCAGCCGCCGGTCGGGGCGACGGTGAGGGTGGAGAGCAGCGTGCCGGTGGTGGATCCCGCCCGCAGTTCGATCGTTCCGCCGGGGCCCGCGGAGGAGACCCGTGCCGAGACGCGGGTGGCGTTGTCCAGGGTGTACGGCTCGAAGGAGATCCAGTCGCCGTTGTCGGTGAAGCCGACCGTGGCCCCGCCCTCCGCGGTGCCGTGGCCCGCGACCTCGATGCCGGACTGGGCGTCGAAGTGCTCGCCCTGCCGGTGCCGGGGCTGCAGGATGCTGTCGCTGTGCGAGGTGAGTCCGCCCGCGTCGGTGTACTCGGCGTCGAAGACCCCGTAGATGTTGGCCGCGCTGTCGTGCTCACCGTCGACGGGGACGTCGATGGTGCCGGTGCAGCCGTTCTTCGACGTGATCTGGTGGCGGTGGGCGTCGTGGCCCAGCAGATAGGTGACCTTGACCTTGGAGCAGTCGACGGCGCCGTCCTCGGGGTCCGAGACGGTCACGGCGAACGGCACGGTGTCGCCGAAGGAGAACAGTTCGCCGTCGGCGGGTGCGGTCAGGGTGACGGTGGGGGCGGAGTTGCCGGCCGTCACGACGAGGCTCGCGGTGCCGGTCAGCCCCTCGGGGTCCTTGACGGTGAGGGTCGGGCGGTAGGTGCCCGCCGCGGTGTAGGTGTGGCTGGGGTCGGCGGCGGTGGACGTCGCACCGTCACCGAAGTCCCATGCGTAGCTGAGCGCCCCGCCCTCCGGGTCGGTGCTGCCCGCCGAGGAGAAGGCGACGGTGAGCGGAGTGGGTCCCGAGGTCCGGTCGGCGGTGGCCTCGGCGACGGGGTTGCGGTTGCTGCCGCCGATGTGTTCGACGCGGTAGAGGGCCTGGTTGCCGGATCCGGTGCCGTAGTCGAGTACGTACAGCGCGCCGTCCGGGCCGAACGCGGAGTCCATGACCTGTGTCCCGGTCCACGGGAAGGTCTCGATGCCCCCCGGTGAGCCGTCGGCCTTCACCTCCACGGGCTTGATCCACTTGCGGCCGTACTCGGTGGCGAAGAAGCGGCCGTCGAGCGACTGCGGGAACTTCACCGCCGAGTCGAGGTTCGCGTCGAAGTCGTATACGGGTCCCGCCATCGGCGATTCGGAGCCGCCGCCGAACTCGGGCGGGGATCCCGCGTCACCGGCGTACCTGATCCAGGCCGCCCGGGCGGCCGGAAGAGTGGGGAGGCCGGTGTTGCGGAAGGAGTTGTTCGCAGGTCCGCTCGCGCAGTCGTACTTTCCGGCAGCGGGGCCGGCGGGGAACGCGTACTCGTTGTACGTCTCCGAGGCGGTGTTCGTCCCCGTGCAGTAGGGCCAGCCGAAGTTGCCGGGGCTCGTGATCCGGTCGAACTCGACCTGTCCGCTGGGGCCCCGGTTCGGGTCGGTGGTGCCGGAGTCGGGGCCGTAGTCACCGATGTAGACGGCGCCGGTCGGCTTGTCGACGGACATCCGGAAGGGGTTGCGGAAGCCCATCGCGTAGATCTCCGGACGGGTCTTCGCCGTGCCGGGGGCGAAGAGGTTTCCGGCCGGGACGGTGTAGCCGCCGTCGGCCGTCGGCTTGATCCGCAGGAGCTTGCCCCGCAGGTCGTTGGTGTTGCCGGAGGAGCGCTGGGCGTCGAACTGCGGGTTGCGGTCGGCGCGTTCGTCGATCGGGGAGTATCCGCTCGACTCGAACGGGTTGGTGTCGTCTCCGGTGGTCAGATAGAGGTTGCCGGCGGCGTCGAAGTCGATGTCCCCGCCCACGTGGCAGCACTGGCCCCGGTCGTTGGGGACTTCGAGGACGACCTTCTCGCTGGCGGTGTCCAGGGTGCCGTCGGACTTCAGGGTGAACCTGGACAGGTTGAGGTGGCCCTTCCAGGCCTCGAAGTCGGCGGCGGATCCGGTGACGGGGGCGTCACCCGGCGGGGTGTTCAGGGCGGGCGAGTAGTAGAGGTAGAGGTAGCGGTTGACCGCGAATCCGGGGTCGGCGGCCACGCCCTGCAGCCCTTCCTCGTCGTGCGTGTAGACGTTGAGTTTTCCCGCGGTCCGTGTCGCACCGGAGGCGTCGGTGAGGCGGACCGTGCCGTCGCGGGCCGTGTGGACGACGGACCGGTCGGGGAGCACCGCGAGGGACATCGCCTCGCCCAGCTCGGCGCCGCCGAGGGCGAGTTGGACCTGCTGGTAGTCGGCGGCGGGAGGGTCTGCGGCGGGCGCCGCCGTGGCGGTGCCGGCGGCGAGGCCGCCTGTCAGCATCAGGGCGAGCGAGGTGGCCACTCTGGACCATATGGGGGGACGCAAGGGCATGAAGCTTCCTTCCTGACGGTGCGTGGGGTTGTCAGGCATGGCGCTGTCCTGCTGAGCGAGTGCGGGGCGGTGCGTGCGGGGCGGTGCGCTGTGCTGCGTGCGGTTCTGCGTGCGTGGCGTGCTGTGTGCGTGTGCCGCGCGTGGGGCGAACGGCCAGTTTTTTTCTGTTCCGACGCACCACAACGTCTCTTCTGCGTGAGCTTTTTGCATGCTGGCAACGCAAAATTAATTTGTCAAGGTCGTGTCAAAATCCCACGCGCGTGCCCCGTGCAGCCATCTCCAGCCCGATTCCCCCGGCACCGGAGGCGGTTGCCCCTAGGCTCGGAACGTGATCTCTCTTCTGCCTGCGCTGCACGAGACATCCGGCCCCACGGCTTCCCGGGAAGCCGTCCGGTTCGGCGAACACGTCCTGACCTACGCACAGCTGGCCGGCGCGTCCACCTCCCTCGCGGGCCGGATCGCGGGCGCGGGGCGGGTCGCCGTCTGGGCCACGTCCACCCCGGAGACGGTGGTCGCGGTGGTGGCGGCGTTGCTGGCGGGCGTGCCCGCCGTACCGCTCAACCCGAAGACGGGCGAGCGGGAACTGGCGCACATCGTCGCCGACAGCGCGCCCTCGGTGGTGCTCGCCGGGGCGGCCGACACGCTTCCGCCCTCGCTGGGCGGCCTGGAGCGGCTGGACGTCGACACGGCCGCGGCGGCCACGGACCCGCCTCCGCCCGAACCCTCCCCCGAATCGCCCGCCCTGATCGTCTACACCTCCGGCACGACGGGCCCGCCCAAGGGCGCCATCCTGCCCCGCAGGGCGATCGCCGCGTCGCTGGACGCGCTGGAGGACGCCTGGCAGTGGACCGCTGACGACGTCCTCGTGCACGCCCTGCCGCTGTTCCATGTGCACGGACTGATCCTGGGCGTCCTCGGCCCGCTGCGCCGGGGCGGTTCGGTGCGCCACCTCGGCCGGTTCACCACCGAGGGGGTGGCCGGGGAACTCGCCTCGGGGGGCACGATGCTGTTCGGCGTCCCCACCATGTACCACCGGCTGGCCGGGGCTCTGGGCGATCCTGCCGGCTCCGAGGGCCTGACCAAGGCCCTCGCGGGCGCCCGTCTGCTGGTTTCGGGCTCTGCGGCGCTGCCGGTCCACGACCAGGAGCGGATCGCCGCCGCGACCGGCCGCCGGGTCATCGAGCGGTACGGAATGACGGAGACCCTGATGAACACGGGGGTGCGCGCCGACGGTGAGCCGCGCCCCGGAACGGTCGGGCCGCCCCTGTCGGGCGTGGACCTCAGGCTCGTCGAGGAGGACGGCACCGTGCTCGACGACACCGTCTCGATCGGCGAGATCCAGGTACGCGGACCGAATCTCTTCACCGGCTATCTCAACCGGCCCGAGGCGACGGCCGGGGCCTTCACCGAGGACGGCTGGTTCCGTACGGGCGACATGGCCACGATCGACGCCGACGGCTATGTGCGGATCGTCGGCCGCAAGGCCACCGATCTGATCAAGAGCGGCGGCTACAAGATCGGCGCCGGCGAGATCGAGAACGCCCTGCTGGACCACCCAGGTGTGCGCGAGGCGGCCGTCACGGGTGAGCCGGACGACGACCTCGGCGAGCGGATCGTCGCCTGGGTCGTACCGGCCGACCCGGAATCACCGCCCGGCGCAAAGGAGCTGGCCGACCATGTGGCGGACCTGCTCGCCCCGCACAAGCGCCCGCGCGTCGTCCGCTACCTGGACGTCCTGCCCCGCAACGAGCTGGGCAAGATCATGAAGAGGTCGCTCGGTGCCTAGCGCCCACGGCGGCGGCCGTATGTCGGCGCGGCAAGCCATCGCCGCCGTGACCGCGAGCTTCACCGAGCACCACCTGCCGATGGACCCGGCCCCTTCGGACGGCCCGCTCGGCTGGACCGGTTACGCGGACTCCCGGGCCCGCGCCACGGACCGGACCGGCGAGGAGGAGTCGGTGCTCCACGGGGTGGCTGTCGTCGACGGCCTCTCCTGTGTCCTGGTCTCCTTCGAATTCGGTTTCCTGGGCGGCTCCTTGGGCGCACGCACCGGCGACCGGCTGGAGGCCGCGTACGCGCTGGCCCGTGAACAGCGGCTGCCGCTCGTCTCGCTCGTCGCGACCGGCGGCAGCCGGATGCAGGAGGGCATGATCGCCCTGGTCCAGCTCCAGCGGGTGGCCGCCGCCTCGGCTCTGCTGCGGGCGGGAGGACTGCCGCAGATCGCGGTCCTGCGCGATCCGACGACCGGAGGCGGCTGGGCGACGGTGGGTGCGGGCGCCGATGTGGTGCTTGCGCTGCCCGGCGCGCAGGTCGGTTTCGCCGGGTCCCGGGTCCGGCCGGCCGGCGCCGATCCGTACGCGTACAGCGCCGAGGGCCAGCTGGCCGCGGGCCAGATCGACGCGATCGTGCCCCCCGGAGAACTGCCCCGGACCCTGAGCCTCTGGCTGCGGGCGCTGACGGTCCCCGGTCCGGCGCAGGCGGCTCCGGTACCGGCCGCGCTCTCGGCCACGGGGCTGCCGGAGACCGGCTGGGACGCGGTGGAGCAGGCCCGCTCGGCGGCGCGGCCGCGGGCCGAGGCGTATCTGGACGCGTACTTCGACCACCGGCTGCCGCTGAACGGCGACCGCTGCGGCGGTACGGATCCGGGGCTGCTCAGCGGCGTGGGGCTCCGCGGCGGGCAGCCCGTGGCGTACGTCGCCCAGTGCGGCACCGCGACCCGGCCGGCCGGCTACCGCGCGGCGGCGCGGGTGATCCGGCTCGCCGACCGGCTCGGCCTTCCCGTACTGACGCTGATCGACACCCCCGGCGCGGCCAACGACGCCGAGGCGGAGCGGACGGGCGCCGGCGCGGCCATCGCCGACACGTTCGCGGCGATCGCCTCCGCCCGGGTCCCGGTGACGACTCTCGTGATCGGCGAGGGCGGCTCGGGCGGTGCGCTCGCGCTGGCCGCGCCGGGCAACACCCATGTCACCACGGACAGCTACTTCTCGGTGATCGCGCCGGAGCTGGCGGCGGCGATCCTGAAGCGCGGCCCGGACCAGGTACGTTCCACCGCCGACCAGCTCCGGCTGCGCCCGCAGGACCTGGTGGAGCTGGGCATCGCCCGCTCGGTCGTGGGCCCGGCCGGACCGGCGGGGGCTGAGTCACGTTCGGCGCCGGGGAGCGGGAACCGTTGACCGATGTGACGGCCGATCAAATTCGGTCATTGAATTGTCACTACTGCGCAAATTCTGTGAGCGATCGGCCCATCCTCGCCCTGATGAGAGATCAAATACCCTAAATATTCTCACTAGTTGCGTCATGAACATGGCGCTAGTGTCATCCGCGGACGCCGGGGGGATCACGGGCGTCCGCCGCCCCTGGGGCGGTTCACGGGGGAAGGCGACGTGCGGAGCACCGCCGCCCGACGCGAGGTGCGCGCCAACGGCGGGCCGGCGCGGCGGGAGGGCATGCTCCGTGCCCCACCGCACCGGTGGGGCAGGGCCGGCTCCCGCGACGGCTGGTCCGCTCACCGCCGGTCCGGGGCCCTGTTGGCGCAGTGCACGGGGCCGGCTCGCCTTTCAGGAGAAGTACGTGAAGACCGCAGTAACCCGTTTCGCC
This sequence comes from Streptomyces sp. NPDC056452, assembly GCF_042796085.1. NCBI lineage: Bacteria > Bacillati > Actinomycetota > Actinomycetes > Kitasatosporales > Streptomycetaceae > Streptomyces > Streptomyces sp. NPDC056452. The sequence continues at coordinate 313,624 of NZ_JBHTRI010000001.1, forward strand.
ACCGTGTCCGCAGCCACCGTGGCCCTCGGCCTCATTCCGCTGGCAGGCACCTCGTACGCGGCCAGTTGTAGCGGCGCCGGCTGCGACAACCAGGGCCCCAGAGCGACAGCGTGCGAGACGGCCGACGTGGCCACCCAGCGCACCATCACCAACAACAGCCGCAAGGCCGAACTGCGCTGGTCGTTCGGCTGCCAGGCCGCGTGGGTCCGGGTCACCGACAACTCGAGCAACTCCATCTACAACTCGTTCGGCTACATCGAGAAGTACGACTCGGCCGGCAAGCTCATCCGCTCGCTGAACGTCGAGATCCCGCACGGTGGCAGCGACTGGTCCAACATGCTCGGCGGTTCCAGCTACTACTACCGCGTCTGCGTCAAGTTCCAGGGCAACGAGTACCCGATGACCTGCAGCACCAAGTTCTGACCGGCAACCCGGCCTGCCGGTGAATGCCCCCGGTCAGGCCGTCTCACGCGCACCGTGACACCCGGTCCGTCCGGGAAGAGCGTGTACCTCCCTTTCCTCTGCCGTCCGGCGAACTCGCCGGCGGCGGAGGAAACTAGGGCTGCGGGTCTCGGGCGTCGTACCTCGCGAAGGCGCGCCAGCGCAGCCCGAGCAGGCAGACCACCAGCACGCACGCGATCCCGCCCCCGGTCACCGCCAGGGCCGGTGAGGTCAGGTCGGCGACGGAGCCGGCCATCAGGTCGCCGAGTCGTGGCCCGCCCGCCACGACCACGATGAACACGCCCTGCAGCCGTCCCCGCATCTCGTCGGGCACCGCCGCCTGGAGCATGGTGTTGCGGAAGACCATCGAGACGGAGTCCGCACACCCGGCGAGGGCCAGGAGGATCAGCCCGAGCCAGAGCTGCCGGGTCAGCCCGAACACGGCGATGGCCATGCCCCAGCAGGCCACGGAGACGAGCACCGCCAGCCCGTGCCGGCGGATCTGCCCCAGCCACCCGGAGAACACACTGCCCAGGAGTGCCCCCAGCGCCGGGGCGGCGACCAGCAGGCCGGTGGTCTTCGCGTCGCCGCCGAACCAGACCACGGCGACCACCGGGAACAGGGCGCGCGGTTGGGCGAGCACCATGGCGCTCAGGTCGGTGAAGAAGGTCATCCGCAGATTGGGCCGGGTACCGAGGAAGCGGAGCCCGTCCACGACGGACGCCCGCTTGGCGCCCCTGTCGCCTTCCGCCCGGTCGGGAAGCATCGACGGCAGGCGCCACATCGCGTACAGCGAGGCCGTGAACGTGACCGCGTCGATGGTGTACGCGGCGCGGTAGCCCCACCAGCCGACGATGAGGCCGCCGAGCATCGGCCCGACCAGGCCGCCCGTGGTGGAGGTCATGGCGTTGAGCGCGTTGGCGGAGGGCAGCTGCTCGGCCGGCAGCAGCCGGGCGATCATGGAGCTGCGGGCCGGGGAGTTGAGCGCGAAGCACACGGACTGGAGGGCGACCACCGCGTAGAGCAGCCCTACGTGTTCCACTCCGGCAAAGGTCACGGCGGCCAGTCCGACGGAGAGCACGAACGACCCGGCCGCGCTGAACAGGCCCAGCTTGCGCCGGTCGACGGTGTCCGCGACCGCCCCGCTGTACAGCCCGAGCAGCACCAGCGGGACGAGTGAGCACAGGCCGATGAGTCCGACGGAGAACGCGGACCCGGTGATGTCGTAGACCTGGAGCGAGACAGCCAGCGCCGTCATGCCCTGCCCGATCCAGGAGACGGTGTTCCCGAACCACAGCCGCCGGTAGTCCGGTGAGCTCCGCAGGGGCGTCAGGTCGGCGAGTATGCGCGTGCGGGGTACAGGTTGTTCGGCCGTTTCGGTCACAAGGGATGGTAGCGACCGGCCTGTCCCGGTGTGTCACGGGCAGGGCCCGGACCGGCCGGAGCGCGCTGCGGGCCGCAAGCGCGACGAAGTGTCCGGGCGCCCCGCGGAAAACGCCACACCATGTCACCCCCGGAGCACCGTGCGCCCCGGCTAGCGTCACCGCATGACTCACAGCCTCGTCGTCCACGTTCCCGGCACCGAGCTCGAACCCGAGCCGCTCTCCCCCGCGCAGATACTCTCCGGCACGCCGGAGGTGACGGGCAAGGTCGTCTGGGAGTCGGTGGACGGCCGCCGGTTGCGGGGCGTCTGGCAGATCACTCCGGGGATCGTCACCGACACCGAGGAGGACGAGATGTTCGTCGTACTCAGCGGCTCGGCCACCATCGAGGTGGAGGGCGGGCCGACACTGACGGTCGGCCCGGGAGACCTCGCCGTACTGCACAAGGGCGACCGCACGACCTGGACGGTGCACGAGACGCTGCGCAAGGCGTACGCGATCGATCTCGGGGAGGACGCGACGCCGTCGGCCTGAGGGCATTGCGTGAACGGAGGGTGCGGCCGGCCGGGCACGCCCTCGCCCGGTCGGCCGCGGACGACGGTCAGCCCTCCTCGCGCAGGCCCCACGGCGAGCCGTACGCGGTGAGCAGGTCGAGGAAGGGACGGGGCGGCAGGGCTTCGGGGCCGAGGATGCCGCTGCCCGACCAGGCTCCGCTCGCGACGAGTTCCAGAGCGACGACGGGGTTGACCGCCGTCTGCCACACCACGGCCTGGGATCCGTACTCGCGCATCGACCACTGGTTGTCGACGACGTGGTAGAGGTAGACCTCGCGCGGCGAACCGTCCTTGGTTCCCTTGACCCAGGTGCCCGCGCAGGTCTTGCCGGTCATGCGGTCGCCCAGGGTGGCCGGGTCGGGCAGGCAGGCCGCGACCACGTCACGCGGGGAGACCTCCACGGGCCCGGTCGCAGAGGGGACGGTGACCTTCTCGGTGGAGTCCAGGCCCAGTTCGTGCAGAGTCTTCAGTTTGGCGATGAAGTCGTCGCCGAGGCCGTACTTGAACGTGACCCGGCGGGCGTCGATCCAGCGCGGGATGAGCAGGACCTCCTCGTGCTCGACGTTCACGCACTCCACCGGGCCGATGCCCTCGGGGAAGTCGAACACCTCCGGTTCGCTGAAGGGGGCGGTGGTGAACCAGCCGCGGTCCTTCTCGTAGACCACCGGCGGATTGAGGCACTCCTCGATGGTCGTCCAGATGCTGAAGGACGGGGCGAAGTCGTAGCCCTCGACCGCCAGGTCGGCTCCGTCGCGGACGCCGATCTCCTCGATGTCGTCGAAGAGTTCGTCCGCCGCGTAGCGGGCGAAGACGTCCGAGAGACCCGGCTCCACGCCCATGCCGACCAGGGCCAGCCGTCCGGAACGCTCCCAGGCGTCGGCCTGTTCGAACTGTGCGTCGCCGAGCTTCACACCGCACATCTCGTACGGACGGGTCACGTGCGGTGCGGACAGGGACATCGCCATGTCGAGGTAGTGCGTGCCGGCCGCGCGCGCCGCGTTGAACAGCGGCATCACGAACCTCGGGTCGGTCGCGTTGAGCAGGGCGTCGCAGTTCTCCTCGGCGAGCACCTGCCGTACCGCGTCCTCGTCGGAGGCGTCCAGACGCCTCGCGCTGAACCGGTCGCCGTGTTCCCGGAGCGCGCCGACGGCCGCCTCCGCACGTGCGAGGTCGTAGTCCGCGACGACCATGTGGGTCAGGAAGTCGCGGCGGGCCGCGATCCGGGTGACGGCCGTGCCCACGCCGCCCGCTCCCACGAGAAGTACTCGCATCTCACACACCTTTCGGTTGCCGGAAACAGATGCCTCCGGCGCTGGGCACGATGCAACGGGACAGCCGGGGGTAAGGTCAACGGCGTTGGCATAAGGGTCCCGGGGTGCGGCGAGCAGGGAGAGTCGGCATGGCGAAGCAGGTGGTTCCGGAGGCGGAACGGCGCCGGCGCAGGCCGACGCGGCAGGGCACGGTGCTGTCCGAGAAGGTCATCGTGCGGACCGCGCTGCGGATGCTGCGCGAGCACGGAAGCACCGGACTGACGGCACGCAGACTGGGCACGGCCCTGGGTGCCGACCCCAGCACCCTCTACCGGTACTTCGCCGGCCTGGACGATCTGACCAGGGCCATCGGCGAGGAGCTGATGGGGCAGGCGCTGGACACCTGGACGGCCACCGGGGACTGGCGGTCCGACCTGCGGTCCCTCGGCCGGGCCATCCACGCCTCCTACCTCGCCCACCCCCAGGCCGCCGTACTGACCGCCAGCCGGGTCACGGGCCGTCCGCGGGAGATCGCGGTGGACGAGACGATCCTCGGGATCCTGCGCGGCGCGGGCTTCCCGGACGCGGACGCGGTCGTCGTCTACCACGCGTTCATCGACCTGAGCCTGGCGTTCGCCGCTCTGGACGCCGGGTCACTGGCGCTGACGGACGAGGCCCGCGCGGCGGACGAGGAGATGTGGGAATCCACCTACGCCGAACTGTCGGCCGACACCCACCCGCACATCGCCGCCACCGCGCGGCTCCTGGCCGGGCGGATGACGCACAGCGCCTACCCCGTGGTCCTCGAGACGCTGCTGGACAGCGCGGCGGATCAGCTCGCCCGGACACGCACCCGGGGCAACCCCCGCGCCGCGGACGAACCGCGGCACTGACGGAATCGGAGCGCGGTCCGCCCGCACACGACCGGACCGCGAGGCGTCCGCCTGACGCAAATGCCCCCGAAAAGTACGTTTCCCCTGTTCAGAACGATTCTGCCAAGGGCTCGGTGGGGCGGGTGGGACTCGAACCCAAAACGGTGACGCGTCTCACCTGCAGTTTTCTCAGAGAGCCGGGCATATCGGCCTGTTTCCGTCCGGCTGCATCCCCCTCGATCCGGCTGGAACGGGGGACCGTGCAGCGTTCGCTGCACCAGTCCTTCTTCACTTCAACGCGACCACGGCCCCCGAGGCGTAGGGCGGAGCCACATTCGAGGGGACGACGAGTCACCCCGGGCTGCAGCGAGTTTCGTGAGCCCCCTGACACCCTTACCAACCCAGGGCGCGGCTACGTTCCGCAGCGAACGGGCCGACGGCGAAAGTATTGGGTCGTGATGTCGCCAGGGGTGCAACGTTCGGAAGAATGCCGCGCAGGTGCGGACCAGCAGTGCGTCGCGGCCGATGTCCTCCCTGCATCGGCTCGCCGTCGGTGTGCTCCGCCTGGCAGGGCGGAACAACATCACCGAGGGCCTACGCCATCACGGACGGGAGATGACCCGGCCGCCGGCGACCCTCGGACTCACATGACCATTCCCAGCCGATCGCGAGAGCGACGGAGCTGTGGGGCGTCGCGGTCAGGCGCCTTTGCGGACCAGGGAATACGCTTCTCGAAAGTTCGGCCGTGCCTGCCCCAAGCACGGCGTCGTCCGGCCCTTGGGCGTGCTCACTGCTCGGCAAGTCGGTAGATGGCGCTGTCCGGGTCGATCTTCACGATGACGCCTGTTGCGGCAAGATCGCGGAGGGCTTTGCGGGCTCGCTTCTCCTGCTGCCGCTGGTCGCCGTCGCCGTGACCGGCGTCGCGGAGCGCGGTCACGGTGCGCCGGGTGTCCCAGGTGCCGCCGAGGGCTCGGATGGGCTTCTCCAAGATCTGCGCGATGGTCACGGCCGTGATCCTTACTGCTCGGCGCGGTGATACTTGCGCTTGTGGTTGGCGATGCTCTCCGCCGTTCCTCGATAGCCGGGCTCGCTGGAGCACTCGCGGCACTCCTCCCAGACGCCGGCATCGACCGCAGCGCGGCTGACGGAGTGATGGGGGCCATAGCCGTGGGTGTGGAGGAACTCGGGCACGGAAGAGCCGTACTTGATGGCGATGACGGCGGCTTCGGCGACCTTGTCGTGGCCAGGGGCGAAGAACTTACCGAGGCCGACTTCCTTCTCGCAGCCGCACCAGCACGTACCGGTGGGGATGAGGCGGAGCTTCTTCTCTGTCATGGGTCAAGCATGCCCAACCCTTGCATTGATCACAAGGGTTCAACTCAAGGATTAATCCCAAGAGTTACTTGTATCGGAACAGCAACTGCTCACATCGAGAACGCCCTTGAACCATGAGCGCCGAACCTGGGCCCCCGCGAAGCCGGGGGCGACCGCCAATCAAGGCTGGGCGCTACTTCTTGTACCTCAACTACGACCGCCGCCATCAGCATGGAAGTGCCGAACTGCGTGACGACGCCGACCGCCACCCTGAGGCCGCGACGGCGCCTCCGGCACCACTCGCCGAAACAGCTCCCACAGCTCCTCCCGCACCAAACGCTCAACAATCCACACCATGGACAACAGCTACCGAGCCAATGAGATGACTTCTTACGCGCCGAGCAGCCGTGACCCGTGTGTGCCGTCTGCCTCCGCCGGACCGCACGTCGTCCCGCTCGTCCGGCATGCCGACCATGGCCGCTGCGAACCGGGCCGCCGCGTCCTGGAAGGCGACCTCGGCACGCGTGCGGCCGGATCCCCTCATGGGCGGACCGACCGAAATCGGCGTAGCGTTGACTCCCAACCAAAGCCTCGGGGCGTGCGCCTGCTGAGGAGGCGTCTGCTGATGAGTACCGCTCCGACCCCCGCTTGGGGACCCCCCGAAGAAGAACATCCGCCGAGCACCGACGTCAGGAAGAAGCACCACCGGATCTTCCTCTGGGTCTTCCTGGCCGTACAGGCGCTCTTCCTGGTCTGGATCATTACCGGTGCCAACAGCAACGATCACGCTTCCTGCGAGGGAATGGTCGGCGACGCACTTACCACGTGTCAGAACGCAGGCGACGTCGGCACCGCGATCGGAGTAGGCCTCATCATCGCTCTCTGGGTAGCCGTGGACATCATTTTGGGCATCACCTACGGCGTCTACCGCCTTGCACGCAGGCAGCGAGCGTGACGCGACTCACCGCCCGGCGGCAGCGGCAATTGTGTCGCTGAAGTCATTCGCCGGGCGAGGGCGGCTCGGGCATTTCCCAGATGCGGCTGAATACGTCGGCAACCTGGGGCCAGACCAGCTGACGAGCATCCTCGACCGAGTCGACCTCATTGGCCAAGGGCCCGAGGACAACGAACTCGTGGGGGATGATTCTGCCAGCCCTGTCCTTGCGTCCCAAGGGATCCGGGAAACGCAGCGCCCCCTTCTCGGCGACGCGCCGCCAGACTTCCGGCTCGTCCCCGACACCCGAGAAGGCGTCGTCGTAGACCTGGAGTGGATCCCCGAATCCCCCGTCACGGAGAAACCGGAAACCCCAGGTCCGCCCACGCGTGGCCCAGATGAGGCTCACTTGACGCTCCTCAGAAACACCTGCTCCTCTTCTCCCCTGTCCAGGTCCATCCGGAAGCGGGTCAACGTGGCGGTGAGGTAGTTCTGTTTGGCCATCGCTTCTGAGTTGATGTTTTTGAGTTTATCCCCTGCCACCTTGGCCGCCTCGTTCAAGACTTCCTTCGAGAGCACGAGGCCAACGACGTTACGCAAAAGACCTACCGCACCAGGCAGCTTGACCTTGCTACCGACCAGCGCAGCGGCCAAAGCTCCCGCCCCGCCCAGCAGACTCTCCGCCACCTTCACAGGGACTTGTTTCAACTGGGCCCATCGGACGTGGCGCTCGAATGGAAGCATGGCGGCCAGCGGGAGGATCAACTCCAGACCGACGCGCTTGGTCACCTCAATCTTTTCTGCACCGAACTTCGCTGACGAAAGCAGCACGAAGTCCTCACCCACGGACAACGCGTCGCTGGCCTCCACCAGCCCAGCGATCACATCACGCAATTCGACTATGTCATCGCCGGCCTTCTCCACAAGGAGATCCCTGAACTTGAACACGTCCAGCTTCGGCAGCAGATCGGACTTTGACAGTGCCATGATCCAGATACGCGGAAATTCGACGAGCGGCTTGCCGTCCTTCAGCAGATCACTCTTGATCGACAGCAGTCCGTTACGGAAATTGGTCAGCAGCGACTTCAGGTACCGCTCTTCCTGTCCGGCGTTGTCCAGCAACCGCTGACCGTCCACCAGCAGGAGAGCGACATCAGAGCCCAGCAAGGACATGAACGTGTCGACTCTGCGTTGGGCCTCCTCCGGCCCGCTCACGTCCTCCTCGAACCACTCACCCGGGTAATCGTGCCAGACAAGGCGCAGGGCGTCGAAAGGCCTGGCCTTATTGGCCTTGGCTTCGGACCCGTCCTTCAGCCTGACCGAGAAAGAATAGGACGTGGCGGAGAAACGGTTGGTTGCGGGCAGTCGCGCCGACTCCCTCATGCCAAGGTAGTTTCGATGCAGCCGAGTGCCCTGTCCCATTTCGTCCGCCACGACATGGAACAGACTCTTCTGCAGGTACTGAGGCTCCTGCGTGGCTCCATAGAAGGAGGAGAGCATGACGGTCTTCCCGCTGCCGCTCTCGCCGAACACTGCAATGTGCTGCTCCAGCGCTGCTTTCTTTACTTGCATATGAGGAGCATACTGAGGTTCCCCTCGCAGCGTGAAGACCGTGACTGCAGGGGAATTCAGAGCGTGCGTGTGCCGCTGGCCGTTGCCAAAGGTCGCCAGCACCCCTCCCCACTCCCCTGAAGAAGAGCGTTGAGACGTGCCACTTGCTGCGGCATGAGATAGACCGTGTCGGGCTCGAGGTCGAGGCAGTAGTGGGCCTCGAACCACACGAGAACTTCCGGCCCGCTCCAGATCTTGGTGGCGGTCCGCCCCTGACCCACCTGGGCACGGGGAGCCGGGAACGGTTCACCCTGGGTACGCCTCTTCCCTGCTGCCCACAGGCACACAGCTTCATGGCTCAGGCCGGCCCGCGCGGCGATGTCGGCAAGCGAGACGAGCTGCTCGTCGACGCGCTCCACAGAGGCCTGCGGCAGCACGCGTCCGATGCGAGGAGAAGACCGGCAGCACTCCGGGCCCGTGGAACCCATCCCACCCGCGGCGACACGCGCCAGCGCGCCTCGAACGACCCGAGGTCGTTACGGGCGACCTGCCGAGCAGGTCAACTACCGCACTCCACTGAAGAATCGAGGTTAGCTCCATGAGCATCACGCGCTGGCTATGCTGCGTCCGTCACCTTCCTGGACCAACGAGGACGACATGCAGCAGTCCTGGAACAGCGACCGCCGCCGCACCGCAATTGGCCGCAACGCGCTCTCAGTACCCGCCCGCCAAGCTCTGGCCGATCGCCAACTCACCCCCGACCGCACTGTCCTCGACTACGGCTGCGGGCGCGGCGGAGACGTCAGGTCCTTGGAACGCCTCGACTGCCGCATCACCGGATGGGATCCGTACTACAGCCCGGAAGTCCCGCTCGTCCCATCCGACGTCGTACTGCTCACATACGTCCTCAACGTCATTGAGGACGCCGCCGAACGCCGCCAGACCCTGAAGCAAGCCTGGGAACTCGCCACTACGGTTCTAATCGTCTCAGCGCGCCTGACGTGGGAGAAGGCCAAGGTGCGAGGCCAGGAGTTCGGCGACGGCCTGCTCACCAGCCGGCAAACGTTCCAGCGCCTCTTTGGCTCCAGCGAACTCCGGAACTACATCGAGGAGGTCACTGGCACCCGTTGCGTCTCCGCCGCCCCGGGCATCGTCTATGCATTCAAGGACGATGCTGCACGCCTCGGATACCTCGCGCATCGCATCGTCCCTGATGCCGAGTGGCTGGCCTCCGAAGACACCAATTCGGCCATCGCCTCGCTAGCCGACTACGTCGAGCGCCGCGGTCGCCCACCGCGCGTCGAGGAAATGCCGCGCCCCATGGCCGAGCAGCTGTCTCGTCTCAAATCCGGCGAGCTCCGGCGCCTCATCCGCGACTCCGTCGACGGCGACAAGGTCAAGGACGGCGGGAAACGCACCACGCTGAACACGCTCCTGTTCTTGGCCGTCGAGCTCTTCAGTGGCCGCGGCCCCTTCGGCAGCTTGCCCTTCAGCGTGCAGCTTGACGTTCGGTCGTTCTTCTCGTCGTACAAGGAGGCGTGCCAGCGCTCCGACCGCCTGCTCCTCAAGCTCCGGGACGACGCATATGTCCGCGGCGCGATGCACGCATCCGCCGTCGGCAAGCTCACCCCGACCTCTCTCTACGTGCATCATCGCGCAATCGATCAGATGCCGACCGTCCTCCGCCTGTACGAGCACTGTGCATCGATCGCCGCCGGACGCCCCCAGGAATGGACCATCGCCAAGCTGAAGCACCAGGGACGAGCAGTGAGCTGGCTCGATTACCCAGAGTTCGATGCCGACCCGCATCCGCGGATCTCGTCTTCGTACCTCGTAGACCTGAGATCCCTGGAGACCTCGCACATCTCCTATGCCAACTCCGCCAACCGCCCGCTGCTCCACCGCAAGCATGAGTTCCTGGCGCCAGGCGACCCGGACGCCCCAAAATACGAGCGTCTGACGCAGGCAGAGCTGAGAGCCGGCCTGTACGAACACCCGCACCTCATCGGCACCGAGAATGGGTGGGAAGCCGAGCTGGTCCGCTGCGGACGTGACCTGCGCGGGCACCGTCTGGTGCGTCGCGCAAATGACTGATTTCCCGCCTCGTGTCCGGCACCCCTCAGGGAGCGTCGGGCTGCATCCGCACGACTGTCGCCGCGAACTCCTCCGGGTCAAAGTCCGCTACCTGGCTCGGGAACCAGGAGAACCGCAGCCCATTATTGGCTACACCGTCCGGTAGCCCCATTGCGGTCAGGACATGGCTGGGTGTGTAGGAGGCGCTGGTGCACGCCGACCCAGTAGCGACCGCGACCTGATCCTTAACCCGGACGATCAGTGCTTCGGCGTTCAGGCCATCGAAAGTCACGTTCAGGATGTGCGGTACGGAGTGATCCGCGTCTCCGTTGATGTGGAAGCGCGTCTTACCGAGAGCGGCGAGCATGCGCTCCCGCATTGCGAGAGCCTCTCGCTCCCAGCGCGGCTGCCCCTCCTGGAAGACCTTGGCTGCCTCATAGAGCCCCATGATGAGCGGCACTGCTAGCGTCCCGGGCCGGAGTTTCCTCTCCTGTCCCCCGCCGAACATGATCGGCTCCAGCGGAGTCTTGTCCCATCCCCGGCGGCGGGTGACAAGCGCACCCACACCCTTCGGTGCCCCCACCTTGTGGCCGCTGATGCTGATCATGTCGATGGGCGCCTTGAGGTCCTCTGGAAGCTTCCCGTACCCCTGCGCGGCATCAACATGGAAGTAGGTCGGCGTCCCCCGCAGCTCCTCAGCAAGCTCAGCGACGGGCTGGATCACGCCGGTCTCATTGTTCACGTGCATGAGGGAGACCAGGAGTGTGTCCGGGCGCAACTTCTCGAGCACGGCCTCCGTGGCGATCCGCCCTGACAGCCCCGGCTCGAGGAAGTCCACCTCGAAGCCCTTGCTCTGCAGGTGCACGAGGGGTTCGATGACCGCTTTGTGCTCGATGGCGGAGGTGATGATGTGCCGCCGTTGGTTCTTCTCCCCGTACGGCGCCATCCCGAGCAGGGCGATGTTGTTCGACTCAGTCGCTCCGCTCGTGAAGATGACCTCTTCCGTCTTAGCTCCGACCGTCCCCGCCAGGAAAGTCCGCGCTTCCTGCACCGCCTTCTTGGCGCGAGTCCCGTACTCGTGAGTACGACTGCCGGCGTTCCCGAAATCTTCGGTCATCCAGTGGAGGACCACGTCAGCGACTCGGGGGTCGACCCGTGTCGTCGCCGCCACATCGAGATACGCCACCACAACAGCTACCCACTTCCAGGACGTTTTTCCTGCCATCGCTTACGTCAATCGGTTAACGTACACGTCGGAGGTGTCAGCGCACAGCAAGACACCTCGCGTACATCAACACCAGACTCGCCGCTCGTCATCCCCACGCGTGGCAGTAAGCAAAAGCCCGTACGCGCACCTCGTCGATCGCGTGCGCTACCTCCCCAGCGACCTGCACACACGGGAGGACACCTCGGTACGTCAACCGAGGGTCAGCGGTCAGCCCGAGTGCGTTAAAGTTGCCGAAGTGGAGAACGAAGCTGTGGCACCTGCGACCCGAGTCGTCGCCCCACGTACGTCCGCGGGGTTCGAGTACACCTTCCCCGCGATCCGCGGGATCCAGGCTGGTCGAGAGTTCTACGTCTCGATGTGCCCTCTGCGCCTGATCCCCAAGATCTTCATCTTCGATGAGGACGAACTCCCCCCTGAACTAAGGGCTCAGCGCGTCCTCAACAAGGGGCGCCTCCCCGCCCTGTCCAAGTACATCCTGGACAACCCGGGCGACTACGTCTTCAGCGCACTCACTGCCTCCGTAGACGGCAACATGGACTTCGAAAGTCACAGCACTGATGGCGCCGGCTTCCGAACCGGTCACCTCCACATCCCCATGGACTCCCGTTTCTTGATCAACGACGGGCAACACCGTCGCGCCGCTATCGAGCTCGCGCTCAAGGAGAACCCCGACCTCGGCGAGGAAACGATCGCCGTCGTCTTCTTTCATGACGACGGTCTAGCTCGGTCGCAGCAGATGTTCGCTGACCTCAATCGGCACGCGGTCCGCCCCGCACGCTCCATCGGTGTCCTCTACGACCACCGGGATCTTTCCGCCCAAGTCGTACGCGTCATGGCTGGACGGTCGACCATCTTCAAGGGCTACATCGAGATGGAGAAGAGCAACCTCTCGGCAGGCTCCCGGATGATGTTCACCCTGAGCGCGCTCTACTACGGCACCCAGGCTCTCCTCCAAGGGCTTAACCTCGAGCCTGAGGCTGCTACCGATCTCGCCCAGTCCTATTGGGAAACGATCGATGAAGCCACCCCGGAGTGGGCCATGGTTCGCAACCGTGAGCTCTCCGCCAAGGAGATGCGCCGAGACTTCATCCACAGTCATGGCATCGCGCTCCATGCTCTCGGACGCATCGGCAACTCCCTGTTCCGGGATTCCACTGCGCCTTCCAAGTGGAGGAAGCAGCTCTCTCCCCTCAAGAACGTGGACTGGACCCGGTCGAACAGCGACTGGGAAGGGCGCGCCATCGTCGGTGGCCGTGTGTCCAAGAGCCACCAGAATGTGACCCTTACCGTCACCTACCTGCGTAAGCACCTTGGGCTCGAGCTCAGCCCTGAGGAACAGCGGGTGGAAGACGCTTACCTGCGAGGCGAAGCATGAACACCCCTCTACCTCTTGGCATCCCAACTGTCCGGCGGCTGGCGTTCGATGGCCGCTCACTCGGCGAGGTCGAAACCGCTCTGACTGACGAGATCCGCGAGTTGTACACCGCGGACGAGGTCCCCTGGGTCATCGGCTACAGCGGTGGCAAGGACTCCACCGCCGTCCTCCAGCTGGTCTGGACGGCGCTCAAGGATCTGCCGGTAGAGAAGCTCACCAAGACGGTTCACGTGATCAGCACGGATACCCTGGTCGAGAACCCTGTGGTGGCCGCCTGGGTCACCACGTCCCTGGAGGCGATGGAGAAGGCCGCCACGGCTCAGGGTCTGCCCATCGAACCGCATCGCCTGACCCCCGAAGTCAAGGACACCTTCTGGGTCAACCTCATCGGTCGTGGCTACCCTGCGCCCCGCCCGAAGTTCCGCTGGTGCACCGAGCGACTGAAGATCAAGCCTTCGAACTCGTTCATCCGCAACGTCGTGGCTGCCCACGGCGAGGCCATCATGGTCCTCGGCATCCGGAAGACCGAGAGCCAGGCCCGTGCGCGTGCGATGGAAAAGCACGAGAAGCGGCGCGTACGCGACCGCCTATCCCCTAACGCGAACCTCCCCAACTCGCTCGTCTACAGCCCGGTCGAAGACTGGACCAACGATGACGTGTGGGAATTCCTGATGCAGAAGCCCAACCCCTGGGGATACAACAACCACGACCTGCTCAGCATGTATCAGGGCGCCTCAGAGGATGGCGAATGCCCGCTCGTCGTCGACTCGACCACCCCCTCCTGCGGTTCCAGCCGCTTCGGCTGCTGGACTTGCACTCTGGTCGAGCAAGACAAGTCCATGACGGCGATGATCCGAAACGACGACGAGAAGGAGTGGATGACCCCGCTCCTGGAGCTACGAGACAAACTGGACTCTCCCTTCGGGTTCGTAGAGGACAAGGAGGACCCTGACTACCAGCCAGGAAAGAAGCTCCCTCACCCTCGCCCCGACAAGCCGGCTCGTGACTTCCGCCGTATGAACGGCCAAGTGAATATCTTTGAGCGCCGTAGCGACGGCGAGGACGTTGTCATCCATGGCCCTTATCTCCAGGAGTACCGGGAGAAGTGGCTCACAGACCTACTGACCGCGCAGACCTGGATCCGGGCCCACGCCCCGGAGCACGTCAGTAACATCGAGCTGATCACCCTCGCCGAACTTCACGAAATCCGGCGCATCTGGGTCTTCGACAAGCACGAGGTCGAGGACTCCGTACCGAAGATCTACAAGCAGACCACTGGTGAGGACTTCCCCGGCGGTCCGCTCGATGAGCAACTCGTCATGGGCGCAGACGAGATGGACCTTCTCAAGGAAGTCTGTGATGGCGACGAACTGCATTACGACATGGTGCGCGAGCTGCTCTCCGTAGAGCGCAAGTACCGCACGATGTCTAGGCGTTCCGGCCTCTTCCAGGCACTCGAGGGAGCCGTTCAAAAGGGCTTCTACGAGGACCGTGACGACGCGTACGCCTTCGCTCAGCGCAAGAAGAAGTGGCGCTCGGACGTGGCAACCAACCCGACTCTCGACGAAGAGACCGACATCGATGCTCCTGCGTAAAATCACCCTAGAAGAGTTCGGGGCCTATCGGGGTAAGCAGTCGCTTGACCTCACCGTGAAGAAGAACAAGCCGATCATCCTGATCGGCGGCCTCAACGGTTGCGGCAAGACGACCTTGCTCGACGCTATCCAGCTGGCCCTGTACGGCCCCCGCGCCAGATGCAGCGGTCGCGGTAACAAGCCGTATGAGACATTCCTCCGTGAGAGCATCAACCGCCAGCACGACCCCACCCGCGGCTCGTCGGTCACCTTGGAGTTCACCGTCGCGGTGGGCGGCAAGGAGCACTACTACAAGGTCGTCCGCAACTGGTACACCAGCGGGAAGTCGCTCAAGGAGTTCCTCAGTGTCCTCGTGGACGAGGACTACGGCGACCAGACCAAGCCTGGCCGCCTCGCCCAGCCCGACACCAAGTACAGCCGGCTGCTCAGTGAGGGATGGGCGGATCACATCGAAGACCTCCTCCCTCTTGAGGTCGCTTCACTGTCCTTCTTCGATGGCGAGAAGATCGAGTCCCTCGCGGACCCAGAACGTGCCGCCTCGGTCATCGAATCTGCTGTCCACTCGCTCCTCGGCGTGAGTACCGTTCAGCAGCTCCGTACTGACCTGCTTGCGCTGCAACGTCGTCAGAAGCTGTCCGACGAGGAACAGCACCTGATAGACAGCATCCATGAGCAAGAGGAGGAGCAGGAGTCCGTACAGACTCAACTCGATGTAGCCTCCCAGGACTTGAAGCAGCGCGAGATTGTACTGGGCCGAGCTAAACGCGAGCTCGAGTCCTTGGAGCAAGCATTCAAGAGCGCAGGCGGCGGCCTCTTCGAACGTCGTGTGGAACTTGAGCAGGAACAGAAGCGGGCTGCCGAGCACCTCGCGGACCTACGTTCCTCGCTGGTCCAGATCGCTGCTGGACCGCTTCCTCTGCTCTTGATGGGTCCGCAGCTGAAGGACGTACGTAAGCAGGCCAAGCGAGAACAGTCGGCCGCAGAGGCCGGTCAGGTCCTCGATGTCCTGGTAGAGCGGGACAAGTGGCTGCTCAACATGCTGCCCGAGGATGCCAAGAGCGAAGTCATAAGGAAGCTCGAGGAAGACCGGGCCAAGCGGTCAAAATCGACCACGCTGAAGGTAGACCTCGAACTCCCCCACGATGCTTTGGCTCAGCTCTCCGTACTGGACGAACTCCTCGGGCGCGACAAGGACCGGGCCGCCGAGCTCTTGGCGCTGACTACGTCTGCCGCTGAGGAAGTGGATCAGCTGGATCGCCAGTTGGCGGGTGTCCCGGAGCAGAGCAAGGTGGAAGCCCTTCAGGAAGCACGGGAGGAGCAGCTCCAGGAGTTCTCTCGTATCCAGGCTGGAATCGCTCGCACCGAGGAACTGATCACGGAACTGAAGCGGCGTCGCGAATACGTCACCGCGGCCCTCGACCGAGCCCACAACAATTTCGTGCGGACCAAGGTCAAGGCCGAAGAAGTCGAACGCATCATCCGGTACTCGGAGAAGGCTCGTGCCACTCTGGAGCGCTTCGGTGAAGTCCTGCTCCACCGCCACATCAGCAGCCTCGAGGTCGCCGTACTGCAGAGCTTCAAGGAGCTCATGAGAAAACAGGGTCTGGTCCAGGACCTGCGCATCGACACCGACAAGTTCACGCTCTCGCTGTCCGACTCCACTGGCGAACCGGTCGACCCGGGACGCCTCAGTGCTGGCGAGCGCCAGATCCTCGCGGTTTCCCTTCTCTGGGGGTTGATGAAGGTCGCAGGCAACCGCCTGCCCAGCGTCATCGACACCCCTCTCGGCCGCCTGGACAGCCGCCACCGCGAACACCTTGTCGACCGCTACTTCCCGTACGCCAGCGACCAGGTTCTGCTGCTCTCCACCGACGAGGAGATTGACGAGTACCTGCTGGGCCGCTTGCAGAAGTCCGTCGCCCACACCTACACCCTGGTCCACGACGACACGAATTTCACGACCACCGCCGTCGAGGGATACTGGTGGAACGCAGGAGCCTCCCATGTCGCTTGATAACGTCCGCCTCTCCCAGCCTGCCAAGGACCGACTGGTACGGCTGAAGCGCACCACGGGCATTACTCAGTGGAACGTGTTGTGCCGCTGGGCTCTCGCTCTGTCCCTCAAGGACCCGTCAACGCCCCTCGTCAAGGAGATCGTCGCGGACTCCAACGTCGAGATGACATGGAAGACCTTCGCCGGCCAACACCGCGACATCTACCTGGCGCTCCTCAAGCAGCGCTGTGTCTCCGACGGCGATGACCCGACTGACGAGAATGTAGCCAAAGCCCTGACTGTGCACTTGCACCGCGGCATCGGCTATCTCGGTGGGCACAAGGAGATGAGTACGGTCGACGGGCTACTTCGTTCCGTCGTAGCTCATTGAGCCCACTCCCGCGCCCTGGGGTGGGGAGGGGGCAGCTGATTCCTGCTCCCTCCCCGCTTCTGCAGGAGACCGCACCTACCAGTCCAGGGAAGCTGCCTTCATCAGCTCCGAGACGTCGCTCTGACGCTCATCGGGGGCTGTCAGGGTGTCCATCACCAGCGTGCTGATGATCGATACGTAATCCCTTCCCCCGCTCGCGTTGACTTCGCCCTGGATGAAGTTCAGCCCACCGTTCGCGTACTCCTCGAAGATCCGCACTCGCTCCGGCTGACGCTCATCAGCAAGGATTTTCGGATCGTCTGGATCTTCAACCACAGCAATCATGTCCATGAGCACGTCGCCGTATTGACGTCCTTCCATGACCGACAGACGAATCGGTTCGCCTGCCTTGTCGAAACGTTCACGCTTCCCCTTGTGGCGCCCAAGTACTGCGGCGAACATGAGCACGTCGACCATCGCGCTGAACGGCCCGTCCTTGCCGGCCAGGGCACCGATCAGGTCCTCGTGGGCAGTCGGCCTCCGGAAACGATCCTCGTACGCCATCAGACAGTCACCTCTTCCAAAACCGTGTGCTCAAACTCGCCATGCGAGACGTACGGAACTGCGCGGCTGTTGATCTCAATCGTCTCCTGCTCAGCACCGGTGTTGGGGGTCACCGAGCGAAGGACGTACATACGCGTGGCCGCCCCCTGAAGGTTCTCCAACACTTCCCCGCGCGCCTGGGAGTTCGAGATCAGGGTGACGATCTGCGAGGTGAGCTTGGGCAATGCCTGCGAGATCTCTTTCTGATAGGTCAAGTCAAGGCTGCCGAAAGGAGCGTCCATGACGACGGGGTAGATTCCTCCATCACCCAAGATGTCATCGCCGCCCTTAGCCTTACGCTGATGGATCTGCTTTGCGATTTCCGAGACCGCACCGACGAAGGACAGGCCAAGCACCTGATTCTCACCAGTACTCCGGATCGCAATTCCGGCCTTAGACTTCAATAGCAGTTCAAAGGAGTCAGTGAGCTCAGGCTCGTAGGACTTGATGAAGATTCGGGAGAAGACTTCCTTGACCTTGGCGTCGAGCTGCTCCCGAACTTCCTCTGTCTTCAGCTCAAGCGCCTCCTTGAAGGTTTCCAACACCTCGTTCACGAGATTGACCTGCCGCTGCACCTTCCTCGAAGCTTCATCTTCGGCCGTGGCAGACCGGAATTGTCGCTTCACTTTCTCGATCTCCGAGTCGAATTCAGCAGCCTTCTCTTCGAGACGACGGTGCTCGGAGATCCCGTCGATGCGCTTCTCGTCGTACTCCTTACGCTTCTGCTCAAGACGCTGAACGTCCTGGATGTTCACACCTTGAAGCTGGCGGTCGATCTCGCTCTTCTCCTCCTCGAGGCGCTTGATATCGTCCTGGCAGGTCTGGATCTCGACAGCCGCCAGCCGAAGATCACCGAGCAACGTTTGCCGCGCCTCGCTAAGGTGCTTCATCTGGCCACTGACAAACATCCAGCGCGCCTCAACGTCCTGAAGTCCCGCGTTGTAGCGGCGCTTGTCCAACTCTGCGTAGGCCAAACTCCCATGCGGTACGGGCGTGCCACACATGCACGCCCCGTCTTCGATCAGCCCATCAATGAAGTCGCGCTGGATACCAGCTGGGAGTTCGCGGCGCTCCCTCATGGAATCCGCAAGACCAATAACCTTCTCGTCCACGCCGGACGTGAAGGCAAGGAATCCTCCCTTGGATAGGACCTCGCGCTTGCGCGCCTGCCTAGCCACAAGCTGACTGTTCGCCTCCCCAATCTTCCACTCAAGCTTCTTGCGCGCGTTCTGCAACGGCTTCGACTCCGCGTGGCTACGCAGTGCGCGCTCCATCTCGTTGACTTCGCGCTCGTAACTGCTGATCTCCTTCGAGACCGAAAGCGCGCGCTTACGGGCATCAAGCTGCTGCTGCTCGAGGCTCTCCTGTTGTGCCTGGAGCTGCTGAAGGCGAGTGTCGCTTCCCTTCCCGATCTCTCTACCTAGGCGGCGGGCAGCTGCCGGCAGGTGCTCGGAGATCGCGCGCTCCATCGGCTCCAGATCCATCAGCGTTTTGATGGCCTGCTTGACCTCGTCGTTACTCTCCTCGCCGGTGAACATCTTCTCCATACGCTCACCGTTGAAGAAGAAGAATCGACGCAGTCCCTCAGGGAGGATCTTCTCGATACGGTCCTGACCGTTCGGAACCGGCTTACTCTCGCCGTTCTTAACCTCGGTCAGGGCAAGCGAGGCCGGTGTCGCGGTCTGCTCTTCAGAGTCCTTGACCGCAGTTACCTCACGCAAAGCTGAGAAGACGACTCCGGCGTGCTCGAACTTGAGCTCTACTGAAGCACTCACCGGACTCCCGATAGGAGTTTCCGTCCACTTTTGGTCATGGATGACTCGATGCTGCTGTTCTACATCGTCGGAGAACTTGCCGTACAGCGTCCAGGCGAACGCATTGAGGAGCGTCGTCTTTCCTGCACCGTTGTTACCGAAGATGAGTACCGCCGGCTTTCCCTCCTCGACACTGAGGTCAAGGGTTTGATGGCCGTAGAACGCACGGAAGTTGTTGAGCGTCAGCTTGAGGAGCTTCACTTAATGAGTCCCTTCACGGCGGCAACTAGCTCGTTGACGACGGCATTCGAGTTCCTGATGTGCAGGTACTCTCGCTCAAGCTCGATCACACGCTTCGCGAGCTTCACCCCATCGGGAGACAGCTTGCCCAACACGTCTTGCGCAGTACTCTTCTCGCTCACGCCAACTCCTCAGTTCGATGCAAATGTGATGATGTTCAGATGTCGAGCAAGCCGTAGCGCATACGCAGCGGCCTGAGAATGTCGAGCGTCTCTGCCTCGTTTTCTGCAAGGTGGGCAAACTCGGTGACCCGGGCAAGCTCACGCGCCACCATGCTGCGCTCAGTGGTGTCCCGGATCATCGCTACGCCCTCTGGCGGAACAACGATGAAGTCAACGATGTCGGCCATGTCCTTACCAGGCGCCTGCCGAAGCACACGCCCACGCCTCTGAATGAACTGGCGTGGGTTAGTCGAGCTGGCAAGTAGATAGGCGGTGCGGGCTGCGGGCACATCGACGCCCTCGTCCAGGCACCGCATCGAGGCGACGACTTGTAGTTCGCGATCAGCAAAGCGCTGCAACACCTGACGCCGCTCCGGACGCTTCGTCTCCGCTGTGTACCGCGCCGCCGGCATGCGCAACCGGTTGCCAACGAGATCCAGCACTAGGTCGATCTGTGCAAGTTCTTCGGGCGCCCCATCCTCGTATGAAAGTGGGTGCCTTCCTTCCGCACAGTAGAGCAGCTGGTACCAGTCGTCCCCACGCTTCTCGATCTCCCTTTTAAGAGCTGGAAGTTTGGCGCGGGCGTGTCCCAAAAGGTTGGACCGCTTGCGCAGCAGCGCACCCAGAACGGTGTCCTCATCCGCCCGTTCCGATCCCTCTTGCGCCGCGAAGATCCTTGCAATCTTCTCGGTGATCTCCACGTACAGCTCGGTTTCTTCCTCGTCGAGCTCAACGATCACAGGCATGTACGTGTACCGGCACAACGCTCCGGCCTTGATGGCCTCACCGATCCCCATCTCGAAGACCACATCCCCGAAGTAGTCCGTGAGGGCGGCCGTTCCTTCGTCGTCGAACCAGCGTTCCGGGGTGGCTGACAGACCAAGCCGAAACTCAGCACTGTCCGGAAGCTTCGAGCTGATGTGCCGGGCACCGAGGTTGTGAGCTTCATCCGCAATGAGGAGCAGACGTCCGCGGAATCGACTGAGGATCTTCTGGAACGCAACATCACCGAAGGTCTTGTTCGTCGTGATGATCACGCCACCGTGGCTGGCGCCCAGCGCCATAGCATCCAAGAGGTGCGAAGCGCTGCCGAACCAGGACGCCGTCGACTCGTAGGCCCGGATAGGGGACACGCCGAACCACTCAACGTCCTTCGCCCATTGGTCAACAAGGTGTTGGTACGGGGCGACAACAACGGTGAGCAGCGGCTCGCCGGCTTTGTGCAAGATCTTGGCCACCTGGGCCCCCGCGGACAGAGCAGTAAGCGTCTTCCCAGTACCAGTCGCCATCCGGAGAATGCCCCGGCCCTGCTCAGCGAACCAGTTCCCCACCGCCCGTTTCTGGTATTCGCGAACCTGAAGCTCCGGCGGGATCGTCAGCATGCCGAAGTTGATCTCAGGCGTGACAGTGATGGGAGCACCGTCGTGGTCGATGTCCTCAGGTCCCCCAATGCCAGCTGCCATCTGACCACTGCGCTCAATGAGCTTTTTGGCTGCCTCGGTGAATGGAATAACACGAAGCCTGGCGGTCCGGTCCTCCCACAGGTCATCGAAGTGCCTGCTAATGCGCAGCGCCCGTTCGCGATCACGATCGTCCCAACTGCGAAAGACCTCAATAGACTCGAAGTTTCCGATCAGGCCCGACAGGGTTTCGTTCGCGCTCCCCTTAAATGCCACGAGATCCCGCTCGTCGCGGAATACGCCGATCTTTTCGTGGTACATGCCAACCCGATTCGCCGAGGTGACATAGGCGAGCTTTATGTCAAGGCGCCCTTCGGCAACAAGCGCACCCAGCTTCCCAAGCCCTCGGGCGGCGCTGGGCTCCTCAATGGCGCGCTCCATGTCACGAATAGCGGCCCTCTCCATCACGGCTCGCAACTCGTAACCGTCTTCAATTTCAGCGACATCCTCAGGGAGCAGGTATGGCGATGCCACAATTCGCATATTGCCGCCGCGCCGAACAAGCCCCTCAATCCCCTCGCCGATTATCGCCAGAATCGAAGCAGTGAAATATCCTACGGCGCGGTCATAGGAATTGGAAACACTCAAGGCTGGCACATAGAACTCGTCGACGACGCTGCCTCGGTCGCTGCGATAGTCTTCAGAAAAATCAGTGAGCCGAAGAGATCCAGACATACCCACTAGAAGTCCAATCCAAGATCCCGTGCGAGTTCTCCGCCAACGCTTTCGCCAACAACCTTTTCCTGCTGGTCTGACGCTCCATATTGATCCTCGCCCTGTACCGAGTCACTCAAACGTCGGACACTTCCGCCGCGAGCAGTGAACGGAGGAGACGATATAACCTGACGCACAGTCGATTCCTTAATGGAAAAAGCCTGCATCAAGTCATGGACCAACTGCTCACTGGAAACACTTCCACCAGCCTTATCGATTTCCTCCTCAACGAGCTCTCTCACGCTGGTATACGGACGTAGATTCCATTCCACAAGGGCCCACGAGTCAATATCACTCCGCGTAAACCTGGGATCGGGACCCAATTGGACTCTCAAGGAACTCTCATTGACCACACCCCCCATTCGTGACACGAGGAGGGCGAGCGATAGCGGATGGTTCGCCTCCTTCAGGATGTCCCATGCTCGACCCTTTAGTGTCCCACGCCTAGGATTCTCGCAACGTGCTTCGCCATCTTCGCCCTCAATAGTCTTGATTTCGATCGCCGAAGTTGCATCCACTACCCAACTGTTGCCGCTGAGCTTGGCGCCGAAGATTCGATACACGATCTCTTGCACATGAGCCGACAGCTGCTCCCTGCCCTCCAATAGCGACCCGAGGGTCACACCCGAATCATCTTGACTCAACGTTGAAGCCAAGGAATCAAGCTCGCTCAAGAGAGTTCTGTGACCCCCCCGGATCGCAGCGGAAGTCGCCACCAAAGCTTCCTGAGGCGCCGACGACCCAGAAGCATCCACCGCAGCATCATAAGCCTCTCGGATTACCTGTGGAATGCGTCCTCGATCTGCAATCTCGTAGCCACTTTGGCGCGCCCATGTTCGAATATCAGGAAGCCGCCCATGCGCCGCCTTTACATTTACTTCAGTAGAAGCTCGCACTTCCCCAACAAATGCATTAAAATCAGGTTCCCGCGCAGAAGATTCGCAATTGCTCTCTAGGGAAGTACCTGCGGGCGACCTATCCCCACTGGCTCGATCGGCAACCTCGGATTTACGAAGACTCAACTGCCCATTAACGTTCGCGAGCCCACAATAGTCCAGCCATGAATCCAGATCGGATCCGTCCCATCCCTGCCGGCTAAGAATCTTTCTGGAAACGTCTACAGACATAACCTCATCAGGTTCAATGCCGAGGGCCTCCAGAGTCAATCTCCGCTCCTGGTGTAGGTCTCCTCGGTAAATCCATTCCCCATCGATACTAACCCTCCGCAAGATCGAAAGCACGGAGAGAGAATTCACCTCACTACCAGGAACCACCTTCTCTAGCCAGGGAAGCCGATTCAGGAGCGAGCCATGAGGAACTGGGGCTGCCACTGCATGATCGAAGATTTCCGTCACTGCAGCCAATTCGCTCGACTCTGCTACAGCATTTTCAAATAGTTGCCCTATAACCTCCGAGAGTTCCTGCATGCGCCCTGGCATCGAACTTTGCACTGCGTCACAAGTGACGACTTGTTGTGGTTCGCCTGCGCAAAGTTCACGAAGGAGAATTCGTCTCTTCTCATGATCCAGATCAGCAATCCATGCAACCAGAGGATCGTCTACTGAGGGGGCAGGAGGAGCACTCGCACCCAGACACGCAGCGCGCATACACTCTCCCAAGATCTTCGCAATTTCCCGCCTCGAGAGCCTCGGCAACTCCATAATTAGGTTTCGCGGTGTCATTTTTCGGAAGTCACTGATACTCCGAATCCTGAGCTCAGTCAGTGCCCCATCTCTGATACCTTCCGGTCCAAGTAGGCCTTCTAGCGCCATTCCGTCTGGAACCGATGGAATCAATAGGCCGATTCGCTCGTCCAAGGAGTCTCGCCGAGACAAGATGAAGGAACCAAACATTTCGAACACATCGTCCATTGAGGGGCGCCTCGCCCCTGTTTCCGCAGGGCTTTCTTTGGCCCACCATTCAACAGGCCCACCGAGTCGCTGAAGCTTGAGGAGCTCTTGCGCACCTAGGTACTCCACCCACGGAAAGTGATGAATCCACGTAGCAGCCTTTCGCCCCGTTCCCTCTGATGACATTTCTTCGTTCCCACCCACCACTAGTCACCAATCAAAAGATCCACTCGCGCGGAGACTCGCCCACTGCGATTGACCTAAAGAACATCCTTGATCTTATTCAAGTACAGCTGAGTGAAACTGCCCCAATGCTTCCGCAGCTCCCCGTACTGCTCGTCGGGCGTCCCGTGCTGCGTCTCCGACTTGGCGTACGCCACGATGAGAAGCATGATTGCCTCCATGGCACGCTTGGCTGTCGACGAGACGCTACTGCCGGCGCCATCTCCGTTCGAACCTCCAGCGAGTTCTCGAAGCGGCTGGTACATCTCGCGGTAGAAGACATGCCGTTCATTTAGGCGGATGAAGGTCTGCTCACCAAGATGGGTGATCTCGAACATCTGATCGCCCGGGAAGTCGACCGTTTCAATCACGAACGGCAGATCTGCAATCCCCTGGACGTAGGCGTCCTTCTGTTCCACCGTGTGGGCCTTGCCAGCATCCTTTGCCATGTCCTCATATGCCCGCGCCTTCTCCATGGGTGTGGGCATGGACTTGATCCTGGACTTCGGCATCGTCCGGTCTGCTTTTTTCACAGCCTCAGCAATAGGCGCATGCTCTCCCGAATTCTCAGCGCGCTCCCTGTCCTGCTGCCCCCAGATCCTTTGCAGCTCCGCACGGACGCCGGGAATGATCTTCTTGGCGATGTCACGCAGCGTTTTCCGCAGCTCATCGGAGGGGACAGCCCCCCTCTTCACGTTGCGGACTCCCATGAGTCGATCCAACTCGGGAGTGAAGCGGACCTCGAACCCAATGAACCGATCTGGAGTCTGCACGCCCCCGGGGTACAGGCGAGGAACCATCGTGTAACTGATCTCACGGTCATGGCGGAGGAAGCTGATTGCTCCTTCGTTCTCGGGCAGACGCAGTTGCTTCGCCATTGCGTCGCCGCCGGATCCCTTGTGACGAAGGGCCTCGGGCGGTGCGAGGGTGATCGATACGTGGATCTTGTGGCTCGTTCCTTCGACAGGGACCTCCTCATCGAAGAAGACCTGTGGTTCGAAGTGGTAGTTCCCAGTTTGGTTGGGAAGTTTCGAGCTCCGACGGAGTTCCTCCGTCAGCACGTAGTCCGCCCAAGTCCCCTGCCTGCGAAACGTGGGATCGTGCGGCCGAAGGTCAAGTCCATCAACCGTGATTCGAATACCGCCGCTGAGGAACTCCCGGAATGCCCGGGAGAGTTCCTTGTTGAGCTCATTGCGTACATGGTCAGGGGTGCTCCTACCCTGCCCATCCGACACTCGGTCAATCTCGGACCACAGCACCAGAGTGCCTGATCCCTCCGGGAAGTACGCAAGAAGGTGAGGCGGGATGGGCTCTTCATCCGGCGGCTCAATACCAACCTCGCGCCCGTTCTTCTCATCCCTCACAGCTTCGCCCAGGTCGAAGCGGACGTGCTGAATATGATCGCTTCCCTCAACCCGCGACCACGCCTCCATGCGCATCGCCACGCTGAGACCCGCGAGCTTCGCCCCTACTCCGAACTTGCCAATGGTGTCGTTCGACATGAAGCGCGTAGAGAAGCCGAGCTGAAGGTAGTGATGAAGCGTCGCCTCCTCCATGCCCTTCCCATCATCGATGAAGGCGATCTGCCTGATTACCTTCTTTCGGTTCAGCTGACCCTCTTCGGTCACGATCTGAATATGGTTGGCGTTGGCTTCAATGCTGTTGTCGACTACCTCGCCCACAGCGGATGGGAAGTTGAAGCCGGACTCCCTCAGGCTCATAAGGGCCTGGCCGGAGAGAACAACTGGGATGGCTTTGCCTTGGACGTCAATCACGGATTTCCTCCTCACAGCGCCTTGCACTGTGTCGTTCGACTTGTACAGCACGTCACTTGGATGTTTTGGAGTTATCAGGCACTTCGGAAAAGGTGGGGGGTGATGAGGGTGGGGTGACCTCCTGCTGTCTGCCTGGTCACCCCACCAACTCAAGTGGGTGGCAGCCGACCGTTGTGGAACAACGGGGCTATCCGGGGCAGCCCACTATGACTGGGGAACGATCAGCTTCTCGGTGAACTCACGCAGCGAACGACGTGCGCGGTCAATCGTTGCCACCGATACCCCTGCCCGCTCTGCCGTAACAGCGGCAGGCTCCCCTTGAATCAACCCCCGGAGGCATTCGGTGCCGTGTGCGCCGAGCGTAAGTGCGTAGTCGTTCAGTTCCTGGATGATCTCGTCCGCGAGGACGCTCTCTTCCGGAGTGATGTAGGAAACCAGTTCGGCGTTTACGGCACCGTCAGATGCGTACGACACCAGGCGACGGTGGCGTGCATCGGCCAGGGGCCGGCCCGCTGCTGCTGCGCGGGAGTTGTCCCTGGAGCGGCGGTTGGTCCGGCGTGCGTCACGCAGGAGACTGCGGCAGAGGAAGTTCGGGTTGTCTGCGGCCCGCTTCTCTCCGAGGGCCAAGTTGAGTGCGGTGTCGATCTGATCCATGAAGGCGGTGGTCCGCGGCCCGTGCTCGTACATCTCATACAGGCGGCACATCGCGTCGATCCGCACGTGACACAGCTGGAGCTTCACAGCTCTCCCTCTTGGTACCCGCCGACTATACGGTGGGCCCATGTTGGTGTGACCTGCTGTCCCTTTGGCCCTCGTCGCCATCTGGTCGACTCGGGCATCAGCAAGTACCTGAAAGGTAGCCCATCCCACTGACGATCGTCCGTGGAACGGCCTCCCTACATATGGGACAGCAGGTGACCGAACTCCCTCACAAGGAGCGGAACTTGACTGGTGCCCCATGCACCTACGCACGCACCAGGACCACGTCACGTAAGGGTGTCACCGGCCTCGGAGTCAGCCCACTTCGGCGTGCAGAGCGCCTGACCAGCAGAGTTGGAACCAGAGGCCGGAAGCGCTCTCCCCTTGCTCCAGCAAGGCCAGTTGCCTCTCCAAAGTTTCGACGTGCACGGCAGCGGTGGCGAGCCCGTCGGGGGCGGCCTTGCGCAGCACCCTCCCCTCACGGTTCCTCCAGCGGAGGTGCGCGTGAGCGGCGCCGCGTCAGAACTTGATGTCCCCGATCATCGCGGTCACCCCGGAAACGAACCGCGTGAGCTCGGGCGCCATGGAGGTACTGGCGAGGAAGAACCCGAACAACGCGCTCGCCACGGCGGGACCGGGCTTCAATACCCCGCTCCGGATGAGCACCACCACCACGATGCCGGTCAGCACGAAGAGGGAAACGCTGAGCGTCATCGCGCCTGCACCTCCCCTGTCGGTCGCCGGCCGATCCGGCGCGCCCTGCCGATCGCGCTCCCCAGGGCCGCGGGACGAGTGAGCAGCCGCGGCCCCTGGGGCGGGACATGCCAGTGCAGGCCCGGCGGGTTGGTGGCGGTCGCGGGTGGCACGACGAGATGGCAGCGCTGACCGAGGGGGACGGTGCCGGGTTCCTGCCAGGTGGCGGCCGTGCCCTTGGGGACCAGGAAGCACAGGCGCAGGGTGGTGCCCTCCTCGCCGAGGATCACCGGTCCGACGGGCTCGTCATCGGCGCGCAGTAGATCGATGGCGTGGAGGCCGATGGTCTCGTCGACGCGTATGACGTCCCACCATTGGCCGACGGAGCAGAGTTCGGGGTCGTCACCGATGGGCATCCAGCGTGGCGGGAGCGCTGGGACGCGGGGGTGGTCCTGCGGCATAGAAATGGCCTCCTCACGATCGTCGGTGAGAAGACCATTCCACGCCTACCGCGCCGCGCACGGACAGACTGTCCGCGCCTGTTCAGGGTGAACCCCCTTACAGATTGCTCAAGTTGTGGTAACTCCGGCCCACCGGCCGAACGAGGCGAGTTCGTGGGAGGGGTGGGTGTCCATGCGCAGCAGCGCGGCGGAGGTCTCGCGGGCTGAGGGGTGGAAGCGGGTGTGGTTGGGGGCGACCTTGCGGGCTCTGCGCAGGTCAGCGAAGGCGCCGGCGCGGTCGCCGACGCCGAGTTTGGCCGAGGCGACGTCGATGAAGTGGTGGCTGGAGCGTTCGCCGACCGTGGTGGCCGGGGGCGCCCAGTCGCGGCCGGGGGTGTCGGACCACTGGGCGAGAAGGGCGAGCGCGTGCTCGGTGTCGCCCATGTCGATCAGGGTGTGGACCTCGTGGATGCGGATGTTGGTTGGGCCGAAGGACATCTCGTAGGCGAGGGAGTCCTTGTTCCCGCCGAGCTGGGCGACGGCCTCGGCCTCGCGGAGATAGGTCTCGGATTCCTCGGCGTTGTTTTGCCGGGCTTCCAGGACGGCGAGTTTGAGCAGCATGGCCCCGTCGACGGCCAACGCGTGCTGGGTGTAGGAGTGCTCGGGCTGGAGGCGTTCGAGTTCGCGCCGCAGGGCGTGGAGTTTGGTGCGGGCCTGGGCGTAGGCGCCCTGGCGGAGCATCGCGCCGACGACGAGGTAGCCGGCGGTGAACTGCATCAGCGGGTCGCCGGATCGATCGGCGGCCCAGCGGACGCGTTCCAGGGCGGTGCCGGACAGATCGTGGTGGCCCATCTTGTGCGCCAGGGAGTTCGCCGCGCGGTACGCGCGGGCGAGTTGCCAGTACGCCTTCTCCCGCTCGCCGTTGCGACCGTTCAGGGCGAGGTGGGTGAGCTCGGTGATGACGGCCGGGAGTAGAGGGCCCATCGGCGCGTACCGTCCGTCGCGGCGCAGCGCGGCGACCGGCCCAGGAACGCAGAGTCAGGGATGGCGTCTCAGACGTGGCACGAGCACACCCCTCGCAGCCCGAAAACCTGACGCTGGGAGACCGCCTCCGTATCGCACGCAAGACGCGGAAGCTGTCCGCAGCCCAACTGGCACAGAAAGTCGCGATCTCCCCCAGCTACGTCCAGAAGCTCGAGTCCGGGGTGCGCAAGGCGTCCCCCTCGCTCATTCTGGCCCTGGCCAAGGCGCTGTCGGCTAGTTTGTCGAACCGGGTGGCGACGGCACGGAATTGCTTGAGGCGGCAGAGGCAGCGTTCGACGAAGTTGCGGGCCTTATAGCCTTCGGTGTCGAAAGCGGGTGGCCGCTCGCCGACGGAACCGCGCCGCTTCCGGTTGGCGATCTAGTCGGCGCGTTCGGGGATGACGGCCCGGATTCCCCGCCCGCGCAGTCCAGTGCGGATCGCGCGGCTGGAGTACGCATGGTCGGCCAAGACCTGGTCGGGCCGGGTCCTGGGCCAACCGGGAACGCGGACGGCGTTCATCACGGACTCGAAGACAGTGGAGTTTTTGATGTTCCCGGGTGTCAGGATCATGGCCAGGGGCAGTCCGCGGCCGTCGCCAGCGAGATGCACCTTATTGGTCAGACCCCCGCGGGACCACCCCAGCGCCTGGCGAGTCTGCCAGTGTTCCGGATCTTCCAGTCCGTCCCGGCATCCGCCCCCTCTTGCGGGCGTCGGCGGCATGCTGGTGCGCCCGGTTGGTGGTGGAGTCGACCGAGACGGTCCACTCCACTGCGCCGACCCCATCGTCGCGGACCTGGACATGCTCCAACAGCTGGCACCCCGGTACTCTCGCCCACCAGTCCAACAGCGGCCCTGACCGGAACGAGCCTGCCGCTGGCCTGGATGAGGATTCCCGCGAGTGCCGCTGCGCGGTGACCAGATATCTGTGCGGGCGATCCGGTGCGGCTGCGACAATGAGGAACGAGCAGCAGATGCGGCCGGGGGAGCAGCAGACGCACCCGGCCCGCCTGACAGGAACATGCGATCCGGGGGACCGTGCCAAAGAAACGCAACGCCGCCCAACGCATCGGGGCGATCGGAGAGGACCGGTTCCGGCTCTCCTGCCAGGAGAACTTCATCATCCCCAACAAGGTCGAACACGACTTCGGGTTCGACTTCCTGTGCCAGCCGGACCTGGCCGCGAGTTTCGGCCGGACCGGACCGGTATCCGGAGTTTTCGTCGGCTTCAGCGTCCGCGCGACGAATCGGGACGACGGGCGGATCAGGCTGAACCGGGCAGATGCCGAGTGCCTCCTGGCGGCCCAGTTCCCGACCGGTCTCGCCCTGGTAAAGCTAAACGGGCCGAAGTCCGCGGCCGTCTATTTCCGGATGATGGACGCCGCCTTCATCGTGGAGCTGTCCCATTTTCTGGCGTCTGCCAAAAAGGCTAAGCACTTCACCCCTGAGGACATGCGGCCCGTGGCGGAGATCCGGGACGCGATCGGGGAGGTCGGCGCCCCCGGCTACCTTGAGCAGGTGCGTACCGACGCTGCCCGGAGGATTGCCGAACCGATCACCGGACCAGTCCAGATCCAGATCCACCGCGATGCCGACAGCCAGGCAACCCTCATCACATCCTTGGACCTGTACGCGTGGTTCGAGCAAGGAACACCCGCTGAGCAGGAGGCGCTCTACCTGGCGACCTTCGGTGAACCGGCGCGACGTGACCAGAGGATGCGCGAACTCGCGCTGAGCGGCAAGGTCATGGGGGGGGCTGGCGCACCTGCCCCAGCCGTATGTGCTGGCCGGTTTCGTCATGGACCATCCCACCACGGTGTGCGTCCAGACCACTCCCGTGTCCGCGGAACTGCCGGTGCTGCGCACCGCCAACGAGCACCACTTCGGTTACGTCTACCCTGCGGGCTTCGCCCTGACCGTTTCCGCCCGAGTCGAGAAGGACGGTCAGTACGTCCACCTGATGCAAGCGCTCGCCGACCCGGACAGCGACGCTCTCCTTGCCGACCATCCGGTCCTGCTTGACTTCCTCACCACCTGCCACCCCGAGTCGGTCTTCTGTTTCGACAACGGCGACGGACTGACTCTCGATGTGACGGACTTCGATAGCTTGGGCGATCTGGCCCGGTGCGCGGCGGCCTACCGCGATGCCTATAGCCTGGACGGCTGGGACGCGGTGCCTGTCATGGTCAAAGACATGGCCAGCCCGGAATCCCGAAACTCCCTTGTGTTCCTCGGCTCGGCAGCCGACCCGCAGACCCAGCCGATCCCCCGGGGACTCCTCTTGGCGGCGCCGGAGGTGGAGGAGAAGGACTGCGACACCGCGTCTGGGACCATTAACGTCCCAGTTGTCTGCAACCTGGCCCACTCCAGCCTCGTCGCCTGGTTCTCCGGCCACGGATCCGTGCTGTTCCATGATGGTGATCTGTGCGGATTCAAGGTGCCCGCCTTCCGCGTGGACACCATCGAGGTGCTTCCCCGGGTGCCGAGCCGGTCCCTGTTCCCACGAGTCCTGCTCGGGCCGCGGACGCTGATCTGGGACGAAGGACGGTGGCAGGAGAGCGACGCCGACACCGGGCTTCGGGCAGACGGCGTTCGCCTTCGTTTCCAGCTGGACTAGTACTCCAGCATAATTCCCCCGTCTGACCTGTGGGTTTCGGCGGGCGGCTGGAGCACTAAGCCGCTTTTGACATGACGCCCGGAATTGTGGCACCCATCGCCCACTCGACGGCAGCCACGACCTCGTCGTCCGATGCCTCCAGCAGGTGTCCGTACCGGTCGACCGTCGTCGTGATCGACTCGTGCCCGAGGCGGGCCTGTATCACCGGCAGAGGGACCTTGCCGGCGATGAGCCAGGAAGCGTGCGTGTGGCGGAGGTCGTGAACACGCGGCCGCTTGGTGAGGCCGGCGGCGTTGGCCGCGTCCAGGGCAGGCTTCCAACGGTGTGCATGGAACACACCGGAGTGCCAGGCCGCACCTTCTGGCGCAGTGAAGACCAGGTCGGTCGGCTTCTTCCCCAAGCAGCGCCGCTTGAACAGCTTCACCTGCTCCGGGGTGAGCACGAGAGTCCGTCTCGACTTCTTGGTCTTGGGGGCGCCGAGGAACGTCCCGCCCTCTCCACGCCGCTGCCAGGCGCGCTGCACGCGGAGCGTCGGCCGCTTCGACGCGAAGGTGAAGTCCCGAGGTTGCAGCGCCGTCACCTCGCCCCACCGGAGGCCGGTACTCACCAGCGCGTCGACGATGTCGACAGCGTCGGCACGCACGTGCCTCCTGAGGAGGGCGTACTCCTCGGGTTCGAGGAAGACC
Organism: Streptomyces sp. NPDC056452; assembly: GCF_042796085.1. Lineage (NCBI taxonomy): Bacteria > Bacillati > Actinomycetota > Actinomycetes > Kitasatosporales > Streptomycetaceae > Streptomyces > Streptomyces sp. NPDC056452. The sequence continues at coordinate 345,551 of NZ_JBHTRI010000001.1, forward strand.
TTGTCATCCTCGGTGTCGTTCCCCTTGGGCAACCGCGTGTGGGCGCAGGGGTTCGAGTCGCGCAGGGCGGGATCGGCGCTCACGGCGGACTGGAAGATGCTGTAGAGCAAGCCGTGAAGATTGGCGATCGTCTTCGGCGCATACGCCCGGCGCTTCGTGCCCGCAGGGTGCAGGGGGCCAGGCCTCCCGTGCTGAAGGTCCAGAATCCACAGACTGATGTGATCTCGGGTGAGCCTGCTCCCCCGGTCCGAGACTGACAGCTCGCCGAACCACGGGATCATGTGGTTATCGATGAATCTGGTGTAGTTAGTTCTCATATGTTCTGATATGTCCGTCAGCAGCCCCACATAGGCGTGCGCGTAGACAGAGAACTTCTCCGAGTCCGGCATCTCAGGCTCGCCCGGCTTGACGAAACCCTCGCCCTTGACCCACTCCGGCGGCCATTGCTGTCCGTGACCATTCACCAGGTCGCGGAAACGTTTCGCCGCCCCTTCGTCGTCGAAGGTCTCGCGCTGGGTCTGCCCCGTTCGGGAGCCACCAGTCCGCCACATCACGGTGCATGAGGGGTCGCCGCTCAGGCGTTCATTGGTCCTGACGTAAGCCATACGAAGGAGCCTACGGCGAGTCGGTGCAGCGTTCGTGCAGCGAACGGCGGGGCCCGACTAGCCTTGAAACGGCGTTTCCGCAGGTCGCGACGTTTCTGCAGTGGTGGGGCGGGTGGGACTCGAACCCACGGCCGACGGATTATGAGTCCGCTGCTCTAACCGGCTGAGCTACCGCCCCGTTACGGCGTGGCGCGTACACGTGTGCGCACCGTCTGCCGCAGCATAGCCGGTCATACGATCTCCTGCTGCGGATGGTCGGCTTCGCATGACCATGAAGACCGCGCTGCGTGCTGCCCGGTTCCGGCCGGTGCGAAATCGCCCCGAAAGAGTCGTCGGCAGGGCTTCGGCGGGCATACGAAAGAGGACCCCGAGGGGTCCTCTTCCTTACCGCTCCCCCGACTGGACTCGAACCAGTAACCCTCCGGTTAACAGCCGAATGCTCTGCCAATTGAGCTACAGGGGATCGCGCTCCCCCGACTGGACTCGAACCAGTAACCTGCCGGTTAACAGCCGGCTGCTCTGCCAATTGAGCTACAGGGGATTGCTGCGTTGCATCGAATCGTACCTACCTGGCGGCTGCCGAGCGGCGCGCGTTCGCTGCGACACATACATTAGCGCAAGCAGGGGGGTGCTCCGCCAATCGGTATGGCCCGGGGTGATCTCGGGTGCGCGCGGGTAGGCGGCCAGCACACGTCCCACAGAGCGAAGGAAGGGTGGCAGCCATGCGGTACCGGCTCACGTTCATCGCCGGAGTGGCCCTCGGTTACGTGCTCGGCACGCGAGCCGGGCGCGAGCGCTACGAGCAGTTGAAGAAGTCCGCACAGCGGTTCGCCGAGAACCCCGCCGTGCGCAACGCGGCGGAGTCCGCCGCGACCGGCGGCCGGGAGTTCGCGGGCAAGGCCTACCACTCGGTGAGCGAGAAGGTGGGGGACAAGGTGCCGGTCTCCGTCTCCGACCGGGTGCGTTCGCTGCGGGAGCGCAGTGGCCACAACGGTCACAGCGGCAGCGACGACTGGGGCACGACGAACACCTGACCGGGCCCGCTGCCGGGTGCCGGTCGGCGCCCGGTACGGCAAAGCTCCGCCGGTGCGGCAGAATCTGTGTATGGGCATAGTCGCCGGCTTGGACAGTTCATCCGCCTTCACTCACATCGTCGTCTGCGACGCGGACTCGGGTGCGGTGCTGCGGCAGGGGTATGCCGCGCACCCCATCGAGGCCAAGGCCTCCGAGGTGGATCCGCAGGCATGGCTGCTCTCACTCGGTGAGGCGGCTTCCGGCGGTCTGCTCGAAGGCGTGCAGGCCATCGGCGTGTGCGCGCAGCAGCACGGGCTGGTGCCGCTGGACCGGCAGGGCAATCTCGTGCGTCCGGCGCTGCTCGGGAACGACCGGCGGGCGCAGGTCGCCGCGGCCGATCTGATCGACGGACTGGGCGGCCGGCAGGCCTGGGCCGAGGCCGTCGGGTCCGTCCCGCAGGCCGCGCAGCCCGTGGCGAAGCTGCGCTGGCTGGCCCGGACCGAGCCGGAGAACGCCCAGCGCGTCGCCGCCGTGATGCAGCCGCACGACTGGCTGGTGTGGCAGCTGCTCGGCCGCCCCAATCGCCGGACCACCGACCGCGGTGCCGCGTCCGGCACGGGCTACTGGTCGGCGGGCTCCGGCTCCTACCGGCCCGATCTCGTGGAGCTTGCGCTCGGCCACCAGGCCGCGCTGCCCGAGGTGCTCGGCCCGTCGGACGCCGCAGGTACGACACCCGAGGGGCTGCTGATCTCGGCGGGCACCGGCGAGACGATGGGCGCCGCGTTCGGGCTCGGGGTCGCGGCGGGTGACGCCGTGGTGTCGCTGGGCGCCTCGGGTTCGGTGATGGCCGTGCACCACGAGGCGCTGGCCGATCCGAGCGGGATGATCACCTCCTTCGCCGACGCGACCGGCATGCACCTGCCGGTGGTCCACACGTCGAACGCGGTACGCGTGCTGCGCGGCACGGCCGAGATGCTGGGCCTGGACGATCTGGACGAGCTGTCGGCGCTGGCCCTGAAGTCGACACCGGGTTCCTCGGGGCTCGTGCTGCTCCCGTACCTGGAGGGCGAGCGCACCCCGCAGCTGCCGCACACCGCGGGAACGCTGAGCGGGCTGCGGCGCGAGTCGATGAAGCCGGAGCATCTGGCGCGGGCGTCCTTCGAGGGGATGCTGTGCTCCCTGGCCGACGCGCTGGATGTGCTGCGCGGCCGGGGCGTGGAGGTGCGGCGCGTGTTCCTGCTGGGTGCGGCGGCGGAGCTGCCGGCCGTGCAGGCGCTGGCCCCCGCGGTCTTCGGTACGCAGGTCGTCGTACCGCAGCCCGCCCAGTATGCGGCGCTGGGTGCCGCCCGGCAGGCGGCGTGGGCGCTCGGGGCCTCCCAGGGGTCCCTCGACCCTCGTACTCCCCCGGCCTGGCAGGGTGCGGCGGCGCAGGTGCTGGAGCCGGGCGAGGAGCTGGCGGTCGGCCGGGCCGTGCGCCAGCAGTACCGGGCGACCCGGGACCAGGTGCATCCGGGGGCGTTCGGCGGCGCCGTCTGAGGCGCACGGGAGCCGGCCTGATTTGACCTGGGCTTGAGCAAAAGTGTTGGAAGTTGTGGGGCGGCGTACCGCAGGATGGACCGGCCTTTGCCGTTCGCCGACTCCGAGAGACACGCGTGCTCATAAAACTCCTGCGGGCCTACCTGCGCCCGTACAGAACCCCCATCGTGCTGCTGGTGCTGCTCCAGCTCCTGCAGACCTGCGCCACTCTCTATCTGCCCAGCCTCAACGCGGACATCATTGACAACGGTGTCGTCGCGGGAGACACGGGTTACATCCTGGAGTTCGGCGGCGTGATGATCGCCGTCAGCATCGCCCAGGTCCTCTGCAACATCGGCGCTGTCTACTACGGGGCGCGGACCGCGTCCGCGCTCGGGCGGGACGTGCGGGCCTCCGTCTTCGACCGGGTGCAGTCGTTCTCCGCACGCGAGTTGGGGCGCTTCGGCGCTCCTTCGCTGATCACCCGCACGACCAATGACGTGCAGCAGGTCCAGATGCTCGTCCTGATGGCGTTCACACTGATGGTCTCGGCGCCCATCATGTGCGTCGGCGGCGTCATCATGGCGCTCGGGCAGGACGTCCCGCTGTCGGCCGTGCTGCTGGCCGTGGTCCCGGTCCTCGGTGTCTCGGTGAGCCTCATCGTGAGGAAGATGCGGCCGCTGTTCCGCATGATGCAGGAGCGGCTGGACACGGTGAACCGGGTGCTGCGCGAGCAGATCACCGGTAACCGTGTGATCCGCGCCTTCGTCCGTGACGGCTACGAGGAGCGGCGCTTCCGCGGCGCCAACACCGAGCTGACGGATGTGGCCGTGTCCACGGGCCGGCTGATGGCACTGATGTTCCCGGTCGTCATGACGGTGGTGAACCTGTCGTCCATCGCCGTGGTCTGGTTCGGTGCGCACCGCATCGACAGCGGCGGCATGCAGATCGGTGCGCTGACCGCGTTCCTCGCGTACCTGATGCAGATCGTCATGTCCGTGATGATGGCCACGTTCATGTTCATGATGGTGCCCCGTGCCGAGGTCTGTGCCGAGCGCATCCAGGAGGTCCTGGAGACCGACTCGAGTGTGGTGCCGCCGACGGCCCCGGTCACGGAGCTGCGCAAGCACGGCCATCTGGAGGTGCGGGGTGCGGAGTTCCGCTACCCCGGGGCCGAGGAGCCCGTCCTGCGCTCGGTCGACCTCGTGGCGAAGCCCGGCGAGACGACCGCGATCATCGGGTCGACGGGCAGCGGGAAGTCGACGCTCCTCGGGCTCGTACCGCGGCTGTTCGACGTGACGGACGGCTCCGTGCTGGTCGACGGCACGGACGTGCGGACACTGGATCCGGTCCTGCTGGCGAAGACCGTGAGCCTCGTCCCGCAGAAGCCGTATCTCTTCTCGGGCACGGTCGCGACGAACCTGCGGTACGGAAACCCCGACGCGACCGACGAGGAGCTGTGGCACGCGCTGGAGGTGGCCCAGGCCAAGGAGTTCGTGGAGCAGCTGGAACACGGTCTGGACGCGCCGATCGCGCAGGGCGGCACCAATGTCTCCGGTGGTCAGCGGCAGCGCCTGGCGATCGCCAGGACGCTGGTGCAGCAGCCGGAGATATACCTCTTCGACGACTCCTTCTCGGCGCTGGACTACGCGACGGACGCCGCGCTGCGCCGGGCACTGTCCCAGGAGACGGCGGGAGCGACCGTCGTGATCGTGGCACAGCGGGTGTCCACCATCCGTGACGCCGACCGGATCCTCGTCCTGGACGAGGGCCGGGTCGTCGGGACGGGCAGCCATCACGAGCTGATGGACGGCAATGAAACCTACCGGGAGATCGTGCTCTCCCAGCTGACGGAAGCGGAGGCCGCCTGATGGCAGGGCCGGGCGGGCGGATGATGGCCGGAGGGCCCACCGAGCGGTCCATGGACTTCAAGGGGTCCGGGAAGCGGCTGCTCAGCAGGTTCAGCAGGGAGAAGGCCTCGCTGTATCTGATGCTGGGCGCCTGCACGCTGAGCGTGGCGCTCTCGGTGGTCGGACCGAAGATCCTCGGTGGGGCCACGGACCTCATCTTCGCGGGGGTCGTCGGCCGGCAGATGCCGGAGGGCACGACGAAGGAGCAGGCCGTCGACGGCCTGCGGGAGAAGGGCAGCGACGGGCTCGCCGACATGCTGTCGGGAGTGGACTTCACCCCTGGTGAGGGCATCGACTTCAGCGCGGTGGGGAACGTCCTGCTGGTGGCTCTGGTGATCTACGTCGGCGCGGGCCTGCTGATGCTCGTGTCGACCCGGCTGTCGATCCGGGTGATCAACCGGGTCGTGTTCCAGCTCCGCGAGGACCTGCAGACGAAGCTGGCGCGGCTGCCGCTGTCCTACTTCGACCGGCAGAAGCGCGGCGAGGTGCTGAGCCGGGCGACGAACGACATCGACAACATCTCGCAGACGATGCAGCAGACGATGGGCCAGCTCATCAACTCCCTGCTGACCATCGTGGGCGTCCTGATCATGATGTTCTGGATCTCGCCGCTGCTCGCCCTGGTGGCGCTCGTGACGATCCCGCTGTCGGTGTTCGTCGCGGCCCGGGTCGGCAAGCGGTCGCAGCCGCAGTTCGTGGCGCAGTGGAAGGTGACGGGCAAGCTCAACGCCCACATCGAGGAGATGTACACCGGGCACACCCTGGTGAAGGTCTTCGGGCGGCAGAACGAGTCCGCGAGGGACTTCGCCGAGCAGAACGACGCCCTGTACGAGGCGGGCTTCAGGGCCCAGTTCAACAGCGGGATCATGCAGCCGCTGATGATGTTCGTCTCGAACCTGAACTACGTGCTGGTCGCCGTCGTCGGCGGGCTGCGGGTGGCGTCGGGTGCGCTGTCGATCGGTGACGTGCAGGCGTTCATCCAGTACTCGCGCCAGTTCTCGATGCCGCTGACCCAGGTCGCCTCCATGGCGAACCTGGTGCAGTCGGGTGTCGCCTCGGCCGAGCGGATATTCGAGCTGCTGGACGCCGAGGAGCAGGATCCCGACCCGGAGGGGGCCGTGCGGCCCGGGGAGCTGCGCGGCAACGTCGCGCTGGAGAACGTGTCATTCAGGTACGACCCGGAGAAGCCGCTCATCGAGGATCTCTCGCTGAGTGTGGAGCCCGGTCACACCGTCGCGATCGTCGGTCCGACCGGCGCCGGAAAGACGACGCTGGTCAATCTGCTGATGCGGTTCTACGACGTGACGGGCGGCCGGATCACGCTCGACGGCGTCGATGTGGCGAGGATGTCGCGCGACGAACTGCGGTCGGGCATAGGGATGGTGCTCCAGGACACGTGGCTGTTCGGCGGCACGATCGCGGAGAACATCGCGTACGGCGCTTCGCGCGAGGTCACCCGGGAGGAGATCGAGGAGGCGGCGCGGGCGGCCCATGCCGACCGCTTCGTCCGTACCCTGCCGGACGGCTACGACACGGTGATCGACGACGAGGGCTCCGGGGTAAGCGCGGGCGAGAAGCAGCTGATCACCATCGCGCGGGCGTTCCTGTCGGACCCGGTGATCCTGGTGCTGGACGAGGCCACCAGCTCGGTGGACACGCGTACCGAGGTACTGATCCAGAAGGCGATGGCCCGTCTCGCGCACGGCCGGACGAGCTTCGTGATCGCGCACCGGCTCTCGACGATCCGGGATGCCGACGTGATCCTGGTGATGGAGAACGGCTCGATCGTCGAACAGGGCACGCACGACGAGCTGCTGGCGGCCAAGGGCGCCTACGCCCGGCTGTACGCGGCGCAGTTCGCGCAGGCGCTGGCCGAGGTGGACTAGCGGAAGCGTGCTGACGGGCCGTCCGGCTGCCTGCCGGGCGGCCCGTCGGCATGTCTGCCGCCGGTCGGGCGGCCATGTCAGTCCAGGTAGCCGCGGAGCTGGTCGGCGAAGGCGTGGTCCCGCAGCTTGTTCAGGGTCTTGGACTCGATCTGGCGGATGCGTTCGCGTGTCACGCCGAAGATCCGGCCTATCTCCTCGAGGGTGCGGGGCCGCCCGTCGTCCAGCCCGTAGCGGAGCTGGACCACCTTCCTCTCCCGCTCGCCGAGGGTGGAGAGCACCGCCTCCAGGTGTTCGCGCAGCAGGAGGAACGCGGCGGACTCGACGGGGGACGTGGCGTCACCGTCCTCGATGAGGTCACCGAAGGCGACGTCGTCCTCCTCGCCGACGGGGGCGTGGAGCGAGACCGGTTCCTGGGCGAGACGCAGGACTTCGCCGACCCGTTCGGGCGTCAGGTCGAGCTGGGCGGCCACCTCTTCGGCGGTCGGCTCGTAGCCGCGCTCCTGGAGCAGCCGGCGCTGGACGCGTACGACCCGGTTGATCAGCTCGACGACATGCACCGGGACCCTTATGGTCCGGGCCTGGTCGGCGAGGGCACGGGACATCGCCTGGCGGATCCACCAGGTCGCGTACGTGGAGAACTTGTAGCCCCGGGCGTAGTCGAACTTCTCGACGGCCCTGATCAGCCCGAGGTTTCCCTCCTGGACCAGATCGAGCATGGTCAGTCCGCGGCCGACGTAGCGCTTGGCGACGGAGACGACGAGGCGGAGGTTGGCTTCGATGAGCCGCCGCTTCGCCATGCGTCCCATCACCACGAGCCGGTCCAGGTCGACCGCGAGCCGCGTGTCCGGGTCAGGGGTGCCGGCGAGGCGTTCCTCGGCGAACAGTCCCGCTTCTACGCGGCGCGCCAGTTCCACCTCCTCGGCGGCGGTGAGCAGCGGTATCCGTCCGATCTCCCGCAGGTACTGGCGGAAGAGATCGGACGACGGACCGCCGGCTTCCGTGCGGCTCCGTGGCTCCGGGGGTTCGGGAACCTCCACCGGTTCCTCCATCACCGGGTCGGGTGCACCCTGGGGCGGACCTGCCGCCTCGGGATGACGCGTGGCCCGGTTCTGCGCGGGAATCGCCGGGACATGCTCGGTCGTGGTCGTCACGGTCCGGGTCTGCACGGGGGCGACCTCCAGGTGATCGCTGCCGGATCGCGGGGATGGGGGTCCGCGCCTTCGGTGGACCGTCCGCGCTCCGATGACTCAGGCACCGGCACCCAGTGTGGGGTACGACACATCGCCGCCACGAGGGGCGTGCGGTGACTTTCTGAGTCCGGTCCGTGACCGGGTGATTACCGGACGGGGCCGGAAGCTGTACGGATCAGAGCGCGTCGGCGCCGTTGCTCCGCAGCGACTGGGCGTACTGCTGGAGGACCCAGACCTCGTTCTGCGCGGCGGCCAGGTGGTCGGGGGCCACGTTGCTTCCCAGGCGGGCGAGGCTGCCCTGGACGTCGTCGATCCTGCGGTCGACCGCGCGCAGGCGGACCTGGACGAGTTGCATGCCCGCGTACGTCTCGTCGATGGACTTGCCGTGGAACACCTCGACGGCGAGCTCGGTGACGAGGTTGCGCACGGTGTCGTTGGGCGCCACGTCCAGGACGTTGACCAGGTAGTCGCGGGTCTCGGCCAGCCCCTGCTCGGCGCCGCCCGCCTCCGCGATGCACTGGCGCACCGCCGCGTAGGGCGGGGCGGTGAACTCGTCGATGCCGTAGGCGTCGAAGGCCGGGGAGACCAGGGCGGGCTTCTGCAGGGCGAGCTTGAGCAGTTCGCGCTCGGTGCGGTGGGCGGGGCTGCGGAGGTTGAGCGCGGGGCCGGAGGGTGCCGAGGGGGCCTGGACCTGCTGCTGCGGGGTGCCGCCGCGGGAGGGGCCGCCGCCCTGTGCGGGGCCGCGGTCGCCGCCCCGGTCACGGGCCCAGCGGGCGATCTGGCCGACGCGCTTGACCACGAACTGGGTGTCGAGGATGCCGAGCAGACCGGCCAGCTGGACGGCTACCTCGTGCTGCGAGGAGCTGTTCTTGATCCGGGCGACGACGGGAGCCGCCTCGTCGAGCGCGGCCGCGCGGCCGGCCGGGGTCTCCAGGTCGTAGCGCCCGACGATCTGGCGCAGCGCGAACTCGAAGAGCGGGGTGCGGGGTTCGACCAGGTCACGGACGGCGTCGTCGCCCTTGGCCAGCCGCAGGTCGCACGGGTCCATGTTGTCCGGGGCGATCGCGATGTACGTCTCGGCGGCGAACTTCTGGTCGTCCTCGAAGGCGCGGAGGGCCGCCTTCTGGCCGGCGGCGTCCCCGTCGAAGGTGAAGATGACGCGGGCGCTGCCGTTGTCCATCAGGAGCCGTCGGAGAATCTTGATGTGGTCGTTGCCGAACGATGTGCCGCAGGTGGCGATGGCGGTGGTGATCCCGGCGAGGTGGCAGGCCATGACGTCGGTGTAGCCCTCGACGACGACGGCCCGGCTGACCTTGGCGATGTCCTTCTTGGCCAGGTCGATGCCGTACAGCACCTGGGACTTCTTGTAGATCGAGGTCTCGGGGGTGTTGAGGTACTTCGGGCCGTTGTCGTCGTCGCGGAGCTTGCGGGCGCCGAAGCCGACGATCTCTCCGGAGGTGTCGCTGATCGGCCACATGAGCCGGCCGCGGAAGCGGTCGATGGGGCCGCGGCGGCCGTCCTGGGAGAGGCCTGAGCTGATGAGCTCCTTGTCGCTGAAGCCCTTGCCGCGCAGATAGCGGGTGAGGTGGTCCCAGCCGGCGGGGCTGTATCCGACGCCGAAGTGGGCCGCGGCATCCTGGTCGAAGCCGCGCCCGGCGAGGAACGTGCGGCCGATCTCCGCCTCGGGGCCGTTCAGCTGCTCCCGGTAGAAATCGGCGGCGATCTTGTGCGCCTCGACCAGCCGGATGCGTTCGCCGCGCTGGTGGGAGGGGTTGTAGCCGCCCTCCTCGTACCGCAGGGTGATGCCCGCCTTGGCGGCGAGGCGCTCGACCGTCTCGGAGAAGGTGAGGTGGTCGATCTTCATCACGAAGGCGATCGTGTCGCCGCCCTCCTGGCAGCCGAAGCAGTGGAAGAGACCCTTGCTCGGGCTCACCTGGAAGGAGGGGGACTTCTCGTCGTGGAAGGGGCACAGGCCCTTGAGGTTTCCGCCGCCCGCGTTGCGCAGTTGGAGGTACTCCGAGACGACGGCGTCGATCGGGACCGCGTCCCGGACCGCCTTCACGTCGTCGTCATTGATCCTGCCTGCCACGAGGGAAGTCTACGGGTGGGGTCGGACATCCGGGACCGGCCGGCGGCGGGGCCGGGGGCGCGGGCCGCCGGCCGTCCCGGATGTCCGCCGGGTCAGAGCAGGGACGCCAGCGGCACCGACGGGTCGCCCAGGGCGTCCGGGTCGGTCTGCTGCCCGGCCCGGATCAGCTCCTGGATGCTTTCGGTGACATCCCACACATTGACGTTCATCCCGGCGAGCACCCTGCGGTCCTTGAGCCAGAAGGCGATGAACTCCCGCTTGCCCGCGTCCCCGCGGATGACGACCTGGTCGTACGATCCCGGCGGGGCCCAGCCCGAGTACTCCAGCCCGAGGTCGTACTGGTCGGAGAAGAAGTACGGGACCCGGTCGTAGGACACCTCCTGGCCGAGCATGGCGCGGGCGGCGGCCGGGCCGCTGTTCAGCGCGTTCGCCCAGTGCTCCACCCGCAGCCGGGTGCCGAGCAGCGGGTGGTCCACGGCCGCGATGTCCCCGGCGGCGAAGATGTGCGGGTCCGAGGTGCGCAGGGAGGCGTCCACGGCGACACCGCCGCCGTGCGCACGGTCGGCCATGTCCAGCCCGGCCGCCTCGGCGAGCGCGGTGCGCGGTGCCGCGCCGATCGCGGCGAGCACGTCGTGGGCGGGGTGCTCCTCACCGTCGTCGGTGCGGGCGGCGAGGACCAGTCCGTCCTGCCCGGTGATCTCGGTGAGGCGGGCGCCGAAGTGGAAGCGGACGCCGTGCTCGGTGTGCAGATCGGTGAAGATCTGGCCCACCTCCGGGCCGATGACGTGGTGGAGAGGGGTCGCGGAGGGTTCGACGACGGTGACCTCCGCACCGTAGCCCCGGGCGGCCGCAGCGACCTCCAGACCGATCCAGCCTCCCCCCGCGATGACCAGGTGGCCGTTGTCCCGGCCGAGGGCGGCGAGCACGTTGCGCAGCCGGTCGGAGTGGGCGAGGCGGCGCAGGTGGTGGACGCCGACCAGGTCGGTGCCCGGGATGTCGAGGCGGCGCGGTTCGGCGCCGGTGGCGAGCAGCAGCTTGTCGTAGTGGACGACGGTGTTGTCGCCGAGCTGTACGGAGCGGCCGTCCCGGTCGATGGACGTGACGACCTGGCCCAGGTGGAGCTCGATGTCCGCCCGGGCGTACCAGGCCGTCTCGTGGACGAAGACGCTGTCCCGGTCCTCCTTCCCGGCCAGATACCCCTTGGACAGGGGCGGCCGTTCGTACGGATGGTCGCGCTCATCGCCGATCAGGATCACCCGGCCGGTGAAGCCCTCCGCCCGGAGTGTCTCGGCCGCCTTGGCTCCTGCAAGTCCTCCGCCGACGATGACGAACGTCCGGTTTGCGTCGACCACTTGATGCCTCCTCGGTGCTGTGCTGCGCGGCGCCGCCACCTGCGAGCGTCCCGCACGCAGCGTGATGGCGAAAGAGGGTGTACCCCGATCGGTCACATCCAGGTGTCATGTGCCCTGTCGTGGACCAGTCTGCCGAACCCCGGTGAGAGTCACGTGCAAGGAGCGCGCCGAGGCGTCCGTGAGGGCGGCGATCTGGTCGACGAGGACGCGCTTGCGGGCACGGTCGTCGGGCGCCGCCCCGTACAGGGCACGGAACTGTGGTTCGAGGCCCTCGGGGGCGCGGGCGGTGAGCGCGGCGGCGAGCTCGGCGATGACGATCCGCTGGTCGGCGCGGATGGCCTCCTGCTCGGCGCGCTGCATGACGTAGCGGTCGGCGACGGCCTTGAGGACCGCGCACTCGTTGCGGACCTCGGGCGGGACGACGAGTTCGGCGCCGTACCTGCCGAGCCGTCCCGGTCCGTACGCGCCGTGGGTGGCGGACTCGGCGGCGAGGCAGAACCGCCCGATCAGCTGGCTCGTCGCGTCCTTGAGCCGGGCCTGGGCGACGGCGGATCCGTCGTAGCCGTGCGGCCACCAGTCCTGGGCGACGAGCCGGTCGAGGGCGTCGGCGAGCTCCTGCGGGTCGGTGTCCGCGGGAACATATCGGCCGATGGCGACCTCCCAGATGTCCCTGCGCTCCGGTTCGGCGAAGAGGCAACTGGGGTCGATGTGCCCGGCGTGGAGTCCGTCCTCGAAGTCGTGCACGGAGTACGCGACGTCGTCGGACCAGTCCATGACCTGGGCCTCGAAGCACTTGCGGTCCTGCGGTGCGCCCTTGCGGACCCACTCGAAGACAGGCAGGTCGTCCTCGTACACCCCGAATTTCGGTGAGCCGGGGTCGGTCGGGTGCCCGCCGCGGGGCCAGGGGTACTTGGTGGCGGCGTCCAGGGCGGCACGGCTCAGGTTGAGTCCGACGCTGACGAGCTCGCCGCTGCGGGTGTCGCGGACGAACCGTTTGGGCTCCAGCCGGGTCAGCAGGCGCAGCGACTGGGCGTTGCCCTCGAAGCCGCCGCAGTCCGACGCGAAGTCGTTGAGCGCCTGTTCGCCGTTGTGGCCGAAGGGCGGGTGGCCCATGTCGTGCGCGAGGCAGGCCGTCTCGACGAGATCGGGATCGCAGCCGAGCGCGGCGCCCAGCTCGCGGCCGACCTGGGCGCATTCGAGGGAGTGCGTGAGCCGGGTCCGGGGGCTGGCGTCCCAGGCGTGGCCCCGGGTGCCGGGGGTGACCACCTGGGTCTTCCCGGCGAGCCTGCGCAGGGCGGCGGAGTGCAGTACCCGGGCGCGGTCGCGCTGGAAGGCGGTGCGGCCCGGCCGTTTGTCGGGCTCGGTGTCCCAGCGCTCGGTGTCGGCCGTGCCGTAGGGCGTGGCGGTGTACTCCTGTGTGTCCCGGATGTCGTGCGTACCGTCCATGACCTCGACAGTAAACGGCCGGGCCGACAGGAGGGCTCAGGCCGAGGCCAGCAGTCGCTCACCCGCCAGGGATGCTTCGGCCGTCACCCGGTCGTACCGGTGCAGCAGCAGCCGTGCCATGGACGGGTGCGCGCCCAGCGGTGCGGAGGCGATCCAGGGTGCCGCGGCGGCTGCCGCCGTGGCGAAGCGTCCGGGTGCGGTGAAGTACGAGGCGACGGCGACCCGGTGCCGGCCGCGTGCGGCGAGGGCGCGCAGGGCGACCGGGACGGTGGGCGTGGCAGCCGACGCGTACGCGGGTACGACGGGCACTCCGCCGAGGCGGTCGCTGAGCATGCGTGCGGTGCGGCGGGTGTCGACGGCGGAGTCCGGGTCACGCGATCCGGCCGCTGCGAGCACGACGGCGGCGTTGCGGCTCCTGCCGTCCTCGTCCTGCCAGCCCGCGTCGACGAGCCGTTCGTAGAGCGTCTCGACCAGCATCGGGTGCGGCCCGAGGGGTGCGGCGATCCGGGTGCGCAGGTGGCCCGCCGCCGATGCGGCCAGCGGCAGGTCGTGCCGGACGTGGTGACCGCGGCCGAGCAGCAGCGGTACGAGGACGGCATCGCCCGCCGGGATGCCGTCCAGCGTCGCCGGGAGCAGCGGTTCGTTCAGCTCGATGTGCCCGAGCCGTACGTCGAGGCCGGGGCGCAGGTCCCGTACCCGTTGCAGGAGCTCCTGGACGGTGTGCAGTGCCTGCGGGTCCCGGCTGCCGTGCGCGACGGCGACCAGGGTGGGGGCCGGGGGGCGCTCGTTGCCGCGGTGGGCGTCGTTCCGGGTGCGGTGCATGGGCCTGCGGGTTCCGTTCAGGGAGACGAGGCTGAGCTGGGTTCCGAGCTGTGAGGTGATGCGGGTCAGGAGTTGCGCCGTGCTGTCGAGGGGCAGGGGCTCACGAGGGTGTTCCTGTGCCGTCTCCGTCATGGACTGATGGTGCCGGGCGGACGTTGCCGGGCCGTTTCGCACCGGTGACGGGGGTTTTCCGCTGCCTCACGGGCCGGGCGCGGTCGCTGTCAGCACCGGCGTTTCGCATCAGTCGGCCCGTTCGGCGAACCCTTTGCCGCTCCTGTTCGTCCCGTTACATGAGAAAACAGGTACCGGACAGGGGGATTCATGCGGCTGAGGTCACTGAGGCGGCCGGCGGCTCCGGCGTGGCTCGCGGCGGCGCGGCCGCGGCTGCCGCGCTCACGGCGCGGGCAGCGGCGGCTGGTGCAGGGGCTGATGACCTTCTGCGTGGTGGCCCTGGCGCCCGCGACCTGGCTGCACGCCACGGCGGACGCCCGGGTGCGGACCACGGCCGACGCCCCTTCGCAGCAGGTCGCCGTGGTGTTCGGGGCCGGGCTGTGGGAGGGCAGGCCGACGCCGTATCTCGCGCACAGACTGGATGCCGCGGCCGAGCTCTACCGGAGCGGCAAGGTGAAGGTCGTGCTCGTCACCGGGGACAACAGCCGGGTGGAGTACGACGAGCCGGATGCCATGCGCACGTACCTCACCGGGCGCGGGGTGCCGGACGGGCAGATCGTCAGCGACTACGCCGGGTTCGACACCTGGGACTCCTGTGTCCGGGCCAAGAAGATCTTCGGGGTCGACCGGGCGGTCCTGGTGAGCCAGGGCTTCCACATCCGCCGGGCGATCGCCCTGTGCCGGACCGCCGGAATCGACGCGTACGGGGTGGGGGTCGACGCCGTACACGATGCGACCTGGTACTACGGCGGGACGCGGGAGGTGTTCGCGGCGGGCAAGGCCGCCCTGGACGCCGTGTTCGAACCGGATCCGCACTTCCTGGGGCCGCGCGAGCCCGGAGTGACGGAGGCGCTCGCCGCCGACCTCACCGCCGGGGGCGGCCGGGGCTGAGGTGCGTGTACCGGGGGCGTAACCGGACGCACCGGCGTCCGTAATACCCGGCTCGCACGCTGGGCGTATGGCCCGCACCGAGACGTCCACCCATTGCCCGTACTGCGCACTGCAGTGCGGGATGAAACTGCGACCGGGTACCGATGGCGCCGTGCCCGAGGTCGTGGAGCACACCGGTTTCCCCGTCAACCGGGGTGCCCTGTGCGGCAAGGGGCGCACCGCCCCCGCCGTGCTCGCCGCCGGTGTACGGCTGACCGAGCCCCTCGTGCGCGACGAGGTGAGCGGCGAGCTGGAGCCGGCCGGCTGGGACGAGGCCCTGGACCGGATCGCCGGTGCGCTGCGCGGGACACGGGCCACGCACGGGGCGGACTCGGTGGGTGTCTTCGGCGGTGGCGGGCTCACCAACGAGAAGGCGTACGCGCTGGGGAAGTTCGCCCGGGTCGTCCTCGGCACGTCCCAGATCGACTACAACGGGCGCTTCTGCATGTCGTCGGCTGCCGCGGCGCACCAGCGGGCGTTCGGGCTCGACCGGGGGCTGCCGTTCCCCCTGGAGGACATTCCGCGGACCGGGTGCGTGATCCTGGTCGGCTCGAACCTCGCGGAGACGATGCCGCCCGCGCTGCGCTATCTGACCGAGCTGCGGGAGAACGGCGGCCGGCTGATCGTCATCGATCCGCGCCGCACGAGGACCGCCGAGCAGGCCGATCTGCATCTGACGCCCCGGCCGGGCACGGACCTGGCGCTCGCGCTCGGGATGCTGCATCTGGTCGTTGCGGAGGGGCGGGTGGACGAGGAGTTCGTCCGCACCCGCACGAACGGCTGGGACGAGGCCAGGGCGGGCGCGATGGCGCACTGGCCGGAGCTGGTGGAGCGCATCACCGGGGTGCCCGTGCCGCAACTGCGCGAGGCCGTGGAGATGTTCTGCGGTGCGGAGACCGGGATGGTGCTCACCGCGCGCGGCCCCGAGCAGCAGTCGAAGGGGACGGACACGGTCGGCGCGTGGATCAACTTCTGCCTGGCCACCGGCAGGGCGGGGCGTCCGCTGTCCGGGTACGGCTGCCTGACCGGCCAGGGCAACGGCCAGGGCGGCCGGGAGCACGGCCAGAAGGCCGATCAGCTGCCGGGCTACCGCAAGCTCACCGATCCGGCCGCGCGCCGCCATGTGGCCGGGGTCTGGGGCGTCGACCCCGACTCGCTGCCGGGGCCGGGGCGCAGCGCGTACGAGCTGCTGGACGCGCTGGGGCAGGACGTGAGGTCCTTGCTGGTGATGGGTTCCAACCCGGTCGTCTCCGCCCCGCGCGCCGGGCACATCGAGGAGCGGCTGCGGTCCCTGGACTTCCTGGCGGTCGCGGACGTGGTGCTGTCGGAGACGGCGGCGCTGGCCGATGTGGTGCTGCCGGTGACGCAGTGGGCGGAGGAGAGCGGCACCACGACCAATCTGGAGGGCAGGGTGCTGCTGCGGCAGCGGGCGGTCACGGCGCCGCCGGGGGTGCGCAGCGATCTGGAGGTGCTGAACGCCCTGGCCGGGCTCCTGGGGCACGGGAAGGGCTTCCCTGCCGATCCGGAGGAGGTCTTCGACGAGCTGCGGCGGGCTTCGGCGGGCGGACCCGCCGACTACGCGGGCATCACCTACGCCAGGATCGCGGCGGAGGACGGGGTGTTCTGGCCCTGTCCGGACGAGGAGCACGCCGGTACGCCGCGGCTGTTCCTCGAACGGTTCGCGACGGACGACGGGCGGGCCCGGTTCGTGGCGGTCACCCACCGGCCGGCCGCGGAGGAGACGGATGCCGCCTACCCGGTCGTGCTGACCACGGGGCGGGTCGTGTCCCAGTACCAGTCGGGGGCGCAGACCCGCCGGGTGGACGAGCTGAACGCGGCCGCGCCGGGCCCCTTCGTGGAGCTGCATCCGCGGCTCGCCGAGCGGATCGGGGTGGCCGAGGGCGATCGGGTCGCGGTCACCTCACGGCGCGGGCGGGCGGTCGCGCCCGCCCGGATCACGGTGGGGATCCGGCAGGACACCGTGTTCATTCCGTTCCATTGGCCCGGCGAGGGCCGGGCCAACACCCTGACGAACCCGGCCCTGGACCCGGTGTCGCGCATGCCGGAGTTCAAGGTGTGCGCGGTGCGGGTGGAGGCCGCCGGGTGAGCCAGGCCCCGGAGGGGATGGGCGTCCCGCCCGTGCGCAGGGTGCGGGTGACGGCGGTGGCGGCGAAGTAGACCCAGGCACGGACCGGCTCGGCCGGTCCCGGCCCGGGGACCACCTGCCGGACCACCCGTTCGTACAGGTTGCGCGGGTGGTCCGGGCCCAGGTACTCCTCCAGGTGGTCCAGGAGCCCGAGCAGTTCCCCGTACGATCCGGGCGCGGCGGTCACGAGTGCGCCGTGGACCGTGCCGTGCCCCTCGATGGCGTACGGGTATCCGGGGCCTTCGTAGAGGAGGGCTCCCGGCAGCAGGGCCGGCTGTTCCGCACTCGTGCGGCCCCGCAGGAACAGGTCGTGGTTGCGCTCGCCGGGGAGCAGCGTGCCGTACACGAAGAACGGCAGTACCGCGTCGGTCACAGGGCCGCCGCGGATGCCGTCTCCGCCGTCACCCAGGCGAGGTAGCGGGCGTTGCCGCGCACCACGGGCGTCGCGATGACCTCCGGGGTGTCGTAGTCGTGCGCCGCGACGAGGTGCGCCTCCAGCTCGTCGTACCGCTCGGCCTTCGTCTTGAACAGCACCTGCCATTCCTCGGTGGTCTCGATGGCGTTCTGCCACCGGTAGACGGAGGTGACGGGCGCGGAGATCTGGGCACAGGCGGCGAGGCGTGCCTCCACGGCGCCCCGGGCCAGGAGCTGGGCCTTCTCCTCGCTGTCCGTCGTGGTCAGTACGGTCAGCCATGCCGGCTCGGTCATCCCCGGTGCTCCTCGGTCTCGACGGCGTACGGGCCCCTCGATTGTCGTCCCCGGACGGGTCAGGCGCCGTACGGATGCCGTTCCCTGGCCTCGCGCAGGGCGCGGCCCCACCAGACCAGCTGGTCGAGCATCGTCTTGGCCGCGGCGTCGGAGGGTGCCGGGTCCTTGGGCCTGCCCCGGTCGTCGAAGAGCGCACCCGCGTTGTGGAAGGAGACGGTGTCGCGTACGGAGACGGCGTGGAGCTCGGCGAAGACCTGGCGGAGGTGCTCAACGGCCCTCAGGCCGCCGGAGATTCCTCCGTAGCTGACGAAGGCCACGGGTTTGGCCTGCCATTCGGCGTAGTGCCGGTCGATGAGGTTCTTCAGCGGGGCCGGGTAGGAGTGGTTGTACTCGGGGGTGAGGACGACGAAGGCGTCGGCCTGCGCCAACCGGGGTGCGACGTCCGCGAGTCGGGCACCGGGGTGGGGGGAGGGGGCCTCCGATTCGGCGACGTCGATGAAGTCGGTCTCGATGTCCGGGTGGCCTGCGGCCCGGTCGAGGAACCACCCGGCGACGACGGGACCGAAGCGGCCCTCGCGGTTGCTGCCGAGGATGACGGCCACCTTCAGCGGGGCGGCGGACGCGGTGGGAACAGGCGTGTCGATGTCCATGCACCGCAGACTCACACCTCAACCATGATTGAGGTCAAGTCGCGGCACGCCACGGCCTACGGTGGAGCGCATGACAACTCCCGCACCCGTGCCGTACGTCGAGATCAACGGCCACCGGGCCACCGAGGAAGACCTTCGGATCCCGGCGTTCGCCGGCTACGGCCATTTCACAGCGATGCAGGTCAGGGACGGGAAGGTGCGGGGGCTCGCCCTGCACCTGGACCGGCTGGACTCGGCGAGCCGCGAACTGTTCGGCCTCCCCCTGGCCGGGGAACACGTGCGCGGGCTGATCCGGCACGCACTCGAAGGCGCCGGGGTACGGGACGCGTCGGTGCGGGTGCACGGCTTCCTCCCGCCGGGCGATACGGCGACGACCCCGATGGTGACGGTGCGGCCGCCCGCACAGATGTCGGCCGCACCGCAGGGCCTGATGTCCGTGCCGTACGCGCGCACCGCGCCCCACATCAAGCGCACGAGCGACTTCGGCCAGACCTACTACGGACTGCTGGCCGAGCGGAAAGGCTTCGACCAGGCGTTGCTGACCGCACCGGGCAGCGTGGTGACCGAGGGGTCGATCACCAACATCGGCTTCTGGGACGGCACTTCGGTGGTCTGGCCGGACGCTCCCGCACTGACCGGCATCACCATGGCCCTCCTGGAGAGCGGCCTCGCGCAGGCCGGCAGGCCGTCGGAACGGCGCCCGGTGACGCTGGAGGGCCTGGGTGCCTACCGGGCGGCCTTCGTCACCAACTCGCAGGGCATCGCGCCGGTCCACCGGATCGACGAGATGTCCTTCACGGTCGACGAGGAGCTGATGAAGCAGCTGGGGCAGGTCTACGAGGACGCCCCCCGGGCCACCGTCTGAACCGTGAGGGGCGATCCGTGCACCGCCGGCGGGCAGGTGCAGGAGCATGGGGACATGCAGATCCACATCGAAGCCTCAGAACTCCCCGGCCGCACCTGCCGCCCGGGCACCGACTTCGCCGGTTTCGACAACATCCACGTAGGCGTGCAGCGCAAGGACAGGCCCGACGAGCTGCTGGGACTGCATCCCGGCGACGCCCACTCCGCCACCTGGACACTGGACTGCACCGCCACCCGGACCGCCGACGGGATCGAGATCACGGGGCCGTACATCCAGAACCGGCTCGGCGGGCGCTTCGTCTACCTGTCCTGGGGCACCGTGGACGAGTCCGGCGTCTTCAGTATGTTCCGGCGCGCCAAACTGATGATCGCCGATGTCGACGTGAGCGTCCTGGAAGCCGCCGCCCGGACCGGGCACCTCACCGCGCGACTGCGGCTGACCGACGCCAAGGGGCAGCCGCGGTGCGCCCGCGTACGCCCTCCGGACATCACCTGGTCCGCCACGGACGGGGCATGACACCGCCCCCACCGGTCCCAGGGGGGATTGGGCCGGTGAGGGCGGTTGCCGTGGGGGCGGCGGGGGGCGCCGTCCCGTGGGGGGTGTGAACCTTGTGCCCGGGTCTTCCAGGACCATACATGTGATGTGCGTCACATGTCACGGTTCGCGGCGTCACTCGATCGGCACCCGGAGGCCCCAGTAGCCGGCATCACCGCCACGACCTGCACCGGGCCGGACAGCCGGGTGCGGCCGACGGGTCCGTACGAGTGAAAACTGACCATGCGTCAGCTGGCGGAGGGCGGGCGCCGCCCGTTGTCTCGGAGGGACACACCCGCCTGCCCGGAGGATTCCCATGCGCAGCCCTGCCCGCCTCGTGACCGGTACCGCCGCCGCGGCCCTCACCGCCGTCGCGCTCGGCCTCGCCACCGCCCCGTCCGCGCACGCCGAAAGCGTGGTGGCGAGGCCGGAGTCGCCCGCCTGGCCGGCGCCCCGGACGAATCCGGGGACGGAGACCGAGACCGGCTCCGGAGAGGGGACCGACCCGAAGGCGCAGACGGAACTCGGGGCGGACACCGACCCGGGTACGGAGACGGACCTGACAGGGACCGAGCTCGCGGAGACCGATCTCACCGAGACGGAACTGACGGAGACCGAACTGACGGAGACCGAACTGGGGACGGTCGTGCGGCCCGGAACGAGCCCGCGGCCCGAGCCCGTCAAGCCGCCGCCCGGGACGAAGCCCTCGCCCGTCAAGCCGCCCGCGTCCCCGCCCGGGACCTGGCCCGAGCGTCCCTCCGGGCACGTCAGCACCGGTGTCGGCGGCAGTGCCGGACCCGACACCGTCCAGCTCGCCCTGGGCGCCGGAGTCCTCGGCGCCGCGGCCGTCGGCGGTGTCTGGCTCCTGCGCCGGCGCCGCACGGACGGCGCGCAGGACGGCTGACGGCGACACCGCGAGGACGACGACGTGGACAAGGCGACCCTGAGGTCCAGGGCATGGCTGGTGGGCATCGCCGCGCTGTGCGGCATCTGGCTCGTCCAGAACGGCGCGGCCACCCGGACCGTCGCGCCCCAGCCTTCCACGGCCGAAGCCTTCGCCGCGGGCCCCGAACTCCGGCCGGGATCGGCGGTCGCCGAACCGCTGCGCCCCTCCGAACCGGTCCGCATCCGCATCCCCGGCATCGGTGTGGACGCGCCCATGATGCGCCTGGGCCTAGGCCGGGACGGCAGCCTCGACGTACCGCCGGCCGGGAACCGCAACATCGCGGGCTGGTTCAAGGGCGGCGCCCCGCCCGGCGCGAAGGGCACCGCGATCGTCGCCGGTCATGTCGACAACGCCCAGGGGCCGTCGGTCTTCTACGCGCTCGGGTCGCTGAAGAAGGGGACCGTGGTCGAGATCGACCGCAAGGACGGCCGCACCGCCGTCTTCTCGGTCGACGCGATCGAGGTGTACGACAACGAGGACTTCCCCGACCAGCGGGTCTACGGCGCCTCGCCGCACGCGTCCCTGCGGCTGATCACCTGCGGCGGCGGCTTCTCGCCGCAGACCGGCTACCTGGGCAATGTGGTGGCGTACGCCCATCTCACCGAAGTGCGGTGACCGGGCCAATCCGGCGATCGGGCCTGCCAGGTGATCAGGCCGACCACTGGTCGAAGCCGAGCTTGGCGACCAGCGAGAACACCACGACGAGCAGGACCCCGCGGACGAAGTCGCTGCCCTTCCTGAGCGCCATGCGCGCTCCGAACATGCCGCCCGCCAGATTGAATACGGCCATCAGCGCGGCCAGCTGCCACAGCACGGTGCCCTGGTAGGCGAACATCGCCAGCGCACCGGCGTTGGTGCAGACGTTCACGATCTTGGCGGTGGCGGACGCCGTCACCAGGTCGAGGTGGAGTACGGCCGTCAGGGCCAGCACCAGGAAGGTTCCCGTGCCCGGTCCGAACAGCCCGTCGTAGAAGCCGATACCGCCGCCGACCAGCACGATCGCGGTGACGGTACGGGCCCGGGTGACCTTCCTGCCGGTGCCGTCGCCGGCCGCGGCACTGCCGAAGGACGGCCGCAGCATGACGAAGGCCGCGACACCGAGCAGCACCACCATGATCACCGGGCGCAGCACGTCGCTGCTGATCCCCGCGGCGAAGAAGGCTCCGGTCATCGACCCGGCGAGGGCCATCAGCCCGATCCGTACGGCGGTCCCCACCTGCACCGGCGCCTTGCGTACGTACGTCACCGCGGCCCCCGAGGTGCCGACGATGGCCACCGCCTTGTTGGTGCCGAGGATGTGCGCGGCGGGAACGTTCGGCAGGCCCAGCAGCAGCGCGGGCAGGAGGAGGAGCCCCCCGCCGCCGACCACCGCATCGATCCAGCCCGCCACGGCGGCGGCCAGGCAGAGGAGGACGAGGGTGGTCAGGGTTATCTCGGGCATGTCCGTGACCTTAGGCAAGCGATAGGTGCCCAGTCCAACCAGTTGCCCGGCCCTCACAGAGGGGGGCCGTGCGCGCTGAGCGCAAGGTTCCTCCCGGGAAACAGGAGGGATGCGGTCGGGTAACACCGGCCCCGCAGTCTCTTTGTCATGAGGACACAGAGCGGGAACACGGCGCGTGTGGTGGTGATCGGCGCCGGGATGGCGGGCGCACGGCTCGCCGCCCGGGTCCCCGGTGTCACCGTCATCGGTGAGGAGGAGCACGCACCGTACAACAGGGTGCTGCTCGCCGAGGTGCTCGCCGGACGGTACGAGCCCGACGTCATCGCGCTGCCGCCCGCCGAGGTGCGGCGCGGGGTGCGGGTCGTGCGGATCGACCGGGAGGACCGGCTGGTGCACTGCGACGACGGCAGCGTGATCGGGTACGGGCGCCTGGTGCTTGCCACCGGCTCCAACCCGGTGCTTCCGCCGCTGCGGGGCCTCGGCCACATGCTGCCGGACGGGGTGCATCCCTTCCGCACCCTCGACGACTGCCTGGCCCTGCGCGCCGCCGTACGCCCCGGGGTACGCGCCGTCGTCATCGGCGGCGGGCTCCTCGGAGTCTCCGCGGCCCGTGCGCTGGCCGAGTGCGGCGCCCAGGTGGTGCTGGCCCAGCAGGGCGAGCACCTCATGGAGCGGCAGCTGGACGCCGAGTCGGCCGGACTGCTGCGGCGCCATCTGGAGGCCCTCGGCGTCGAGGTTCACACCGAGTGCCGGGTGCGCGGTCTGCGCTGCACCGACGGTGCCACCCCCGCGGTACGCGCCGTGGAGCTCGCCGACGGCTACGAGCTGGAGGCCGAGATCACGGTGCTGGCCTGCGGGGTCCGCCCGAGGACGGGTCTGGCACAGGCGGCCGGGCTCGACGTCCGCAAGGGCGTCGTCGTCGACGACGAACTGCGCACCTCGGACCCGTACATCCACGCCGTCGGCGACTGTGCCGAGCACCGCGGCACCGTGTACGGGCTGGCGGGAGCCGCGCTGGAACAGGCGGATGTGCTCGCCGGGGTGCTGGCGGGCGGCTCCGCCCGCTACGAGGGCACCAGGGCCCTGACCCGGCTCACCCTGCGCTCCCCCGCCGCCGTCCCTGTCGCCGCCGGTGTCGCCGGTGCTCCGGGCGGTCTCGACCTGGCGGCCTTCGGCGACTCCCGTCCGATGCCCGGCGACGACGTGATCCGGCTGGCCGACGCCACCCGGGGCGCGTACCGCACGGTCGTCGTCCGGGGCGACCGGCTGGCCGGCGGGGTGCTGTTCGGCGACCTCGCCGCGGTCGGCACCCTCGCCCGGACCTGGCAGGACGACGTGCCCCTCCCCGCCGACATGTCCCTGCTCCACCTGCTCACCAACGACGGAGGCTTCTGATGCCGGTGTCCACTCCCCCGACCGCCCCCACCGCAGGCGTGCCGACGATCGTGGTCGTCGGGCACGGCATGGTCGGCCAGCGGTTCCTGGAAGCGCTCGCCGACCGCGGGCTGACGGCCGCCGCGGGAACCGCCCGGGTCGTCGTCCTCTGCGAGGAGCCCCGCCCCGCCTACGACCGGGTGCAGCTGACCTCGTACTTCTCCGGGAAGACGCCGGAGGACCTCTCGCTCGTCGAGCCGGACTTCATGGCCCGGCACGGAATAGAGCTGCACGTGGGCGACCCGGCGGAGAGCGTCGACCGCGAGGCGCGCACGGTCACCGCGCGCTCCGGGCAGACCTTCTCGTACGACACGCTGGTGCTGGCCACCGGCTCGTACCCCTTCGTGCCGCCTGTTCCCGGCAAGGACACCGAGGGCTGCTTCGTCTACCGCACCATCGAGGACCTCCTCGCGATCGAGGAGTACGCGAAGACCGCGACGACCGGAGCGGTGGTCGGCGGCGGGCTGCTCGGCCTGGAGGCCGCGGGCGCCCTGAAGGGCCTCGGACTCAGCACGCACGTCGTGGAGTTCGCGCCCCGGCTGATGCCGGTCCAGGTCGACGACGGCGGCGGCGCCGCACTCCTGCGCACGATCGAGGACATGGGCCTCTCCGTCCACACGGGCGTCGGCACCCAGGAGGTCACCGCGGGCGAGGACGGCCGGGTCAACGGCATGTCGCTCTCCGACGGCTCCTCCCTCGCCACCGACCTCGTCGTCTTCTCGGCCGGTGTACGCCCCCGGGACCAGCTGGCCCGCGACTGCGGCCTGGCGGTCGGCCCGCGCGGCGGCATCATCGTCGACGAGGAGTGCCGCACCTCGGACAGCTCCGTGTTCGCGATCGGTGAGTGCGCGCTGGCCTCGGACGGCCGGGTGTACGGGCTGGTGGCGCCGGGCTACGAGATGGCGCTGGCGGTCGCCGAGGTGATCGCGGGCAACGCGGCCTCGTTCACCGGCGCCGACCTGTCGACGAAGCTGAAGCTGCTCGGTGTGGACGTCGCCTCGTTCGGTGACGCGCACGGCGCGGCCGAGGGCTGCCTCGACGTGGTCTATTCAGACTCCCGTTCGGGCGTCTACAAGAAGCTGGTGATCGGCCGGGACGGCACGCTGCTCGGCGGGGTCCTGGTCGGGGACGCCGACCAGTACGGCACGCTGCGGCCGATGACCGGCACGGTCCTGCCGGTCGCCCCGGAGCAGCTGGTGCTGCCGGCAGGCGCGGGCGGCCCGGTCACGCTCGGCCCGTCCTCGCTGCCCGACGAGGCCGTGATCTGCTCCTGCCACAACGTGACCAAGGGCGCGATCTGCGAGCACACCACGCTGCCCGAGGTGAAGAAGTGCACCAAGGCGGGTACGGGCTGCGGGAGCTGCGTCAAGGTCATCGGACAACTGCTGCCGCAGCCCGAGGACCAGGGCCTGTGCGGCTGCTTCGCGTACACCCGCAGCGAGCTGTACGAGATCGTCCGCACCCTCGGTGTCACGACGTACGCCGGGCTGCTGGACTCGCACGGCCGCGACGCGGCCAAGGGCGGTGACGGCTGCGAGGTCTGCAAGCCGACGGTCGGTTCGATCATCGCCTCGCTGGCTCCGACGGTGGGTGCGAGCGGCTACGTCCTGGACGGCGAGCAGGCGGCCCTCCAGGACACCAACGACCACTTCCTCGCCAACCTCCAGCGCAACGGCTCCTACTCGATCGTGCCGCGCATCCCGGGCGGTGAGATCACCCCGGAGAAGCTGATCGTGATCGGCGAGGTGGCCAGGGACTTCGGCCTCTACACGAAGATCACCGGTGGCCAGCGGATCGACCTGTTCGGCGCCCGCGTCGACCAGCTCCCACTGATCTGGACCCGCCTGGTGGACGCCGGTTTCGAGTCGGGGCACGCGTACGGGAAGTCGCTGCGCACGGTGAAGTCCTGTGTGGGGCAGACCTGGTGCCGCTACGGCGTGCAGGACTCGGTGAAGATGGCCATCGACCTGGAGCTGCGCTACCGGGGCCTGCGTTCGCCGCACAAGCTGAAGT
Organism: Streptomyces sp. NPDC056452; assembly: GCF_042796085.1. Taxonomy (NCBI): domain Bacteria; kingdom Bacillati; phylum Actinomycetota; class Actinomycetes; order Kitasatosporales; family Streptomycetaceae; genus Streptomyces; species Streptomyces sp. NPDC056452. Next base: position 371,218 of record NZ_JBHTRI010000001.1, read on the forward strand.
CGGCGGTCTCCGGCTGCGCCCGCGAGTGCGCGGAGGCCCGCGGCAAGGACTTCGGGATCATCGCCACGGCACAGGGCTGGAACCTCTACGTCGGCGGCAACGGCGGCGCCACACCGCGCCACGCGGACCTGCTGGCCCAGGACCTGTCCGACGCCGAACTGGTCCGCCTCATCGACCGGTTCCTGATGTTCTACATCCGTACGGCGGACCGGCTGGAGCGCACATCGACCTGGCTGGACCGAATCGAGGGCGGCCTGGACCACGTGCGGGACGTCGTCGTCCACGACTCGCTGGGGCTGTGCGACGAGCTGGAGCGGCTGATGGCCGACCACGTCCGCGGCTACCGCGACGAGTGGGCCGAGACCATCAACGACCCGGAGCGGCTGCGACGCTTCGTGACCTTCGTCAACGCCCCCGACGCACCCGACCCCTCGGTGAAGTTCGTCCCCGAGCGCGACCAGGTCAAGCCCGACCTGGACATCCTCGCGGGCCCCGTACTCGCCATCCGTACTCTCGAAGGGACTCCCTCCTGATGACGACCCAGACACTGGAAACGGCGCAGGACACCCGGACGATCCAGCTCGCGGACGGGGACGGCTGGCTCACGGTCTGCGACCGCGACCTGCTGACCCCGGGGCGCGGTGTGGCGGCCCTCCTCCCGGACGGCCGGCAGGTCGCCCTGTTCGTGGACCGGGCGGGACGCGCGTACGCGATCGACAACCGCGACCCGTTCACCGGGGCGTACGTCCTGTCCCGGGGCCTGGTCGGCTCCGCGGCCGGACGGCCGTTCGTCGCGTCGCCGCTGCTGAAGCAGCGCTTCGACCTGGAGACGGGCGCCTGCCTGGACGACGACGAGATCACCGTGTCGGTCTTCGCGGTCCGCGCGGACTGATCCCGGTCCGTTCACCGCCTGTTGACGCTCCGTCAACTGCGTCCCTCTACTGTCCTGACGTTCGCCCCGCCGGGCCGACCGGACCGGCGGGCCCTCACGTCACCCGTGGAGTGATCGTGGAACGTCGGACCTTCTTGCGCACAGCGGTGATCGGTACGTCGGCGGCGGCCTTCGGCGGCACCCTGTGGCGGGGTGCCGCCTTCGCGGACCCCGCCCAGCCGGCCGCAGGCCCCTACGGCGCGCTGCAGGCCGCCAACAGCAACGGCATCCTGCTGCCGAGCGGCTTCACCAGCAGAATCATCGCCCGTTCGGGGCAGACCGTCCCCGGCACCTCGTACGCCTGGCACAGCGCACCCGACGGCGGTGCGACGTTCACCGACGGCAGCGGCTGGATCTACGTCTCCAACGCCGAGGTCTCCTCGGGCAGCGGCGGCGGGGCGAGCGCGGTGCGCTTCAACTCCTCCGGGACCGTCACCGGCGCCTACCGGATCCTGTCCGGCACGAACAACAACTGCGCGGGCGGCCGGACCCCGTGGAACACCTGGCTGTCCTGCGAGGAGGTCAGCCGCGGATTCGTCTACGAGACGGATCCCTGGGGTGTGAACGCCGCCGTCCAGCGGCCCGCCCTGGGCCGTTTCAAGCACGAGGCGGCTGCCGCCGACCCCGACCACGGGTACATCTACCTCACCGAGGACGAGACGGACGGCCGTTTCTACCGCTTCCGCCCGACCACCTGGGGCAATCTGTCCGCCGGCACCCTGCAGGTCCTCGTGGCGGGCTCCGGCACCTCGGGCCCGGTGACCTGGACGACGGTCCCCGACCCGGACGGCTCGCCGACCCTGACCCGCTACCAGGTCTCCGGCGCGAAGGTGTTCAACGGCGGCGAGGGCTGCTTCTACGCGGCGGGCACCTGCTGGTTCACCACCAAGGGCGACAACCGGGTGTGGGCGTACGACGCCGACGCGTCCAGCATCTCGCTCGCCTACGACGACTCGCTCGTCACCGGCGGCAGCGCCCCGCTGACCGGCGTGGACAACGTCACCCGGTCCGTCTCGGGCGACCTGTACGTCGCCGAGGACGGCGGGAACCTGGAGATCTGCCTGATCACCCCGGACGACACCGTCGCACCGTTCCTGCGGGTCAGCGGCCAGTCCGGCTCGGAGATCACCGGCCCCGCGTTCTCCCCGGACGGCAGGCGGCTCTACTTCTCCTCGCAGCGCGGGACGAGCGGGAGCTCCTCCGGCGGCATCACGTACGAGGTCACGGGGCCGTTCCGCGGCTGAGCAGGACCCCGGCCCCACGTCGCCGTTCCGGCGCCGTGGGGCTGTTCTCCCCGGCCATCAGGCCTGGCCGCCGCTCTCGGCCGCCGCCGGGTCCATCCACACGACCTCCCAGATGTGGTGGTCCGGGTCCTGGAAGGAACGGCCGTACATGAAGCCCATGTCCATGGGCTCGTTGGCCGGCGACCCGCCCGCGGCGAGCGCGGCGTCCGCCATCTCGTCGACCTTGGCTCTGCTGTCCGCGCTCAGGGCGATGAGGACCTCCGTCGTCTTCGACGCGTCGGCGATCTCCTTCTTGGTGAAGTCCTTGAAGCGAGGCTCGCTGATGAGCATGGCGAAGATCGTGTCGCTGATGACCAGACAGGCCGTCGTCTCGTCGCTGAACTGCGGGTTGAAGCCGAAGCCGAGCTTCCCGAAGAAGTTCTTCGTCGTCTCCAGGTCCTTGACCGGCAGGTTCACGAAGATCATCTGAGGCTGAGGCATGATTTCCACTCTTCCGTCCCTGCACTTCGCGTGCTCCGTGGCGCTGTTTCGCGCGCTTTCGAGAGGTAGACGGCAGCGCCCGCCAGAACTCATCGCTCGCGGCGGTCTTCTTCCCGGGACGGCGGCCCGCCCCGGTCCGCGACGGCTCCGTGGACGCCGGCCCGCCCGGTCCGCGACGGCTCCGTGGACGTCGGGCCCGTCAGGACATCGCGAGCGGGGCACCGCCCCTGAGCAGTGAGTCGCCCAGCGGGGTGAGGGTGTGCAGGACCGAGCTGCCGTGGCGCAGGGTCAGGACCAGGCCGGCCTCGCGCAGCACACAGGCGTGCTGGCTCGCCGAGGCCAGGGACACCCCTGTCCTGCGTGCCAGCTCGCTCGTCGTGCAGCCGTTGCCTATGGCCCGCAGGACGGCGGAGCGGGTGTGCCCGACGAGCCGCCCGAGCCAGGGGCCCGGCTCGGCGAAGGCCGGAGCGGCCCGGTGGGTGACCGGGTAGACGAGGACCGGCGGGAGGTTCGGGTCCCGGTAGACGACCGGGGTGCCCCGGCAGAAGAACGAGGGCTGCAGGAGCAGGCCCCGCCCGTCCAGGTGCAGCTCGCGGTCCACGGGGTAGTCCGCCTCGAGCACGGGCTCCCGCCAGCGGATCATGGGCGGCAGGGTGGACAGGAGCTCGTCCGTGCCGCCGTCCAGCAGGGCGCGGCCCCGGATGGCCCGGTCGGCCTCGACGCTCGCCCGGACGTGCTGCCAGTACGGCTCGACTGCGGCGCGGTGGTAGCTGCGCAGGGCGGTTATGAGGCGCCCCAGCGGTTCCGTACGCCCCTCGGCGAGCGCGTCCAGCAGGGCCGCGGGGGTTCTGCCGCCGCCGGGTGACCGCTGCGGGCGGGGGCGGTTTCCGGCCAGCAGGGCCAGTTCGCCATGGAGGCGTTCCACCGGGGTGTCACGCATTGCCTCCATTCCCGCGTCCAGACCGAATGGCTCGGCGACTTCCAGGGTCGGCGTCAGGAAGTCGGGGAAATAGCCGCGGGGCGGAACGACCGCGGAGAGCAGACGCGTTTCACCGTTCAACCGGGTCCGGGATTCACTGCGCCATTTCCCGAAGACCGACGAACCCCTCCTGTCCCTCAACCGGTGAAAACTGAGAATGGTTTCCCACATTGCGTCCGGCCTGGCGGCCATCCGCACTCGGGAAAGGTCCTCTCCGGACACATGGATACGAAGCACCGAACCCCCACTGTTGCAACCGCAATCGCCCCCATCGAAGGGTATGCATATCGTCACAGGACGTCACCACGGGGTTTCGGCCACAGTTGAAACGTCTCGCCCGCATCCTCGTCAACCGAAAAGCTGTACGACGTCGGGTACGCATCCGGCGCCACCGAAAGAGCGGGTGAGGGCCGTGGGGGGCTTTGCCTGTTCGGCGGCGGTGTGCGACGGTGCGGCTCCGTACCCGACGGGGGTAAGCCGGGTGCGGTCCATGGGTGGGGATCCATGGACCGCACCCCGGTCCGTTCGGTAGGGATTTGCTCACCGAACGAAGAAAAGCAACAACCCTCAACAACCTTCAGTGGTACGTAATTCAAATGACGAAGCGGCGGCACCCCCGCACAGGGTGCCGCCGCTTCCGGGTTTTCCGGAGCCGCCGTCGGATCGGTGAGGGTACGGATGATCCGCCGGCGGCCACGGAGTCGTGGTCGCAGGTGTCAGCCGGCCGGTGGTGCGCTCAGCGGCTGTCGCTGCCCTTCGAACCGGCAGCGGCGCGGCCCGCCTCGAGCCTCGCCACCGGGATACGGAACGGCGAGCAGGAGACGTAGTCCAGGCCCACCTCGTGGAAGAAGTGCACGGACTCCGGGTCGCCGCCGTGCTCACCGCAGACACCGAGCTTGAGGTCCGGCCGGGTGGCCAGGCCGGCCTCCACGGCGCTGCGCACGAGCGCGCCGACGCCGTCCTTGTCGATCGTCTCGAACGGCGACACCCCGAAGATGCCCTTCTCCAGGTACGCGGTGAAGAACGAGGCCTCCACGTCGTCGCGGGAGAAGCCCCACACCGTCTGGGTGAGGTCGTTCGTACCGAAGGAGAAGAACTGCGCGGCCTCGGCGATCTGACCGGCGGTCAGCGCGGCGCGGGGCAGCTCGATCATCGTGCCGATGGTCAGCTTCAGCTCGGTACCGGTGGCCGCCTCGACCTCGGCGATCACCTGGTCGGCCTCCTCGCGGACGATCTCCAGCTCCTGGACCGTGCCGACGAGCGGAATCATGATCTCGGCGCGCGGGTCGCCCTTCGCGTTCTTGCGCTGCGCCGCCGCTTCGGCGATCGCGCGGACCTGCATCGCGAACAGACCCGGGATGACCAGGCCGAGACGGACCCCGCGCAGACCCAGCATCGGGTTCTGCTCGTGCAGCTTGTGCACGGCCTGCAGAAGGCGCAGGTCGTTCTCGTTGGCGTCCTTGCGGGACTCGGCGAGCGCGACCCGTACGGAGAGCTCCGTGATGTCGGGCAGGAACTCGTGCAGCGGCGGGTCGAGCAGCCGGACGGTGACGGGCAGCCCGTCCATCGACTCGAACAGCTCGATGAAGTCGGCCTTCTGGAGCGGCAGGAGCGCGGCCAGGGCGTCCTCTCGCTCGTCGTCGGTGTCCGCGAGGATCAGCTTCTCGACCATCTCGCGGCGCTCGCCGAGGAACATGTGCTCGGTGCGGCACAGGCCGATGCCCTGGGCGCCGAAGCGACGGGCCCGCGAGGCGTCCTCGGCGTTGTCCGCGTTCGCCCGTACCCGCAGACGGCGTACCCGGTCGGCGTACGCCATGATCCGGTGCACGGCGGCGACGAGCTCGTCGGCATCGTCGGCGCCCGCGTGCATGCGGCCCTCGAAGTACTCGACGACCGGGGACGGCACGACGGGGACCTCACCGAGGTAGACCTTGCCGGTGGAGCCGTCGACCGAGACGAGGTCGCCCTCCTCGACGACCGTGTCGCCGACGGTGAGCCTGCGGCGCTTGGTGTCGACCTCGATCTCCTCGGCGCCGCAGACACAGGTCTTGCCCATGCCGCGTGCGACGACGGCGGCGTGCGAGGTCTTGCCGCCGCGCGAGGTGAGGATGCCTTCGGCGGCGATCATGCCGTCGAGGTCGTCGGGGTTGGTCTCCCGGCGGATGAGGATGACCTTCTCGCCGGACCGCGACCACTTGACCGCGGTGTACGAGTCGAAGACGGCCTTTCCGACGGCCGCACCCGGCGACGCGGCGATGCCGCGGCCCAGGAGCACGGTGCTGGCCGCGTCGTCGAAGCGCGGGAACATCAGCTGCGCGAGCTGGGCGCCGTTGACGCGCTGGAGCGCCTCGGCCTCGTCGATGAGGCCCTGGTCCACGAGCTGGGTGGCGATCCGGAAGGCGGCACCGGCGGTGCGCTTGCCGACCCGGGTCTGGAGCATCCAGAGCTGACCGCGCTCGATGGTGAACTCGATGTCGCAGAGATCCTTGTAGTGGGTCTCCAGCGTCTCCATGATCTTCATCAGCTGGTCGTACGACGCCTTGTCGATCGACTCCAGATCGGCGAGCGGAACCGTGTTGCGGATGCCCGCCACGACGTCCTCGCCCTGCGCGTTCTGCAGGTAGTCGCCGTACACGCCCTGGTGGCCGCTGGCCGGGTCACGGGTGAAGGCGACGCCCGTACCCGAGTCGGGACCCAGGTTGCCGAAGACCATGGAGCAGATGTTGACGGCCGTGCCGAGGTCGCCGGGGATGCGCTCCTGGCGGCGGTACAGCTTCGCCCGGTCCGTGTTCCACGAGTCGAAGACGGCCTTTATGGCCAGGTCCATCTGCTCGCGCGGGTCCTGCGGGAAGTCGCGTCCGGCATCCCGGTTGACGATCTTCTTGAACTGCTTGACCAGCTTCTTGAGGTCGCCCGCGTCGAGGTCCACGTCGACGGTGACGCCCTTGGCCTCCTTCGCCGCCTCCAGCGCCTCCTCGAAGAGGTCGCCGTCGACCCCGAGGACCGTCTTGCCGAACATCTGGATGAGGCGGCGGTACGAGTCCCAGGCGAAGCGCTCGTCGCCCGACTGGGCGGTGAGCCCGACGACCGAGGCGTCGGAGAGGCCGATGTTGAGGACCGTGTCCATCATGCCCGGCATCGAGAACTTGGCGCCGGAGCGGACCGAGACCAGCAGCGGGTCGTCGGCCTGGCCGAGCTTCTTGCCCATCCGCTGCTCGAGCGCCGTGAGGTGCGCACTGACCTCGTCGCGCAGCTCGGCCGGCTCGTCACCGCTGTCGAGGTAGACCTTGCACGCCTCGGTGGTGATGGTGAAGCCGGGAGGGACCGGCAGCCCGAGATTGGTCATCTCGGCGAGGTTTGCACCCTTGCCGCCCAGAAGGTCCTTGAGCTCCTTGTTGCCCTCGGTGAAGTCGTAGACGAACTTCTGGGGATCTTTGTTTTCCGACACGGGTCTCGACTCCTCGAGGACGCGGTGGCTGCCCTGACGGCGAGGAACATACCCAGATCGAAGGTGTCTCGGTACGTCCACTTGCGCGTCATGAGGTCTCAACCACCCGTCCGCCAGCAGATCGAAAGTGATGCGGGAGGTCAGCCGGACGGGTGTCCTCGTTCACCTCTTGAACCAATCACTACCCAGAGCGCTCAAGAATTGCTCATTCGGCGACAGAGAGTAGCGGTTGTGTCGATCGATCAAAGTAAAGTCGCCTGGCACCCAGTGCCATCCTTTGAGAAGTACAGCATGCGAAAGAGTGCTCATCTGAGCCACTCGATCCTCAAGGGTGGCGAGAATCACGCCCCCGAGCCCGCTCAGATGTCATGATCCGGACGCCGAAGAGACGGCGAACCGTCACCCAGCGATCATCTTGCTATCGCAGAGCGTGAACCTGGGCCGTCGAAGGACCGCTCGCACGCCACGCGCACGCTCACCACGCGTCGAATCTCGCCGGATCACACTCAAAAGCCCGCTCATACGAGCGGGCCAGAAAGCTGGGCACTCCGTGCCCCTTGCTGCGGTGCTCAGCCCCCGGAGGTGTCCAGCTCCGCGTCGGCGCTCACACCCGCGCAGTCGTAGGGGTCCTTGAGCCAGCCGTCGGGCAGCGCCACGCGGTTGTTGCCGGACGTACGCCCGCGAGGGCCGTCCGCGCCGTCCGGCCACGGCTGGTCCAGCTCCAGCTCCTGCAGCTGGCCGCCGAGCTCCTCCAGGGAGGAGGTGACCGCCAGCTTCCTGCGCATCTCCGAGCCGACCGCGAAGCCCTTGAGGTACCAGGCCACGTGCTTACGGAAGTCGATCACGCCCCGGGTCTCGTCGCCGATCCACTCCCCCAGCAGCGTCGCGTGGCGCAGCATGACGTCCGCGACCGCGCGCAGGGCCGGCGCCTGCCTGGTCTCCGTCCCCTCGAAGGCGCTGACGAGGTCGCCGAAGAGCCAGGGCCGCCCGAGGCAGCCTCGGCCGACGACCACGCCGTCGCAGCCCGTCTCGCGCATCATCCGCAGGGCGTCGTCCGCGCACCAGATGTCCCCGTTGCCGAGGACGGGGATCTCGGGGACGTGCTCCTTGAGGCGCGCGATCGCGTCCCAGTCCGCCGTGCCGCCGTAGTGCTGGGCGGTGGTCCTGCCGTGCAGGGCGACGGCGGTGATGCCCTCCTCGACGGCGATACGCCCCGCGTCGAGGTAGGTCATGTGGTCCTCGTCGATGCCTTTGCGCATCTTGATGGTGACCGGCAGATCGCCCGCGCCGGCCACGGCCTCGCGGAGGATCGCCCGCAGCAGGGGCCGCTTGTACGGGAGCGCCGAGCCGCCGCCCTTGCGGGTGACCTTGGGGACGGGGCAGCCGAAGTTGAGGTCGATGTGGTCGGCGAGGTCCTCCTCGACGATCATGCGGACCGCCTTGCCGACGGTCACCGGGTCCACTCCGTACAGCTGGATGGAGCGCGGGGTCTCGCTCGCGTCGAAGTGGATGAGCTGCATGGTCTTCTCGTTGCGTTCGACCAGCGCCCGGGTGGTGATCATCTCGCTGACGAACAGCCCCTTGCCGCCGGAGAACTCACGGCACAGGGTGCGGAACGGGGCGTTGGTGATGCCGGCCATGGGGGCGAGCACGACCGGCGGCTGCACGGTGTGCGGGCCGATCCTGAGCAGCGGGAGGGCAGGGGCGAGCGTGGTCATCCATCCATTGTCGCGTACGCGGGACGGGGCTCGGGATGCCGTCGGTTCAGACTGCCGCCGGAGACAGGGCCAGCAGGCGTTCGAGCCCCTGCCGGGACTCCTCGTCCGCGGGGACGTACGTCACGAGGCGGGGGCCCGCCGACGGGCCGAGCCAGAGGTCGGTGTGGTCGAGGCGGAGGAGCCCCACCCGGGCGTTGCGGAACAGCTTGGTCCGCCCTCCGGGGCCCACGACCTCGTGCCGGGCCCAGATCTCGCCGAACTCCGGGGAGGCGGCCTCCAGGCGGCTCAGCAGCGTCTTCCAGGCCGGCTCGGCCAGGTGCTCCGCCATGGCACCGCGGAACTTGGCCGCCATCACCCGGCGCATCTCCGCCAGGTCGACCACGGAGGCGCGCCAGTCCTCGTTGGTGTAGGCGAGGAGCATGCAGTTGCGGTCCTCGGGAGCGACGGCGTCCAGGTCGCACAGCAGCCGCCCGTAGGTGCGGTTGTAGGCGAGGATGTCGTACCTGCTGTTCTGGATGCAGGCCGGGTACGGCTCCAGCTGCGTGAGCAGTGCTTCGAGCGCCGGGGTGACTCCGGCGCAGCGGGAGCCCGGCGCGGGGTCGACGGCTCCGGCGAGGGCGAAGAGGTGGGAGCGCTCGCTGGGGTCCAGCAGCAGTGCGCGGGCCAGCGCGTCGAGGACCTGCGGGGACACATGGATGTCGCGGGCCTGCTCCAGCCACGTGTACCAGGTGACCCCGACGGCGGAGAGCTGTGCCACCTCCTCGCGGCGCAGGCCGGGGGTGCGCCTGCGGGGGCCGCGGGGCAGGCCCGCCTGCTCGGGGGTGATCCGCTCACGGCGGCTGCGCAGGAACCCCGCGAGTTCGTGCCGCCTGATGTCGGTCTCGGGAGCCTCGGTCACCATCGTCATACCCCCAGCGTGCCGAACGGCCCGGCGGTCTGCCAGGTGCTGCTTCTACCAGGATAAAGACACTCTGGTACCAGGCTGGGATCAGGTCCATCGTCGTTGACGTGAGTGAATCCCCTGTACTGACCAAGACACCCGCCGCCACCGGCACACCCGTGGGGCGGCACGACCACACCACGCCCGTGCTCGGCCGGCTCGGTCTGTTCACGGTGCTGCTCGGCGCGGCGCTGCCCCTCATCGACTTCTTCATCGTCAACGTCGCCCTGCCCACCATCGACCACGACCTGGCCGCGGGCCCCGCCCTGCTGGAACTGGTCGTCGCCGGGTACGGGCTCTCGTACGCCGTGCTGCTCGTCCTCGGCGGGCGACTGGGCGACATGGCGGGGCGGCGCAGGCTCTTCCTCATCGGAATGGCGGCCTTCGGGCTCACCTCGCTCGCCTGCGGGCTGGCTCCGGACGCCTGGACGCTCGTCGGGGCCAGGGTCGCGCAGGGTGCCGCCGCGGCGCTGATGCTGCCGCAGGTGCTCGCCACCATCCAGGCGGCCACCGCGGGACACCGCCGGGCCCGGGCCATGAGCCTGTACGGGGCGACGGCCGGCCTGTCGATGGTCGCGGGCCAGATCCTCGGCGGCGTCCTCGTCTCCGCCGCCCCGCTGTCGTCGGTGTTCGGCGAGAGCGCGGGCTGGCGGTCGGTGTTCCTGGTGAACGTGCCGGTGGCCGTGGTGGGTCTGGTCCTGGCCGCCCGCTCCGTGCCGGAGACCCGCTCGGAACGGCCCGCCCCCGTCGACGTACCGGGCACGCTGCTCCTGGCCCTGTCGCTGGTGACGCTGCTGGCCCCGCTGACCGAGGGGCGTGCGGCGGGCTGGCCGCTGTGGACCTGGGTCTCGCTGGCGCTGTTCCCCTTCACCGCGTTCGCCTTCTACCGCGTGGAGCAGCGGGCCGACGCGCGCGGGCAGATCCCGCTGGTGCCGCCGAGCCTGCTGCGGCTGGAGTCGCTGCGGCGCGGTCTGACTCTGGTGGTGCCGTTCTCGATCGGCTTCGGCGGCTTCATGTTCGTCATCGCGGTGGCCCTCCAGCAGGGGCTGAGGATGGGCCCGGCGGCGGCGGGGCTGTCGCTGGCGCCCATGGCCGCGGCCTTCTTCGCGGCCTCGCTGGCCGGTCCCCGGCTGGTACGCCGGTTCGGCAGCCGGGTCGTGACGGCCGGCGGGATCATCCAGGGCGTGGGCGTCGTGGTGCTGGCGCTCGCCGTGTGGCGGGGCTGGCCGGACCTCGGACTGCTGGGGCTGCTGCCGGGTGTCGCGACCGCCGGGCTGGGGCAGGGGCTGCAGCTGCCCGTCCTGTTCCGCATCGTGCTGTCCGACGTACCCGCCGAGCGGGCCGGGGTGGGCGGCGGAGTGATGACGACGACGCAGCAGGCCGCACTGGCGCTGGGGGTGGCGACGCTCGGGACGCTGTTCCTCGCGCTGGCGCCGGGTGCGGGGATGCGCGACGCGCTCGTGGCGACGCTGCTGGTGCAGCTGGCGGCGGTCGTGCTGACGACCCTGCTGAGCCTGCGGCTGCCCCGTGCCGTCGGGTGAGGAACGAGGTGGGCCCGGATCACCGTGGTGATCCGGGCCCACTGTCGTACCGGTGTGTCAGCTCTGTGCCGACTGGCCGTCCTGCTCCGGGGAGGCGTCGGCCTGGGCGGAGCCGGAGCCCTCGGCGCGCTCACGCATCTTGCGCACCAGCTCCTGCTTCTGTTCGGCCGCGGTCCGGCGGTCGGCGTTGCGCGCGGGGCCCGCGCCCTGCTGCTCGGCGCGGGACAGCTTCTTGCGCTGTCCGCCCACACCGAGGAGGTTGTTGCGGCTCTTGGCCACGGGGTTCTCCCATTCGTGGTGAGAAGTGAGTCTGAAGAGATCAGCGATCTCAGGGATCGATTCGGTGGGCGACGGGCCCGCGGGCCCGTCGCGCTCTCACTCGTAGATCTGGAAGAACGAAGACATACCGAAAAAGGTACCCCGGCCCGGAGCGACTCATCACCCGATTTTCGGCCGCGGGGCGGGACCCGGATCAGGCGCTCGGGTCGACCGTCGCCTGGTGGGACTCGGCGAGGTGCTCCTCGGCCTTCAGCCACGGCAGGAACTGCGCGCCCTTGCGCCACCCGCAGGTGTCGCAGGTCAGCTGCCTCTGCATCCCCGACTTCCGGACGTGGACCACGTGTTCACGTCCGTGCTGGTCCCATCTGCTGACCTTGCTCGTGGTCATGGACGGCATCCTGGCCTCCTGTGGACGAGTGCGCCCAGTGTGCACGAAGCCCCCGGCTCCCTGCGCGGGAACCGGGGGCTTCGTTATGAAGCTGCGCGCGCTCAGCAGCCCAGCAGGCGGGAGCCGAGGTAGCCCTGGATCTGGTCCAGGGAGACGCGCTCCTGCTTCATGGTGTCGCGCTCGCGCACGGTCACCGCGTTGTCGTCGAGGGTGTCGAAGTCGACGGTGACGCAGAACGGCGTACCGATCTCGTCCTGACGCCGGTAGCGGCGGCCGATGGCGCCCGCGTCGTCGAACTCGATGTTCCAGTTCTTCCGCAGGTCCGCGGCGAGGCCCTTGGCCTTGGGCGACAGCTGCGGGTTGCGGGACAGCGGCAGGACCGCGACCTTGACCGGCGCCAGGCGCGGGTCGAGACGCATCACGGCGCGCTTCTCCATGACGCCCTTGGCGTTGGGGGCCTCGTCCTCGTTGTAGGCGTCGAGGAGGAAGGCCAGCAGCGAACGGCCGACACCGGCCGCCGGCTCGATGACGTACGGCGTGTAGCGCTCGCCCTTCTCCTGGTCGAAGTAGGACAGGTCCGTACCGGAGGCCTTGGAGTGCGCCTTCAGGTCGAAGTCCGTGCGGTTGGCGACGCCCTCGAGCTCGCCCCACTCGCTGCCGCCGAAGCGGAAGCGGTACTCGATGTCAGCGGTGCGCTTGGAGTAGTGGGAGAGCTTCTCCTGCGGGTGCTCGAACCACCGCATGTTCTCCTCGCGCATGCCCAGGCCGGTGTACCAGTTCCAGCGCTGCTCCATCCAGTACTCCTGCCACTGCTCGTCCTCGCCCGGCTTGACGAAGAACTCCATCTCCATCTGCTCGAACTCGCGCGTGCGGAAGATGAAGTTGCCCGGAGTGATCTCGTTCCGGAAGGACTTGCCCATCTGCGCGATGCCGAACGGCGGCTTCTTGCGCGAAGTCTGCTGCACCTGACCGAAGTTGGTGAAGATGCCCTGGGCGGTCTCGGGACGCAGGTAGGCGACGGAGCCGGAGTCCTGGGTCGGGCCGAGGTGCGTGGAGAGGAGGCCCGAGAACTGCTTGGGCTCGGTGAACGTGCCCTTGTTGCCGCAGTTGGGGCAGTTGAGGTCGGCCAGGCCGTTGACGGGCGGCTTGCCGTGCTTCTCCTCGTACGCCTCCTCCAGGTGGTCGGCGCGGTAGCGCTTGTGACAGGAGGTGCACTCGGTGAGCGGGTCGGAGAAGGTGGCGACATGGCCGGAGGCGACCCAGACCTCGGGGGCCAGGATGACCGAGGAGTCAATGCCGACCACGTCCTCGCGCGAAGTGACCATGTAGCGCCACCACTGGCGCTTGAGGTTCTCCTTCAGCTCGACGCCCAGCGGCCCGTAGTCCCAGGCGGCCTTCTGGCCCCCGTAGATCTCACTGCAGGGGTAGACGAAGCCACGGCGCTTGCTCAGGCTGACGATGGTGTCGATCTTGTCGGCGGCCACGGTGCTCTCTTCATTGCGACGGCGAGGGATGGCGAATGCTTCAGATTACCGGCGGGCGCACCCCTTGGATCAAATCGGCAGGGGGTTAACGGGATCCGGACTGTGATCCGGGCATCTCATCGGCCTTGTTGACAATCGTTTCCACTTTTGTTGAAAATGACTGTCATGAACGTACGCCGCCTCATACCCACGACCGCCGTCGCCGGAGCAGTCGCCCTCGGCCTCACCGCGCTCTCCGCATGCTCCTCCTCCGACGCGGCCGACCATGCGAGCGGCGACAAGCTGAACGTGGTGGCGTCCTTCTACCCGATGCAGTTCCTGGCCGAGAGGATCGGTGGAACGCACGTCTCGGTCACCCAGCTGACGAAGCCGGGCGTCGAGCCGCACGACCTGGACCTCACCCCGCGCCAGATCGGCGGACTGAGCGACGCCGACTACATCCTGTTCCTCAAGGGCGTCCAGCCGGCCGTCGACGACGCGGTCGGCCAGGCCGGCGTCGAGAACACCGTGGACGCGGCGGAGCTCACCACGCTCGAGAACCACGGCGCCGAGGTCGAGGGTCACGACCACGGCGACGAGGAGGGCGAGGAGCACGCTCACGAGGGCGAGGAGGCGGGCGCCGACCCGCACATCTGGCTGGACCCGGTGAAGTACGCGGAGGTCGCCAAGGGTGTCGGCACGTCCCTGGAGAAGGCGGACCCCGGCCACGCCGCGGACTACCGCAAGAACACGGACGCCCTGGTCACCGAGTTGAACGCGCTGAACACGGCCTACGAAACCGGGCTGAAGAACACGGCGACCAAGACCTTCATCACCACCCACTCCGCCTTCGGATACCTCGCCGAGCGCTACGGCCTCACCCAGGAGGGCATCGCCGGCATCGACCCCGAGGCCGAGCCCAGCCCCGCCCGGATCAACGAGATCCACTCCGTCGCGTCGAAGAACAAGGCCACCACCGTGTTCTTCGAGACGCTCGCCAGCGACAAGACCGCCAAGACGCTGGCGAAGGACCTCGGACTGAAGACCGACGTCCTGGACCCGCTGGAGGGAATCACCGACTCCTCCAAGGGCGCTGACTACCTCGAGGTCATGAAGTCCAACCTGGCCGCGCTGCAGAAGGCTCTCGGCGCGAAGTGACCCCCACCCCGCCCGTACCAGTCGCATCGGAGGCGCTCATGCCCGAGCCCAGCAAGCCCGAACCCGTGATCAGCATGCGCGGAGCCACGGCGACGCTCGGTGCGCGCCCCGTGCTGCGCGGCGTCGATCTCACCGTTCAGCGCGGTGAGGTCGCCGCGCTGCTCGGCGCCAACGGATCGGGCAAGTCCACGGCCGTGCGCTCCGTCATCGGCCAGGTCCCGCTCACCGGCGGCACCGTCGAACTGTTCGGCACCCCGCTGCGCCGCTTCCGCGCGTGGTCCCGCGTCGGCTACGTACCGCAGCGCACCACGGCGGCCGGCGGCGTCCCCGCCACGGTCCGCGAGGTCGTCTCCTCCGGGCGCCTGTCGCGTACGAAGCTGAGGCTGCCGGGCAAGGCGGACCGGGCGGCCGTCGACCGTGCCATCGAGCTCGTCGGACTCGCCGACCGGGCCAAGGACTCCGTGAACGCCCTCTCCGGCGGGCAGCACCAGCGGGTCCTGATCGCCCGCGCGCTGGCCGCCGAGCCGGAACTGCTGATCATGGACGAACCGATGGCAGGCGTCGATCTGGCCAGCCAGGAGATCCTCGCCGCGACGCTGCGCGAGCAGGTCGCCGCCGGTACGACGGTGCTGCTCGTCCTGCACGAGCTCGGCGCGCTGGAGCCGCTGATCGACCGGGCGATCGTGCTGCGCGACGGCTGCGTGACGCACGACGGACCGCCCCCCGAGGCCCTGGGCCAGCACGCGCTGCCCGGCCACGACCACGTACACCCCCACGCGGCCTCCGAGCCCGTCCGGACGGGACTGCTGACCTGATCATGGAATTCCTCACACCCCCCTTCATGCAGCGGGCCCTGATCGCGGCCGTCCTGGTCGGGATCACCGCCCCCGCCATCGGCATCTTCCTGGTCCAGCGCCGCCAGGCCCTGATGGGCGACGGCATCGGGCACATCGCGATGACCGGTGTCGGTCTCGGCTTCCTGCTCTCCGCCAGCCCCATCTGGATGGCCACGCTCGTCGCCGTCGCGGGCTCGGTCGTCATGGAGCTGATCCGCTGGTACGGACGCACCCGCGGCGACATCGCCCTGGCCATGCTGTTCTACGGCGGCATGGCGGGCGGGGTGATGCTGATCAACCTGTCCGACACCGGCTCCAACGCCAACCTCACCTCGTTCCTCTTCGGCTCCCTGTCGACGGTCTCCGAGGAGGACGTCCGCGCGATCGTCGTGCTGGCCGCCTTCGTGGTGCTGGTGACGGTGGGGCTGCGGCGGCAGCTGTTCGCGGTCAGCCAGGACGAGGAGTTCGCCCGGGTCACCGGTCTTCCGGTGCGGGCGCTCAACCTGCTGGTCGCCGTGACGGCGGCGGTGACGGTCACCGTGGCGATGCGGGTCGTCGGTCTGCTGCTGGTCAGCGCGCTGATGGTGGTCCCGGTCGCGGCGGCGCAGCAGATCTCGAAGTCCTTCAAGGTGACGTTCGTCCTGGCCGTCGTCATCGGTACGGCCGTGACCCTGACCGGCACGGTGACCTCGTACTACCAGGACGTGCCGCCCGGCGCGACGATCGTGCTGCTGGCCATCGCCGTGTTCATCGCGCTCACCGCGCTCGCCGCACCGCTGGCCCGCAGACGCGCCCGTGAACGCGGAGCGGACGGGTCCGAGTGCACCCTGGAGGTACCGAAGGCCCGCACGGCCACGGACGACGTCCATGTCTGATGTGTCGACCGTGCCGCCGGTACGGGCTGGCACAATGGCCCGACATACGTACGGGCGACATGAGGAGGCACCTGTGGCCACGGCGCCGATCAGTGGCACGAACGCGGCCCCGGTACGCGGCCGGTCCACCAAGCAGCGGGCGGCGGTCGCCGCGGCGCTGGACGAGGTGGACGAGTTCCGCAGCGCCCAGGACCTGCACGATGTGCTCAAGCACCGGGGCGACTCGGTCGGGCTGACGACGGTCTACCGCACCCTGCAGTCCCTCGCCGACGCGGGCGAGGTCGACGTCCTGCGGACGACGGACGGCGAGGCCGTCTACCGGCGCTGTTCGACGGGGGACCACCACCACCATCTGGTGTGCCGGATCTGCGGCAAGGCCGTCGAGGTCGAGGGACCTGCCGTGGAGCAGTGGGCCGAGACGATCGCCTCGCAACACGGCTATGTGAACGTGGCCCACACGGTGGAGATCTTCGGCACCTGCGCGGAGTGCGCGTCACCCGCCGAGTAGGCCGTCCGCCCCGGAGGTCTACCGGGGCTCCCGGAGGACTCAGACCCTCGTCAGGTGGCGGTCGAGTATCCCGCGCAGCCGGTCGACCGCTGCCGGGCCGTCGGCCCCGCGTTTGGCGATCAGGGTCACCGCGGTGGCGTTGCGGTCGTCACTGAGCAGGACGAAGAGCTCGTCGGTCTCCAGGTACCGCGGCTGCGCGGCCCAGCCGACGGAGCCGCTGGAGTGGTCCATGGTCACGGTCAGGCCGTCCTCGTCCACCCGGACGCGGGACTCGCCCTGCCGCTTGACATAACCCCACACCTGACGGGCCGTCAGCCATGGAGCCAGGAACATCAGCGGGCCGGTGATGCCCGCCAGCGCGTACATCGGCAGCGGGAAGTCGACGCCGAGGCCCGCCTCCAGTGCCACCAGCAGGGCCGCCAGCGCCAGCAGCAGCCATCCGAGCAGCCGGTGACGTCTGGCCCTCCGCGCTGACCCTGCCGCGGGCGCGCAGCGCGCTCGTGCAGTCCCGGGCGGTCAGCCGGAATCTCAGCTCGACCGCCCCCCGCTCCACGACGTCCGGTTCCTGCGGCACGGCCCCTCCCCCTGCTCGACGGGCCATGATCGTACAGACCGGTCAGACGGCCGGGCCCTGTCCGGTCGCCGCCTCTTCCTCGGCCCCGCCGAAACGGCGGTCGCGCCGGGCGAACTCCAGGCAGGCGCGCCACAGGTCACGGCGGTCGAAGTC
Source organism: Streptomyces sp. NPDC056452 (assembly GCF_042796085.1). NCBI lineage: Bacteria > Bacillati > Actinomycetota > Actinomycetes > Kitasatosporales > Streptomycetaceae > Streptomyces > Streptomyces sp. NPDC056452. The sequence continues at coordinate 388,733 of NZ_JBHTRI010000001.1, forward strand.
CGGCCACAGGACGTCCTGGAAGACCATCTCGGCGTACGCGCTCTGCCAGATCAGGTAGTTGGACGTGCGCTGCTCGCCGCTGGGGCGCACGAAGAGGTCGACGTCCGGCATGTCCGGGTAGTAGATGTACTTCGCGAACGTCTTCTCGTTGACCTTCGACGGGTCGAGCTTCCCTGCCGCGACGTCCTGCGCGATGCGCTGCGCGGCGTCGGCGATCTCGGCCCGGCCGCCGTAGTTGACGCAGAAGTACAGCGTCATCCTGTCGTTGTCCTTCGTCTGCTCCTGGGCGACCTGGAGCTCCTGGACGACGGACTTCCACAGCTTCGGCATGCGGCCGACCCAGCGGATCCGGATGCCGAGCTCGTCCATCTCGTCGCGCCGGCGGCGGATGACGTCGCGGTTGAAGTTCATCAGGAACTTCACCTCGTCCGGCGAGCGCTTCCAGTTCTCGGTGGAGAAGGCGTACAGCGAGAGGTTCTTGACGCCCATCTCGATGCAGCCCTTGAGGACGTCCATGACGACGCCCTCGCCGACCTTGTGGCCCTCGGTGCGCGGGAGGCCCCGCTCCTTGGCCCAGCGGCCGTTGCCGTCCATCACGACCGCGACGTGCTTGGGGACCAGGTCGCCGGGGATCTTCGGCGGGGTGGCGCCGGAGGGGTGCGGCTCGGGGGTCTTGTACTCGCGCCGGCTACGGCCACCGAGAATCCCGCGTACTGCCATGAGCTCTCTCGTCTCCCTGTGTCACTTCTCTACGTACCGCAGCGAGCGCAGCCCGCGCTCCAGATGCCAGTGCAGGTAGGCGGACACCAGCCCGCTGCCCTCCCTGACATGACGCGCCTCGGACGCGTCCGCCGTCTCCCAGTCGCCGGTGAGCAGTGCGCTCAGCAGCTCGAGGGCCTCCGCTGAGGGTACGACGCTGCCGGGTACCCGGCAGTCGCCGCATATGACGCCGCCCGCCGCGACGGAGAAGAACCGGTTCGGACCGGGCATTCCGCACTTGGCGCAGTCGTCGAAGCTGGGTGCGTAGCCGTTGACGGCGAGGGAACGCAGCAGGAACGCGTCGAGGATGAGGTTCGGCGCGTGCTCGGCCCGCGAGAGGGTGCGCAGCCCGCCCACCAGCAGCAGGTACTGCTGGACCGCGGGCTCGCCCTCGTGGTCGGTGAAGCGCTCGGCGGTCTCCAGCATCGCGGTGCCCGCGGTGTAGCGGCCGTAGTCGGAGACGATGCCGCCGCCGTACGGGGCGATCGTCTCGCTCTGGGTGCACAGGGGAAGACCGCGGCCGATCAGTTCGCTGCCGCGTGCGAAGAACTGCACGTCCACGTGGGAGAAGGGTTCGAGCCGCGCCCCGAACTTGGACTTGGTGCGCCGCACCCCGCGCGCGACGGCACGCACCCGCCCGTGGCCGCGGGTCAGGATCGTGATGATCCGGTCGGCCTCGCCCAGCTTCTGCGTACGCAGCACGACGCCGTCGTCCCGGAACAAGCTCATGCGCCCATTGTCGCCCACCGGGACGGCGGTCCGTCGGCGGTCCTCATTCCTGGTGGCCCGCGGGTACGACGAGGCCCGACTCGTAGGCGATGATCACGAGTTGTGCCCGGTCCCGGGCGCCCAGCCTGCCCATGATCCTGCTCACATGCGTCTTGGCGGTGAGCGGGCTGAGCCCCAGGGTCTCGGCGATCTCCGTGTTGTTCAGTCCGCGCGCGACGAGGCCGAGAACCTGCCGCTCGCGGTCCGAGAGACGGTCCGGGCCGCCGGTCGCCGCGGTGACCGGCGGCCGGGGAGCGCTGAGCACCCGGGCGATGAGCCGCGCGGTCGGGCCCGGGGAGAGCAGCGCCTCGCCCGCGGCCACCGTCCTGATGGCGGCGAGGAGCTCGGCGGGCCGGGTGTCCTTGACCAGGAAGCCGGACGCGCCCGCTCGCAGTGCCTCCACGACGTGGTCGTCGGTGTCGTACGTCGTCAGCACGAGCACCTTGACCCCGGCGAGGTCCTCGTCGGCGGCGATGCGGCGGGTGGCCTCGATGCCGTCGAGCTCGGGCATGCGGATGTCCATGACGACGAGGTCGGCCCGTGCCGAGCGGGCCTTCTCGACCGCCTCCAGGCCGGTGCCGGCCTCGGCGACGACGGTCATGTCCGGGTCGGACCCGACGAGCATCGCGAAGGCGGCCCTGACGAGGGTCTGGTCGTCGGCGAGCAGGACCCGGATCATCGCGCGGTCTCCCCTGTGTCGGTGGTGACGGCCGCACGCTCCGCGTCGTGCGGTCCGGACGGCGAGCCGTCCCGGGGCCCGGGCAGCGGCAGCACCGCCGCGACTTCGAAGCCGCCCCCGGGAAGGGGTCCCACGGCCAGTGTGCCGCCCGAACTGCGTGCCCGTTCCCGCATCCCCACGATGCCGAATCCGGGCCCGGAGCCGCCCGTCCCGGAGCTTTCCCGCCCCGCGCCGTCGTCGGTGACCGTGACCCGCAGGGCGCCACTGCCGGGATCCGGTCCCACGGCGACCCGGATCCGTACCCCCGGCCCCGCGTGCCGCACGGCGTTCGTCAGCGACTCCTGCACGATCCGGTACGTGGCGGCACCGGTCGCCGGGGCGATCCCCTCCGCCGGGTCCCGTACGGAGAGCTCCACCGTCGCTCCCGCCGCCTCGGCGGCCCGTACGAGACCGGGCAGGGCGACCAGGCCGGGAAGCGGCCCGTCGTTCTCGTGGGAGTCCGCGCGCAGGACCTGGAGGGTGGTGCGCAGCTCCGCGCGGGCCTCCCTGCAGGTCCCGGCGATGTCGTCGAGGGCCCGCGCGACGGCTTCGCGGTCCAGGCGCTCCGGGTCGACGGTCAGGATGTGTGAGGCCACGGAGGTCTGCACCCCGATGACGGTGATGCTGTGGGCCAGGAGGTCGTGCAGGTCGCGTGCGATCCGCAGCCGCTCCTCGGTGACTCTGCGCCTGGCCTCCTCCTCCCTGGTGCGCTCGGCCCGTTCGGCGCGCTCCACCACGGAGGCGACGTACCGGCGGTAGAACCGCACGTCCACGCCGAAGAACAGCACGGCGATGATCCAGCCGGAGATCCGCAGCAGTTCGAGCCCCTGGTGGGCGTCGATGGCCGACACGACGGACACCATCGCGCCGAGCACGACGCCGCCGGTGATCAGGGTGCGCAGGGGACGGCCGGTCACCGCCACGGTGTAGAGCACGATGAAGGTCTGCGGCATCGGTGCCGTGTGGGCGTTGTCCATCCCGTGGTACGCCATGAGGACCGGGATCATCGCGAGCAGGACGACGACGGGGTTGCTGCGTCGCCACACCAGCGGCACGGCACTGGCCAGGAGCAGGGCCCAGCCGACCGCGTCGGGGGCCCTTCCGTCGTCGGTGACGAGCCCGAGCACGACGGACAGCGCACCGGCGCCCCCCGCGATGAGGGCGTCGGTGCGCAGCTTGTGCGGCGCGTCCATGGGGTCGCGGTTGACGACGGCCAGGACGCGCTCGCCGCGGCGCGTGGTTCGGGTTGCGGACACGCTGCCATCCTCGGTCAGTTGCGCGGTTCCCGTCAGCGGGTCGCTGTGAGTTCCGGTGTGCGGGGGCGGTCCGCGGCCGGCCTGCGGCCGAGTGCTCCCGGCCACCACACCCGGTGCCCCAGAGCCACACTCGCCGAGGTCACCAGGTAGGTGCGGACCAGGAAGGTGTCCAGGAGCACACCGACGGCGATGACGAAGCCCATCTCGACCAGGGCCGTCATCGGCATGCTCGTGAGCACGCCGAAGGTGGCGGCGAGCACCAGCCCCGCCGAGGCGATGACCCCGCCTGTGGTGCGCAGGGCGGTGAGCGCGGCGGCCGTCTGTTCGGCTCCGGAGAGGCATTCCTCCCTCATCCGGTGCAGGAGGAAGATCCCGTAGTCGACGCCGAGCGCCACCAGGAAGACGAAGGACAGCAGGGGGAGTCCGGGGTCGGTGCCCTCGAGGCCGAGGAGCGGCTCGAAGACGAGTCCCGCGATACCGAGCGAGGCCCCCCAGACCGCGACGACGGCGGCGACGAGCAGCAGCGGGGCGACGAGGCTCCGCAGCAGCACGACCAGGATCAGCAGGACGGAGAGGATGACGAGCGGCACGACGAGCTTCAGGTCGCGGGCGCTGGTCTTCTCCAGGTCCATCTGCTGGGCGCTGGGCCCGCCCACGTGACTGCCCTCCAGAACGCTGCGCAGGGCCTCGATGGTGGCCTGCTCCCCTGCCGACTCGGGCGGGTCCTGGGCGGTGACGGACAGCTCGGTCCAGCCGCCGCCGCTGCGGCCGCGCTCGGCGGCGGCGACGCCGTCGGTCGTACGGGCCGCGGCCAGCGTGTCGTCCGCCCGGCCGGTGGGGGTGATCACGGTGATCGGCTGGGTGGAGCGCTCGGGGTAGGCGCTGGAGAGGGTCTCCATCGCGGTGATCGACTCGGGCTTGGTGGTGAAGGAGTCCTCCTGTTTGAGGTCGCCCGGCATGCTGAACACGCCGAGCGCGAGTGCGCCGAGCAGTACCCCTCCGGAGACGAGCACGGCGACCGGCCTGCGTCCGGCGGAGCTGCCCATGGCGGCGAAGAGCGACCGGCGCTGCCTGGGCGTGCTGCCGTACGCGGGAACGAGCGGCCAGAAGACGCGGCGGCCCATGAGCACGAGGAGCGCCGGCAGCAGGGTCATCATGGCGAAGAGGGCGCACAGCACACCGACGGCCGCGATGGGGCCCATGCCCCGGCTGCTGTTGAGGTCGGCGGCGAGCAGGCACAGGAGCCCGGCCGCGACGGTGCCCGAGGAGGCGACGACAGCGGGCCCGCAGCCGCGCAGGGCGGCGGCCATGGCGTCGCGGGGCAGTGCCCGGCGGCCCAGTTCCTCGCGGTAGCGGGCCACGAGGAGCAGGGCGTAGTCGGTGCCCGCGCCGAAGACCAGGATCGTCATCACGCCCGAGCTCTGACCGCTGACGGTGATGTCGAAGCCCTGGTTGAGCCCGTACACCACCGCCATCGACAGGAAGTCGGCGAGCCCGGCGACGATCAGGGGCACCAGCCACAGGAACGGGCTGCGGTAGATCAGGATCAGCAGGATCGCGACCACGGCGACGGTCGTGTAGAGCAGCGGACCGTCCAGGGACCCGTAGACCTCCTGGGCGTCGGTCATCAGCGCCCCGGGGCCGCCGACCTCGACGCTCAGCCCACCGCTTCCCTCGGCGGTCCCTCGCACCTCGTCGACGAACGCGGCCCTGGCTTCCTCGTCCTGGCCCGGCTCGGTCGAGGAGACCGGGAACATCAGGGTCGTGCCGTCCTCGGACACAATGCCCCGAGGGGTGGAGACGAGTGTGTGGTCGCGTGCGACCGCGGCGGTCTGTTCGCCGGCCGTGGCCCGGTCGGCCGCGGTCAGTCCGCCGTCCCGGTGGTAGACGAGGACGAGGTCGGTGGACTCGCCGCCGGGCAGCGTGTCCTGGATCTTCGCGACCTGGGTGGAGTCGGCGCCCGCCGGCAGATAGTCGACGGCACGGTCGCGCTGTACGTCGCCGAGACTGCCCGCGAACGGCCCCACGACGGCCATCAGCGCGACCCAGAAGGCGACGATCACCCAGGGCACCGCCTGGCGCAGCCGTGACCTGGGCCCGGGCTGCGGTCGCCCGTCGCTCATTTCCGTTTCGGCCCTCATGACGGGGCCCTCCCCTCCTGGACGGTGTCGGTCCAGTCCAGACTCCCGTCCGGGGAAGGCCGATTCGTCGCACGCGGGAGGGACATCACCGCTACTGCCGGGGGTGGCCCACGGCGTCCGTTACTCCCTGGGGAGTACGGCGGCTCCGGGGCCTACGACGGCGTGCGGGCGGCTGCCGCGAGCAGTTCGGCGGTGTCGCCGGGGCAGAGCTGGAGCGCGCCGCCCACCGTCGTCAGCACCTCGCGTTCGGCAGGGCTGTACGGGCCGTCGGCGAGCGCGATCCTGGCGCCCTGCAGCAGGACCGTCTCGCGTCCGGCCACGGCCAGGTGCGGGGCGAGCGGCTTCAGCACCTCGTGCAGTTCGATGGCCAGGGCGGCGCCGCAGGCCTCGGCCGCGGGGTCGGTGCCATCGCCGTGCCCGGTGTCCGCCGCGAGCACCTCGACGATGGTGAAGAGCTGTTCCTGGGTGCAGTCGTCGAGTCCGGCGTCGCGGACGGTGGCCGCCGCGGCCTCCAGGACCGTACGGGAGGTGGTTCCGCCCGCGGCGAGCACGGCGAGGGTGACGGTGTGCACGGCTTCCCGGAGCATGGCGGAGAACCGGGTGGTGGTGGGGTGCTCGAGGGTGTCGGTCGGGAAGTGGGCCCGGCAGGCCGCGCATTCGATCACGGGGCCGGTGCCGCCGCGCCGCAGCAGCGGCAGGCCGAGCACGGTGAAGCGGTTGCGTCCGGTGAGACGCCGGTAGTTGCGGTCGCCTCCGCATCCGGGGCAGAAGAACTCGCCGTCGCCCGTGGTGTCCCATACGGTGCGGATGCCGCAGATACGCAGTCTTATGGCGCGTTGTCCTTTGGCTGACCGCACGTCGCACACCTCCGTAACGCTCCGGCAACATTGCCGCGTTGGACGTGATGTTAGCCACATGCGTGATGTGGCGTCAGTATCCCGGATGTCACAACACCCGGAGATGGCCGAACCCCGCCCACCCTCGGCGGGTGGACGGGGCTCCTGAACCGGGTGGTTCCGCGACTTCTCGGACGTATCTCCGAAGGGTCGGCGGAGCCGTCAGCGCGTCGCGCGGTTGACCGCGGAGACGACCGCCTTGAGCGAGGCGCGCGTGGTGTTGGCGTCGATGCCGATGCCCCACAGCACCTTGCCGTCGATCGCGCACTCGATGTAGGAGGCGGCCTGGGCGCTCGCGCCCTCGCTCATCGTGTGCTCGGTGTAGTCCAGCAGACGCGCGTCGATGCCGATGGCCTGCAGCGCTTCGAAGAACGCGGAGATCGGACCGTTGCCGGTACCGGTCAGCACGGTGTCCGAGCCGTCGACGGTCGCCTGGACGGTGAGCGTGTCCTTGCCGTCCGTGTCGGTCGTCGTCTGGCCGGAGCGGATCTGTACGCGTCCCCAGGCGTTCTCCGGGTTGGGCAGGTACTCGTCCTGGAACGTCGACCAGATCTGGTTCGGCGTGACCTCGCCGCCCTCGGCGTCGGTCTTGGCCTGAATGATCCGGGAGAACTCGATCTGCATCCGGCGCGGCAGGTCCAGCTTGTGGTCGTTCTTCAGGACGTAGGCGATTCCGCCCTTGCCGGACTGCGAGTTGACCCGGATGACGGCCTCGTACGAGCGGCCGACGTCCTTCGGGTCGATCGGCAGGTACGGCACCGCCCACTCGATGTCGTCGACGGTCTTCCCCTGGGAGGCGGCGTCGGCCTCCATGGCGTCGAAGCCCTTCTTGATGGCGTCCTGGTGGGAGCCGGAGAAGGCGGTGTAGACCAGGTCGCCCGCGTAGGGGTGGCGCGGGTGGACCTCCATCTGGTTGCAGTACTCGGACGTGCGGCGGATCTCGTCGATCTGCGAGAAGTCGATCTGCGGGTCGACACCCTGGGAGAACAGGTTCATGCCCAGCGTGACCAGGTCGACGTTCCCGGTGCGCTCGCCCTGGCCGAACAGGCAGCCCTCGATGCGGTCGGCGCCCGCCATGATCGCCAGTTCGGCGGCGGCGACTGCGGTGCCGCGGTCGTTGTGCGGGTGGACCGACAGGCAGACGTACTCGCGGCGGCTCAGGTTGCGGGACATCCACTCGAACCGGTCCGCGTGCGTGGACGGCGTCGAACGCTCCACGGTGGCGGGCAGGTTCAGAATGATCTCGCGGCCCTCCTCCGGCTGCCAGACGTCGCAGACGGCCTCGCAGACCTCCAGGGCGAAGTCCAGCTCGGTGTCGGTGAAGATCTCCGGGCTGTACTGGTAGCCGAAGATCGTCTCGTCGCCCAGGATCTTGTCCGCGTACTCCATGACCAGCCGGGTGCCGTCCACCGCGATCTGCTTGACCTCCTCCTTCGAGCCGCGGAAGACCACACGGCGGAAGGTGGGTGCGGTGGCGTTGTACAGGTGGACGGTGGCGCGGCGGGCGCCGACCAGCGACTCGACGGTCCGCTCGATCAGTTCCTCGCGGGCCTGCGTCAGGACGGAGATCGTCACGTCCTCGGGGATCGCGCCCTCTTCGATGATGGAGCGCACGAACGCGAAGTCGGTCTCGCCGGAGGACGGGAAGCCGACCTCGATCTCCTTGTAGCCCATGCGTACGAGCAGGTCGAACATCTCGCGCTTGCGGGCCGGGGACATCGGGTCGATCAGTGCCTGGTTGCCGTCGCGCAGATCGGTGGACAGCCAGCGGGGCGCCCGGGTGACCCGGTTGTCCGGCCACGTGCGGTCGGAGATGTCCACCGCCTCGTACCCGCGGTACTTGTGGACCGGCATCCCGGACGGCTTCTGGAGCTGCGTCGCGTTGGTGACCGGAGTGGGCCCGTTGACGGGGGCGGCTGCGTCGTCGGCGTTCACGGATTCAGCAGCGTTCGCAGCGGGATTTACGGCAGTCATGGCGTAGGGCTCCTCGGAGGTCCAGCAGGGGCGGCCGACTGTGTCGCTGCAACAGCGAACTCCGCGGGGAGGGAGCCGGCCTACGACTACAGGCCCTCGCCGCGGCAGCTAAGAAGGAGCAGCCCGAAACGCATGATGCGGCAAGACTAACCGAGAGGCGCCTGATACGTGGGTCCGTATCAGTATGCGGGATCGGATCACCGTGAGGGCAAAACGGTGACTCATCACTCTATTTCGTCAATCACCATCGCAACCAGTGACAGTCCGGTCACGGAGTGCCACAGTCATTTGCATGCAGCCTCGACCGAACAACGGGTTCCACCCCGTCTTCTGCACCATCGTGCCGCCCCATCTCCTCGACAAGCTGTCCCAGGCCGACGACCCGCGCCTGGCCGGCCCCGCACGCCGCACCCTGCGGGCGGACGCGGCCCGGCGCGACCGTCGCCGGATGACCGCGCTGGCCTACACACCGGAGGTCCCCAGCACCTCGGACCCGGTCCCCTCCAAGCCCCACCGGACCCTGTACGACTGCCGCCACGGCACGGACCTGCCGGGCCACAAAGTCCGTGACGAGGGCGACGAGGCCACTCAGGACGCCAGCGTCAACCGTGCGTACGCGGGACTCGGCGCCACCTTCGAGCTGCTGCTCACGGCGTACGGCCGCAGCTCGATCGACGGCAAGGGGCTGCCGCTGATCGGCTCCGTGCACTACGACGAGAAGTACAACAACGCGTTCTTCGACGGCGAGCAGATGGTCTTCGGCGACGGGGACGGCGAGATCTTCCTCGACTTCACCGTCGCCATCGACGTGATCGCCCACGAGCTGGCGCACGGGCTGACCCAGTACACGGCCAACCTGGCGTACCAGGGCCAGTCGGGCGCGCTCAACGAATCGGTGTCCGACGTCTTCGGCTCCCTGGTCAAGCAGTACTCGCTCGGCCAGAGCGCGGAACAGGGTGACTGGCTGATCGGCGCGGGACTGCTCGCGCCCCGTGTCAGCGGGGTCGCGCTGCGCTCGATGAAGGCTCCGGGCACGGCGTACGACGACGATGTCCTCGGCAAGGACCCGCAGCCCGCGTCGATGGACGACTACATCGAGACGGACGAGGACAACGGCGGGGTGCATCTCAACTCCGGCATCCCCAACCGCGCGTTCTACCTGCTGGCCACGGCGCTCGGCGGCAACGCGTGGGAGCGGGCCGGCCAGATCTGGTTCGACGTCCTGACCGGGGGCGCTCTGGCCCAGGACGCGGAGTTCGCGGACTTCGCCCGGCTGACGGTCGCAGCGGCGCGGAGCCGCTTCGGGGAGGGCGACGAGGCGGAGGCGGTGCTCAAGGCGTGGTCGGAGGTCGGCGTTCCGACCAGATGAGCGGGTAGGAACCGGCAGGTACGAGCGGGGCCGTCCGGGCGGATCAGACAGGAGCCGGTGCGCAATGCGGATTCAGGTGAGCCGGACCGGCGGGTTCGCCGGCATCGCACGCCGGGGCGAGGTCGACACCTCGGGGCGGCCCGACGCCGCGGAGTGGGAGGCCCTCGCCCGGGCGGCGCTCGCCGCGGGCCGGGACGATCCGCCCGCGGGCGTGCCGGACGGCTTCCGCTACCGGATCACGGTCGGCGACCGGACCGTCCACTGCGCGGACCCCCGCCTGACCGAGGCGCAGCGCACGCTGATCGCGCGGATCCTCCAGGAGGGCGCGTAGGCCGGGCGGCCCGGAGGGCGCCCGGTCGGCGTGGTGCCGGTGCCGCTCAGAAACCCAGCTTGCGCAGCTGCTTGGGGTCCCGCTGCCAGTCCTTGGCGACCTTCACATGCAGGTCCAGGTAGACCGGCGTGCCCAGCAGCGCCTCGATGTGCTTGCGCGACTTCGTGCCGACGTCCTTCAGCCGCTGGCCCTTGGGGCCGATGATGATGCCCTTCTGGCTGGGGCGCTCGATGTAGACGTTCGCGTGGATGTCGAGCAGCGGCTTGTCCGCGGGGCGGTCCTCGCGGGGCAGCATCTCCTCGACGACGACCGCGATGGAGTGCGGAAGTTCGTCCCGTACGCCTTCGAGCGCGGCCTCCCGGATCAGCTCCGCGACCATGACCATCTCGGGCTCGTCGGTGAGGTCGCCCTCCGGGTAGAGCGGGGGGCTCTCGGGGAGCAGCGGGGCGATCAGGTCGGCCAGCAGGCCGACCTGCTGGTCCTTGACCGCGGAGACCGGGATGATCTCCGCCCACTCGAAGCCGTACTCCTCGCCCGCGCGGGAGACGGCCAGCAGCTGCTCGGCGAGCGCCTTGGACTCGACCAGGTCGGTCTTGGTGATGATCGCGATCTTCGGGGTCTTCCTGATCCCGGCGAGTTCCTTGATGATGTACTTGTCGCCGGGGCCGAGCTTCTGGTCGGCGGGCAGGCAGAAGCCGATGACGTCGACCTCGGCCCAGGTCGTCCGCACGACGTCGTTGAGCCGCTCCCCGAGCAGTGTGCGCGGCTTGTGGAGACCCGGCGTGTCCACCAGGATCAGCTGCGCGTCGGCACGGTGCACGATGCCTCGCACCGTGTGCCGGGTGGTCTGGGGGCGGTTGGAAGTGATCGCCACCTTCTGACCGACCAGAGCGTTCGTGAGGGTGGACTTGCCCGCGTTGGGGCGGCCCACGAAGCAGGCGAAGCCGGCCCGGTGGGGGGCGTTGTTCTCAGCCTGCTGCGCAGCAGCTTCTGTGTTCGGTCGAGCGCTCATGGCGCCCATTCTCCCCGATCCCGGCGGCGGTGTTGCACAGCAGGGCGCATCCGCCCCTGTTCAGCCCGCGGTGACCGTGGTCCGCAGCGTCCCGTCCGGCCCGGCGAGCAGCACGGGCGTGTCGGGTCCGCCCAGGTCACGGACGGCGGCCCGGTCCTCGGCCGAGGGGGCCTCGGCCTGGGAGACGACCGCGGCGGCCTCCAGGGATGTGGCACCGCCGGCCACCGCCATCGCGACGGCGGTCTGCAGCGCACTGAGCTTCAGCGAGTCCAGGGCGACGGTGCCCGCGGCGTACGTACGTCCCGTCTCGTCCCGTACGGCGGCGCCCTCCGGCACTCCGTTGCGGGCGCGGACGCTGCGGGCCAGCGTGACGATCTTGCGGTCCTCGGGTCCGAGGTCGGTGCTGTCGGTCATGTGCTGAGCATACGAAGCGGGAGGGCACCCGCCCCGCAACGGGGTCCGGTCACCCGGGCACGGGGTACATCGAGCCGCGGCGCCCCTCGGGCGAGTCCAGCCACTGGAGCTTGGCCTCCGTACCCGTGTCGGGCAGCGGGGTGTGCAGCACGATCACCAGGTCCGGGCGGGCCGGGACCCGCAGCTGGGTGGACTCCACGCTGAGTGTGCCGACGAGCGGGTGCTGCAGTTCCTTGCGGACCTGGCCGCCGGGGGCGACGTCGCGCTGGTCCCAGAGCGCGGCGAACTCGGTGCTGAGCCTCCTCGCCTCGGCGACGACGGCCCGGAACCCGTCGTCCTCGGGGTGGTCCGAGCAGGCGGCCCGGAACTGCGCGACGACCTGGGACGCGATCAGCTCCCACTGTGTCGACCTGGCCCGGTACACCGGGTCGGTGAAGAAGGCGATCATGCAGTTCTGCACGATGCCGGGACGCATGCCGAGCACCGCCGAAGCCGCGTCGTTGTAGAGCACGGTGTTCCAGTACCGGTCCATGATGTGGGCCGGGAAGGGCATCCAGGCGTCGATGAGCCGGGTGAGGCCGGCGCACATGTCGCGGTCGGCCGGATCGACCTCGGGCGCGGGCGGGTTGAGGCCGGCCAGGACGTAGAGATGGCGGCGTTCCGCGCTGTTGAGCCGCAGCACCCGGGCCACGGAGTCCAGGACCTGGGGCGACACGGTGATGTCGCGGCCCTGCTCCAGCCACTGGTACCAGGAGACGCCGACGCCCGCGAGGACGGCGACCTCCTCGCGGCGCAGCCCGGGGGTACGTCTGCGTGCCCCGCCGTCCGGCAGTCCGGCCTCGGCCGGGGTGACCCTGGCCCTTCGGCTCATCAGGAACTCCCGCAGTTCGGCGAGGCGGTGCGCCTTGTCGCCGGCGATGCTGCGGGCCGTGGTGCTGTTCTGGGCCGGTGAGGCCACGTACTCCCCCTGGTGTCCGTGTCCGTGCGTGCGCCTGCCTGGTGGTGCGGCCAACAGGATAAGTTCCCGCTCCCCACGGATATTCCTTCGGCTCCAGGCTGTCGCACATGGCGATCGAAACCCCAACCACCGCACCCGTCGGCACCGCTGACCCCGTGAACCCCGCACCGGCCCGGCTCTCGGGCCGGGCCCGTCTTGTGCTCTTCGTGCTGTGCGCCGCCCAGTTCATGGTGGCGCTCGACTTCTCCGTACTGAATGTGGCACTGCCCGTCCTCGGCAAGGATCTGGGGCTCAGCACGTCGGGGCTCCAGTGGGCCGTCACCGCGTTCGCCCTGCCGTCCGGCGGCTTCCTGCTGCTCTTCGGCCGGATCGCCGACCTCTACGGCAGGCGCAGGCTGTTCCTCACCGGCCTCGCCCTGTTCGGGGCGTCCTCACTCCTGGCGACGCTGGCCTGGGACCCCGCGTCGTTCCTCGCGGGACGTGCGCTGCAGGGACTCGGCGCGGCCGTGATCGTGCCGACCGGGATGTCGCTGCTGACCACGACGTTCCCGGAGGGGCCGCTGCGGGACCGGGCCCTGGGCATCAGCGGCACGCTGCTCTCGCTGGGCTTCACCGTCGGCATGGTGGCGGGCGGTGTGCTCACCGACACGCTCGGCTGGCGCTCCACCATGGGTCTCCTGGCCCTCGCCTCGGTGACCGTGCTCGTGCTGGCGCCGAAGGTGCTCGCCGAATCGCGTACACCGGACCGGCCGAAGCTGGACGTGCCGGGTGCCGTGACCGTCACCGGCGGTCTGCTCGCGCTGATCTACTCGCTGTCGACGGCGGCCCAGCGCGGCTTCGGCGACGCGGACGTCCTCGTCACGCTCGTCGTGGGGGTGGCGCTCCTGGCGGCCTTCGGGATCGTCGAGTCCCGTTCGGCGGCCCCGCTGGTCTCTCTTCCGATGCTGCGCCGCCGCACGGTGGCGTTCGGCAACCTGGGGGGTCTGGCGACCTTCTCGATGATGAGCACCGTCGTCTTCGTCCTGACCCTGTACCTCCAGGAGGTGCTGGGGCTCTCCGCCTTCGGGACGGGGCTGGTCTTCGGCGTGCAGGGCATCGCCTCGGTGGCGGCGGGGATGTACGCGTCGCGGGTCATCGGCCGCTTCGGCGCCCGCCCGACCCTGGTCGTCTCGCTCCTCGGTCAGGGCCTGTTCATCGGGGCGCTGCTCGCTCTGGGCGAGGACTCGGGTGTCCTGCTCGCGACGGTGGCCGTCTCGCTGGCCAGCATGTTCCACCTGGGCGCGATCATCTCGTACGGGGTGACGGTGACGTCCGGTGTCCCCGACGAGGAGCAGGGCCTGGCGACCGGTCTGGTCACCACGACCCAGCAGGTGGGGATCACGGTGGGCATCCCGCTGCTGGGCGTGCTCGCCACGACGCAGGGCACGCTGTTCGGCGGCGTGCGGCTGGTGGTGGCGGCCGCAGCGGTGATCCTGGTGGCGGCGGGCCTGGCGGCGGGCGCCGGTCTGCGGCGGGCGGGCTGAGCGCCGCCCTACGGCCGGTCCAGCCTGAGGCGTTCCGCCTTGGGGAGGCCGGCCACCACCAGGTCGTAACTGTCCTCGATGAGCTCCCGGACCATCCGGCCCGGGAGCCCGGAGACCGTCACCGTGTTCCAGTGCCGCTTGTTCATGTGCCAGCCGGGCACGATCGCGGCGTGGTCCTCCCGGAGGCGTACCGCGTCGTCCGGGTCGCACTTGAGGTTGACCGTCAGCGGCCGGGCGTCCAGCGCGCTGAGGGCGAACATCTTCCCGAGGACCTTGAAGACCGAGGTCTCGGGGCCGAAGGGAAATTCCTCGGCACTCGCGTTGAACTCCAGGCAGAACGCCCGCAACTCCTGGGGAGTCATCCCGATTCCGTTCCCTCCGGTTCCACCAGCACGGTGACGATCTTGTTCCGGCGGCCCGCCGGGGACTCCGCGGTGAGCCGGAGCCTGCGGCCGTCGGGGAGGTCGACCGCCGAGGAGGCTCCGGCGATCGGGACCCGCCCGAGCGCCTTCGCCAGCAGGCCGCCGACCGTCTCCACATCCTCGTCGTCGTATTCGTCGAGGCCGAAGAGGTCCCCGAGGTCGCCGATGTCGAGGCGCGCGGTCACCCGGTAGCAGCCGTTCTCCAGCTCCTGGACCGGCGGGAGTTCGCGGTCGTACTCGTCGGTGATCTCGCCGACGATCTCCTCGAGGATGTCCTCGATGGTGACGATGCCCGCCGTGCCGCCGTACTCGTCGATGACGACCGCGACGTGGCTGCGGTCCTGCTGCATCTCGCGCAGCAGGTCACCGGCGTTCTTCGTGTCGGGTACGAACGCTGCGGGGCGCATCGCCGTGGAGACCAGGTCGGACTCCGCGTCCCTGTTGATGTGCGTCTTGCGGACCAGGTCCTTGAGGTAGACGACGCCGACGATGTCGTCCTCGTTCTCCCCGGTGACCGGGATCCGCGAGAAGCCGGAGCGCAGGGCGAGGGTCAGCGCCTGGCGGACCGTCTTGTAGCGCTCTATGCAGACCAGGTCGGTGCGGGGCACCATCACCTCGCGCACGAGGGTGTCGCCGAGCTCGAAGACCGAGTGCACCATGCGGCGTTCCTCGTCCTCGATGAGCGACTCCTGCTCGGCGAGGTCGACCATCGCGCGCAGCTCGGCCTCGCTGGCGAAGGGGCCCTTGCGGAAGCCCTTGCCCGGGGTCAGCGCGTTGCCGATGAGGATCAGCAGCTGCGGGATCGGGCCCATGATCCTGGCCAGCGGCAGCAGGACGTACGCCGCTGCCGTGGCCGTGTTCAGCGGGTGCTGGCGGCCGATGGTGCGCGGCGAGACCCCGATGGCGACGTAACTGACGAGGACCATCACGCCCATGGCGACGGCCAGCGCCTCCCAGGTCTCCGGGAACTCGCTCAGGCAGGCGTACGTGACGAGCACCCCGGCCGACATCTCGCAGGCGACCCGCACGAGCAGCGCCACGTTGAGATAGCGGGTGGGGTCGGCGGCGACCTGCGACAGCTTGTCGCTGCCGCGCCGGCCGGCCCGGACGGCGCCCGCTGCCCGGAAGCTCGACGTCCGGGCTATCCCGGCCTCGGCACAGGCCGCCAGCCAGCCGACGACGAGCAGCAGGACGACGCCCGTGACGAGGGGGACGCTCACGAGACGGTGGGGGCGGGCGACGGCCCGGTCAGCCCGCGCTCACCGCGCCAGCCGTCGACGATCGCCGCCTGCAGGCCGAACATCTCGGCCTTCTCGTTCTGCTCCTCGTGGTCGTATCCGAGGAGGTGCAGCACTCCGTGGACGGTGAGGAGCTGCAGTTCCTCGTCCATGGAGTGCCCGGTGTCCGCCTCTTCGCCCTGCTTCTTCGCGACCTCGGGGCAGAGCACGATGTCACCGAGGAGCCCCTGCGGGGGCTCCTCGTCGTCCTTGGCCGGCGGACGGAGCTCGTCCATCGGGAAGGACATGACATCCGTCGGTCCCGGGAGGTCCATCCACTGGATGTGGAGCTGCTCCATGGCCGCGGTGTCGACCACGATCACCGAGAGTTCGGACAGCGGGTGGATCCGCATCCGGGCGAGCGCGTAGCGGGCGATGTCGAGGATCGCCTGCTCGTCGACCTCGGTTCCGGACTCGTTGTTGACGTCGATCGACATGGTGCGGTGCGACTACTTCCCGTTGCGGCCGTCTCGGCCCTCTGCGTTGTCGTACTTCTCGTACGCGTCGACGATACGGCCGACCAGCTTGTGCCGGACGACATCCTGCGACGTGAGCCGGGAGAAGTGCACGTCCGGGACACCCTCCAGGATCTCCTGCACCTGGCGCAGACCGCTCTTCGTCCCGGTCGGGAGGTCGACCTGGGTGACGTCACCCGTGACGACGATCTTCGAGTCGAAGCCCAGCCGGGTCAGGAACATCTTCATCTGCTCGGCGCTGGTGTTCTGCGCCTCGTCGAGGATGATGAACGCGTCGTTGAGCGTACGGCCGCGCATGTACGCCAGAGGCGCCACCTCGATCGTGCCCGCCGCCATCAGCCGCGGGATCGAGTCGGGGTCGAGCATGTCGTGCAGTGCGTCGTACAGCGGGCGCAGATACGGGTCGATCTTGTCGAACAGCGTGCCCGGCAGGAAGCCGAGCCGCTCGCCCGCCTCGACGGCCGGCCTGGTCAGGATGATCCGGCTGACCTGCTTGGACTGCAGGGCCTGGACCGCCTTGGCCATCGCGAGATAGGTCTTGCCGGTGCCTGCCGGGCCGATACCGAAGACGATGGTGTGCTTGTCGATGGCGTCGACGTACCGCTTCTGGTTGAGCGTCTTGGGGCGGATCGTGCGGCCACGGCTGGAGAGGATGTTCTGGGTGAGCACCTCGGCGGGGGTCTCCACACCGTCCCCGTTGCCGTTCCCGCTCGCCCTGAGCATGGCGATCGAGCGTTCCACAGCGTCCTCCGTCATCGGCAGCCCGGTGCGGAGCACCAGCACCATCTCGTCGAACAGGCGCTGGATCAGAGCGACGTCCGCCGCGCTTCCAGTCGCGCTTATCTCATTGCCCCGGACATGGATGTCGGCAGCCGGGAACGCCGTTTCGATCACGCGCAGCAGCGAGTCACCCGATCCCAGGAGCATCACCATGGGGTGTGCGGCCGGAATCCTGATCTGGGCACGCGCCTGCGGCTGTGTAGGTGACTGAGTCATGGGCCGGCCCTCGGGCCTGCACATACCTCCCGTTGCAGGGCAGTCGCTGCTCGACGGCCTCTGGAGTACCAGCGTACGACTCCGTACTGACAACACCGAGAGGTTTTACCGCGCGATCATCAGCCCTTCACTGCCGGAAGCCGATGGTCGGGACGGCACGGCGCAGCGGCCACGCCCGGCTGGCGGCGGGCAGCAGCTCCTGGAGGAACGCGTACCGCTCCAGGGCCGCCGGGTCCTGGTCGGCGCAGGCGCGCACCTGCTGCCACCATGCGGCGATCTCCGCCCAGCCGGGCGCGGACAGCGATCCGCCGAACTCCTGCACCGAGAGGGCGGCGGTCAGTCCGGCGAAGGCGAGGCGGTCGGCGAGGGGCCAGCCGGCCAGGGTGCCGGTGACGAACCCGGCGACGAACACATCGCCCGCCCCGGTGGGGTCCAGGGCCTCCACCTCGATGGCGGGCACCTCCGCGGCGGTGCCGCTCTCCCGGTCCACCGCGTACGCCCCTTCCGCGCCCAGGGTGACCACGGCGAGGGGTACCCGCTCGGTCAGGGCGTGTGCGGCCGCCCGCGGGCAGTCGGTGCGGGTGTAGCGCATGGCCTCCTCGGCGTTGGGCAGGAAGGCCAGGCAGTGCCGCAGGTCGGGGAGGGCGTCCAGGTCCCAGCGGCCCGTCTCGTCCCAGCCGACGTCGGCGAAGACCAGAGCGCCGTTACGGGCCGCCCCGGCCACCCACGGCTCGCTGCGGCCGGGGGTGAGCGAGGCGATGGCCGCGCGGGCGCGCGGCGGGCAGTGCGGGAACGTCCGGCCGGGTACGGGGGTGTCGGGGGCCGGCGCCTCGTGGCCGTGGGAGACCATCGTGCGCTCGCCCTCGTACGCCATGGAGACGGTGACCGGTGAGTGCCAGCCGGGAACCGTGCGCGACATCGACAGGTCGATGTGTTCGCCCTGTTCGAGGGCGTCCCAGCAGTACTCCCCGTAGTGGTCGTCGCCGAACGCGGCGGCCAGTGAGGTGCGCAGCCCGAGCCTGGCGAGCGCGGTGGCCATGTTGGCGACACCGCCGGGGCTGGAGCCCATCCCCCTGGCCCAGGACTCGGTACCGCGCACCGGTGCGCTGTCCAGGCCGGTGAAGATGATGTCCAGGAAGACCGTGCCCGTCAGGAAGACGTCGCAGGGCGGGTCCTGCGGGGCGCGCAGCCCGAGCAGCGGGTCGATGCCTGGATTACCTGTGCTCACCGTGCGCTCCCCGGCCGTGGCAGATCTGAACAGTGCGAGATCCGGCCAGTTTGCCCGATCCGCTCCCGCAGTCCGGGAGTCCGCGCCGTCTTGCACATACCGACCCTGACCTGCATAAACATGCGCTGCTACCCGGTCAAGAAGTGAATAAACCCGAAAGTGACCCAGATCACATCGTGACGACTTTCCGTCCGCTGTGCGCGCTTGATACAAATTGGCCCGCGAGCACCGTTCACGACAGTTGACGACGAGTGTCGCATCTCCCGCTTTTTATCGCTTTGCCCTCCCCTGCGCCACTCCTCGCATTGCCCTCCCCTGCCTTCTTCTGCCTCCTCTGGCATGTCTTCAGGAACGCCCATGTCCTCGCGCCCTCGCGCCGCGTGGCCCCTGGTCGCCGTGTTCACCGCCGGTTACCTCGCCGCCTATCTGCTCCCCACCATCGTCGGCCGCCTCAGCGCCTATCTGGGGCTGAGCTCCGCCCAGGCCGGACTGGTCGGCAGCGCCCTCCTGCTGAGCTCGGCCTCCGCCGGTTTCACCCTGGCGGGTCGCGTCGACAGATACGGGGCACGGAGACCGGCGCGCATCGGGCTCGTGCTGGCCGTGCTGGGCTACGGCTGCGCGGCACTGACGGGCTCCGTGCCGCTCGTGGTCGCGGGCGTCGTCGTCGGCGGCTTCGGATCGGGCGCGGCGACCGCGGTCGCCGCGTCCGGCATCGCCGCCCAGCGCGATCCGCACCGGACCTCGTCCCTGGGGCTGCTCAGTGTCTCGGCGACGGCCGGTGCGCTCTACCTGACGATCCCTCACCTCGGCGGCGGGCACCGGCTCCCCTTCGCCTCGATCGCCCTGGTCGCGCTCCTCGTCTGGCCCGCCACCTCCAGGCTGGGCGGCTCCGTGCCCGCGGGCGGCGGCGCCCAGGCCTCCGGACGGCTGCCGCACCGGCGCTCGGGTCTCGTGCTCGCGGGCGGAATGCTCGTCTGGTCCATGGCGCAGAACGCGCTGTGGGGCGTGAGCAGCCGGATCGGTGTCGTCCAGGTCGGGCTCTCCGAGGTGACCGTCGGCGCGGTGTTCGCCGCCGCGCTGGGAGCCGGACTGCTCGGTGTCATGGGCGCCGGGATGCTGGGGGCCCGGCTCGGCCGCGCCGTGCCGATCGGCCTCGGGACGATGATCATCGCTGCGAGCATCGTGCTCAGCTCGTCGGCCCAGGACCTCGGGTCCTTCGCCACCGGCGAGATCATGTGGAACACCTTCTACCCGGTGGTCCTGTCGTATCTGATCGGTCTGGCCGCCTCGCTCGACGTGCGCGGCCGCTGGGCGGTCCTCGCGGGCTCGGCGTCGTCCGTCGGTGTGGCCTGCGGGCCCGTCCTCGGCAGTGTGCTCTCCGAGGAGGCCGGCTACGCGGTGATGGGCCTGATCCTGGGGGCGGCCACGCTGCTGGTCGCGGCCCCCGTCACCGCTGTCGCGCTGCACACCGGCGGGCGCCCGCTGGTACCGGGTTCGGTACGGCGCAGGGGCGGCGCCCCGGCCGCGCTCCTCGCCGCGACGACCGGCAGCCTGTCCGGCGCGGTGCCCAAGCTGGGCGCGCCGGAGCAGGCCGTCACGGAGATCAGCGTTCCCGCCCTGCGCCGGAGGCGGCTGGTCAGGAGCGCGTTCCGGACGGCCGGCCCCGCGGGCGGGTCCGGTCAGTCGAACGCGTACGCCTCGACCTCGCAGAGGTAGCGCGCCCTGCGCTCCTCGTCGTGGTCGAGGAAGGCCGCCTCGAAGGAGTTGCGGGCCAGCGTGCGCAGCTGCTCGCGGTCCAGGCCGAGCGCCTCGTGGACGGCGCGGAAGGTGTCTCCGACGTATCCGCCGAAGTAGGCGGGGTCGTCGGAGTTCACCGTGCAGAGCAGCCCGGCGGCCATCATGGCCGGCAGCGGGTGGTCCTCCAGGGTGTCGACGGCGCGCAGCCTGACGTTGGACAGCGGGCAGAGCGTGAGCGGGATCCGCTCGGAGACCAGCCGGTCCACCAGCTCCGGGTCCTCCATGCAGCGCAGCCCGTGGTCGATGCGCTCGACGCCCAGGACGTCCAGGGCCTCGCGGATGTACTCCGGCGGGCCTTCCTCGCCGGCGTGGGCGACCTTGCGCAGGCCGAGGGCCGTGGCCGCCGCGTACACCTCGCGGAACTTCGCGGGCGGGTGGCCGGCCTCCGCGGAGTCGAGTCCGACGGCGCTGATGCGGTGGAGGTACGGCTTGGCGGCCTCCAGGGTCTCCAGCGCCGATTCCGCGGACAGGTCGCGCAGGAAGCACATGATCAGCTGGGTGGAGATGCCGTGCGTCTCCTCGCTGCGCTCCAGCGCCCTGCCGAGCCCTTCGATGACGGTGCCGATCGGGACACCGCGGTCGGTGTGGGCCTGCGGGTCGAAGAAGATCTCCGCGTGGCGGACACCCTGGGCGGCGGCGCGGGCGAGGTAGGCGTCGGCCAGTTCGGCGAAGTCGTCCTCGGTGCGCAGCACCGCCATGAGCGCGTAGTAGAGGTCGAGGAAGCTCTGCAGGTCCTCGAAGAGGTAGGCGGTGCGCAGCTCTTCGGTGTCCGCGAAGGGCAGGTCCACCCCGTTGCGTGCGGCGAGCGCGAAGGCCAGCTCGGGTTCGAGGGTCCCTTCGATGTGGAGGTGGAGTTCGGCTTTGGGGAGGTGCACAGTGTTCTCGTTACTGGTGGCGGGTGGGTACGGGGACCCTGATCAGGTCCTGGGCGATGGTCAGTTCACCTTCGAAGCCGGCTGCCCTGGCCTGGTGCTCGAAGGCCTCGGAGTCGTTGTAGCGCTGCGAGAAGTGGGTCAGCACGAGGTGCCGTACGCCTGCTTCCTGCGCAGCCCGGCCGGCCTGTCCGGCGGTGAGGTGGCCGTGGTCGGCGGCGAGGCGGCTGTCCTCGTCGAGGAAGGTCGACTCGATGACCAGCATGTCGCAGCCCTCGGCGAGGGCGTGCACGCCGTCGCAGAGCCGCGTGTCCATGATGAACGCGAACCGCTGGCCGCGCCGCTGCTCGGAGACCTCGTCGAGCGGGATGCCGCGCAGGACGCCGTCGCGCTGGATCCGTCCGACGTCCGGCCCGCCGATGCCGTGCTCGGCGAGCTTCCCGGGCAGCATGCGCCGCCCGTCGGGTTCGGTCAGGCGGTAGCCGTAGGACTCGACCGGGTGCGAGAGCCGGTGGCTGTCCAGCGTGTACGCGTCCGTGGTCGCGAGGACCCCGTCGGCGGCGACCGGTACCTCGGTGAGTTCGACGGACTGGCGGTAGGCGGTCGCGTACCGCAGCCGGTCGAAGAAGTGCTGTCCGCTCGCCGGGAAGTGGGCAGTGACGGGGTGCGGGACCTGGTCCAGGTTGATCCGCTGGATCACCCCGGCCAGGCCCAGCGAGTGGTCGCCGTGGAAGTGCGTCACGCAGATCCGGTTGATGTCGTGCGCGGCGACGCCGGCCCGCAGCATCTGGCGCTGGGTGCCCTCGCCCGGATCGAAGAGGATGCCCTCGCCGTCCCAGCGCAGCAGGTAGCCGTTGTGGTTGCGGTGACGCGTCGGGACCTGGCTTGCGGTGCCGAGGACCACGAGCTCTCGTACGGACACGGTGTGCGGCTCCTAGGGCCTCTCGTTCGGATCATGCCGGGCACGCGGGGCCCTGCACGCGCGAAGGACCCTAGCCGGGGGGCCACTGCATCCCGCGTCCGCCCAGGACGTGGGCGTGCGCGTGGAAGACGGTCTGTCCCGCACCGGCACCTGTGTTGAGCACGATGCGGTAGCCGGTCTCGGCGATCTTCTCGTCGGCGGCGACCAGCCCGGCCTCGCGCAGCACGTCCGCGGCGATCCCCGGCTCGGCCGCGGCGAGCGCGGCGGCGTCCGGGTAGTGCGCCTTGGGGATGACCAGAACGTGCGTGGGGGCCTGGGGGTTTATGTCACGGAAGGCGACGGTCGTGTCGCTCTCACGGATGATGGTCGCCGGGATGTCCCCCGTAACGATCTTGCAGAACAGGCAGTCGGTCTGCGGCTCTCCCGCCATGGCCCGGCCTCCTCGGTCGCTTGGTGATCGTGATCGGTACACCGGCATGCTATCCGTCCGGACCTGTCGGACGGCCGGAGCTCAGCTCCAGCGCCCGGTGCGTCCCATCAGCAGGGCGGCAGCGGCCGTCCCGGCGGTCGAGGTACGCAGCACGCTGGGCCCGAGCCGGTACGGCGGCGCTCCCGCGGCGGCGAAGGCGGCGAGCTCCTCGGGGGAGACTCCGCCCTCCGGCCCCACGACGAGCACGATCGAGCCGCCGGCGGGGAGTTGCGCGGTGGCGAGCGGCTCGCTGCCGCTCTCCCGGTCCTCGTGCAGGACCCCCGCGAAGTCCGCGCCGGCCAGCAGCGCGGCGACCTGCTTGGTCGTCATCACCTCGGCGACCTCGGGGAACAGCACCCGACGGGACTGCTTCCCCGCCTCCCTGGCCGTGTTGCGCCACTTGGCCAGGGACTTGAGGCCGCGCTCGCCCTTCCACTGCGTGATGCAGCGCGAGGCCTGCCACGGCACGATCGCGTCGACTCCCGTCTCCGTCATCGTCTCGACGGCGACCTCACCGCGGTCGCCCTTGGGGAGTGCCTGGACGACGGTGATGCGGGGCGCGGGTGCGGGCTCCTCGTGCACCGTGGCGAGGTCCGTGACGACGAGCCGGTCCTTGCCCTCGGCCGCCCGCACGACGCCTTCCGCCCAGCGGCCGCGCCCGTCGGTCAGGACGACGTCCTCCCCGGCGTGCAACCGCTTCACGGACACGGCGTGCCGTCCCTCGGACCCTTCCAGGACGAACTCCGGCCCGCTGGGCATGTGTTCGACAACGAAGACCGGTGCCGTCACTGTGCACCCCTCCCACTCACTGCCGCCCATGCGGCGTCCGTCTCGGTGGCGAGCAGTTCCACGAGTTCACCGGCAGGCAGCTCGCGTGCCATCCGGTGGCCCTGGCCCGCCCACAGGGCCATGCCCTGGGCGTCGCCTGCCTTGGCGGCGGCCTTGCGCAGCCCGCTGGTCAGGTGGTGCACCTGCGGGTAGGCGGCGGGGGCGTAGGGGCCGTGCTCCCGGACGAAACGGTTGGCCAGCCCCCGTGCGGGGCGGCCGGAGAACGCCCGGGTGAGAGCCGTCGTGACGAACAGCGGGTTGGTCAGGGCCTGTTTGTGCAGCAGGTGCGCCCCCGACTCGGGGCAGGCCAGGAACGCCGTGCCGAGCTGCGCCGCGTCGGCGCCGGCGGCGAGCACCGCCGCGATCTGGGAGCCGCGCATCAGCCCGCCGGCCGCGACGATCGGCAGCTGTACGGTCTCGCGGACCTGGGCGACCAGGGAGAGCAGTCCGGTGCCGGTGAGACCCGCCTGCGCGTCGTCATGGTGCGTGGACTGGTGGCCGCCCGCCTCGACGCCCTGCACGCAGACGGCGTCGGCACCCGCCCACTGCGCGTTCCGCGCCTCCTGCGGGGAGGTGACCGTCACGACGGTGAACGTGCCTGCGCCGGCGAACGCGTCGAGGGTTTCGCGGGCGGGGCAGCCGAACGTGAAGGAGACGACGGGTACCGGATCCTCCAGCAGTATCGCGACCTTGGCCTCGTAGCCGTCGTCGCCGCTGGAGTCCGGGTCGCCGAGCGGAGTCCCGTACCAGGCGGCCTCACCCGCGAGCTGGTGGCGGTACACCTCGACGGCGCTCGGGTCGGCGAGTGCCGCCTGCGGCATGAAGAGGTTGACGCCGAACGGCTGTCCGGTCAGCCCCCGCAGCTGTTTGATCTCGTTGTACATCCCGTCCGCCGTCTTGTAGCCGGCGGCGAGGAAGCCGAGCCCCCCGGCCTCGGCGACGGCCCCGACGAGCTGCGGACAGGAGACGCCGCCCGCCATCGGGGCCTGCACGATCGGATACCGGCAGAGATCGGTCAGCGCCAAGGACATGACGGCATCGTGCCACGTCCCGTGCGGCGTGCCGAATCAGCCTTTTCCAGCCGGGCGTACGGGCTGCCGCCGAACGCCGCACCGCCCGCCGGAGAACCGGCGGGCGGTGCGGGTGACGCTCGGAATCCGGCTCAGCGGCCGTTGAAGGCGTCCTTCAGCCGGGAGAACAGCCCCTGCTGCCCTGGCTGGAACTGGCCGGTGGGCCGCTCCTCGCCGCGCAGCTTCGACAGCTCCCGCAGGAGGCGCTCCTGCTCGGGGTCCATCTTCGTCGGGGTCATGACCTCGACGTGCACGATCAGGTCGCCGCGCCCGCCACCGCGCAGATGCGTGATGCCGCGCCCGTGCAGCGGAACCGACTGGCCGGACTGGGTGCCCGGCCTGATGTCGATCTCCTCCAGGCCGTCCAGTGTCTCCAGCGGCACCTGGGTGCCGAGCGCCGCGGCCGTCATCGGGATGGTGACCGTGCAGTGCAGGTCGTCGCCGCGCCGCTGGAACACCGCGTGCGACAGCTCGTGGATCTCGACGTACAGATCGCCGGCCGGACCGCCGCCGGGGCCGACCTCTCCCTCGCCCGCGAGCTGGATCCGAGTGCCGTTGTCGACACCTGCCGGGATCTTCACGGTGAGGGTGCGCCGCGAGCGGATGCGGCCGTCACCGGCGCACTCGGGGCACGGCGTCGGCACGACCGTGCCGAAGCCCTGGCACTGGGGGCAGGGCCGCGAGGTCATGACCTGGCCGAGGAAGGACCGGGTGACCTGGGAGACCTCGCCACGGCCGCGGCACATGTCACAGGTCTGGGCGGAGGTGCCGGGTGCTGCGCCCTCACCACTGCAGGTCGTACAGACGACCGCCGTGTCGACCTGGATGTCCTTGGTCGTGCCGAAGGCCGCCTCGGAGAGGTCGATCTCCAGCCGGATCATCGCGTCCTGGCCGCGCCGGGTGCGCGAACGGGGTCCGCGCTGCGACGCCGTGCCGAAGAACGCGTCCATGATGTCGGAGAAGTTGCCGAAGCCGCCCTGTCCGAATCCGCCCGCGCCACCGCCTCCGGAGGCGGACAGCGGGTCGCCGCCGAGGTCGTAGACCTGCTTCTTCTGCGGGTCCGACAGCACCTCGTAAGCGGCGTTGATCTCCTTGAACCGCTCCTGGGTCTTCGGATCCGGGTTGACATCCGGGTGCAGCTCGCGGGCGAGCCTGCGGAATGCCTTCTTGATCTCGTCCTGAGATGCGTCGCGGCGCACGCCGAGTACGGCGTAGTAGTCCGTGGCCACTTACGACTCCGCCAGGATCTGTCCGACGTAACGTGCCACTGCGCGTACCGCTCCCATCGTTCCGGGGTAGTCCATGCGGGTCGGTCCGACCACGCCGAGTTTGGCGACTGCCTCGTCGCCCGAACCGTAGCCGACCGCGACGACGGACGTGGAGTTGAGGCCCTCGTGGGCGTTCTCGTGCCCGATACGTACGGTCATGCCCGAGTCCTTGGCCTCACCGAGCAGCTTCAGCAGCACGACCTGTTCCTCCAATGCCTCCAGCACCGGCCGGATCATTACGGGGAAGTCGTGCCCGAAGCGGGTGAGGTTGGAGGTGCCGCCGATCATCAGCCGCTCCTCCGTCTCTTCGACCAGAGTCTCGAGAAGAACGGAGAGCACCGTCGAGACGGTCCCCCTGTCCTCGTTCTCGAAGGACTCCGGCAGGTCCTGCACCAGTTGCGGGACGTCCGCGAAGCGGCGTCCGACGACCCGGCTGTTGAGCCGGGCCCGCAGATCGGCGAGAGAGGTCTCACCGAACGGAGCAGGACAGTCGATCATACGCTGTTCGACCCGGCCGGTGTCCGTGATCAGTACGAGCATCAGCCGGGCGGGGGCGAGCGACAGCAGTTCGACGTGCCGCACCGTCGAGCGGGTCAGCGAGGGGTACTGCACGACGGCGACCTGCCGGGTCAGCTGCGCGAGCAGCCGCACCGTACGGCCCACGACGTCGTCGAGGTCGACCGCGCCGGCGAGGAAGTTCTGAATGGCCCGGCGCTCCGGCGACGACAGGGGCTTGACGCCCGCGAGCTTGTCGACGAAGAGCCGGTATCCCTTGTCCGTCGGGATACGCCCCGCACTCGTGTGCGGCTGGGCGATGAAGCCCTCGTCCTCCAGCACCGCCATGTCGTTGCGGACGGTTGCCGGGGAGACCCCGAGCTTGTGCCGCTCCGTGAGCGCCTTGGAGCCGACGGGCTCCTCGGTGCCGACATAGTCCTGGACGATGGCGCGCAGCACTTCGAGTCTGCGTTCGCTGAGCATCGCGCACACCTCCAGCTGTGGTTCTTCGGTGTCTGCCTGGCACTCTGTGCTTTCGAGTGCCAGCAATCCCCCCGGTCAGTGTACGGGGGCAGGGTGGGCGGAGGGCAAGGGCGACCGGCCACGCCGCCGCGGGACTGTGCAGGTCGTTGCCGATAGCGTCGTTGCATGGACGCCTCTTGGGAAGAGTACGGCTGGGAGCGGTTGGGCAACGTTGCGGGGCGCCGCCGCCTTCCCGTCTGGGACGCGACGGCCGCGCTGGTGGCCGGGACCGAGGGCGCGCTGCTCTACGACACCGGCTCGACGCTCCGGGAGGGCGCCGAGCTGCGGACCCGGGCGGAGGGGGTGCTCGGCCGGAGGGTGACGCATATCGCACTGAGCCACCCCCACTTCGACCATGTGCTCGGCACCGCGGCCTTCGCCGGGGCGGAGGTCTACGGGGCGGTCGGCACGAGGGACTTGCTGGGGCGCTGCGCGGAGGAGCTTCGCGCGGACGCGGTGCGTCACGGGGTGCCCGAGCACGACGCCACCGTGGCGACGGACGTCCTGGTGGCCCCCCGGCACGAGGTGAGCGGTGAGCGGACGCTCGACCTGGGCGGCGGCCTCCAGGTGCTGCTGGCCAACGTGGGGCCCGGCCACAGCGGCCACGACCTCGCGGTGCTGGTGCCCGGATCTCCCGTGGTGGTGCTCTGCGGCGACCTGGTCGAGGAGTCCGGCGAACCGCAGGCCGGCCCCGACGCGGTCCCGGCCCGCTGGCCTGCCGCGCTGGACCGGCTGCTGTCCCTGGGCGGCGAGGAGGCGCTGTACGTACCGGGGCACGGGGCCGTCGTGGACGCCGCGTTCGTACGGGCGCAGCGCGATCGTCTGGCCGCCCGGTTCGGCGTGTCCTGAGGGGCCGGCGATCTATCGTCGTGCCATGCGCAGCTACCAGCCGGACCTGACCCCGCCGTGGAAGCGGTCCGCTCCCGTCCCCGAGGTCCCCGCCGAGCCCGATCTGGTCGTGGAGGAGGTGGCCACCGGTTTCTGCGGTGCGGTGATCCGGTGCGAGAAGACGTCCCAGGGGCCGACGGTCACTCTGGAGGACCGCTTCGGCAAGCACCGGGTGTTCCCGATGGGGCCGCGCGGCTTCCTGCTGGAGGGCCGGGTCGTCACCCTCGTACGCCCGGCGGCCCCGGGGCCGGCCGGGCAGGCCCGTACGGCGTCCGGCTCGGTAGCGGTCCCCGGGGCGCGGGCGCGGGTGGCGCGGGCCGGCCGGATCTATGTGGAGGGCCGGCACGATGCCGAGCTGGTCGAGCGGGTCTGGGGGGACGACCTGCGCATCGAGGGCGTGGTCGTGGAGTACCTGGAGGGCATCGACGACCTCCCCGCGATCGTGCGCGGGTTCGCCCCGGGCCCCGATGCCCGGCTCGGCGTCCTGGTCGACCATCTGGTGCCGGGCTCCAAGGAGTCCCGTATCGCCGCGGAGGTCACCGACGGGAACGTGCTGGTCGTGGGGCACCCGTACATCGATGTCTGGGAGGCGGTGAAGCCGTCGTCCGTGGGGATCCCGGGGTGGCCGGTCGTGCCGCGGGGCCAGGACTGGAAGACGGGCGTCTGCCGTTCGCTGGGGTGGCCGGAGAACACGGGCGCCGCCTGGCAGCACATTCTTTCCAAGGTGCGCTCCTACAAGGACCTGGAACCACAACTTCTGGGCCGTGTCGAGGAATTGATCGACTTCGTCACCCTTCCTGCCTGATGTCCCGGGGCCGTTGAAGAGGATCCGGTACCGATCCCCATGAATGCCTGCGCCACACACGCACCATCGGTTATTGAGAGGTGAGGGGCCCGCCGGTTCGGTGATGCCGGCCGGGCCCAGCAGGCAAAAGGGGAAGGCCGGGGGCGGATGGCGCGCGAAGTGTGGCGGGACAGTGCGGAGAACGAGGCGGCCTCCGCTGTCTTCCACCTGATGCAGCAGCTGATCGACCAGTACCGGGTCAACCGCCCGGTGATGCCCCTCGTGGTCGCGCAGGCCGAGGACGCCGGTGCGGGACCCGACATCGACAGCAGGGTCGAACAGATCGTCCGGCAGGTCCACCGGGCGAACCAGCTGCGCCGCGTCCCCGTGAAGCTGCTGGACGGCCACGGCGCCACCCCGTACGAGGCGGCGCTGTCCATGGTGCACGCGCTGACCGAGCGGCCCTGGGAGACCCGGGGCACCTCGCAGTACAAGCCCTTCGCCTTTCCCCGCTCCCGTCTCCTGGACGCCATCGAGCAGGCCACCGCGACGGTCCTCGAACGGCAGCCCGAACGGGTCCCCGCCCGCAGTGACCGCGACGAACGGATCCTGGAGCAGCTGGGCAGCCTGCGCTGGCGGGCGAGCCGGTCGGGGCGGAACAACTGGTGGGACTCGCTGCGCGCGTCGATCCGCCCGGAGACCTTCCTCGGCGCCGTCTTCATCGCCGTACTGAGTGTGCTGCTCGGCGAGATCGGCTGGCTGCTGACCGCCCTGGTCGCCGCCGCCGCCCTGCTCGGCCTGGCGGTCGTGCGGCTGGTGACCACGGCGGCGCCACCGCTGCTGTGGCTGCGCCGGGCCAGCCGGTGGCTGGCGACCACCTCCTCGCTGGCCGCGTCCAGCACCGCGTATCCGTCCGACGGCTGGTCGTGGTTCTCGCCGAGCCGATCGTGGCGGGTGATCCGGGCCAGGGCCGCCGCTGTCGCCGAGCGGGTGGCCGACGCGGGGGCGGGTGTCGAGCACGCGCGCCAGTTCCATCTGGAGCTGCGGGTCCAGGCACTGCTGGAGGACCTGCTCGACAGCTACCGGCCACACGCCCCGGACTGGCGGCGAGGCAAGCGCACCGTCCCGCCGGTGGTGTTCCTTCCGACGGCCACCCATGACAACGGCGGCGTCCTGCTGATCAACGCGATCAACAACGTCCGCTCCCGGCGCAGCGAGGTGGACCCTCTGCTGCTCCTGGCCTCCCTGCCGGCCGCGCAGATCATGCGGCACACCCCGCCGCTGCCCCACGAGCCCGCCGCGAACAGCGGCGCCGCCAGGTCGGGGGCCCGCGCACGGTACGAGAGCTGGGTCGACGACCTGAGCGTGGGCCAGGCTCCCGCGGCGGCCGTGACACTGGCCTGGGTGCTGCGGCTGCCCCTGTCCACCGGCCAGCTGACCCACGAGCACGCCCACGCCCAGCTGGTCACCGAGCGCGTGCGCCGGACCTGGGCGTGGTGGGTGATGTCGCGGACGACCGTCGCCCTCGTCCTGGTCGGCGCGCTGCTGGGGGCCTTCCTGTGGAGCGAGCACTGGAAGGAGACGTACTGCTACGGCCCGCTCGTCGGCCGCAACACGGACGCGGTCAGACTGCCGGGTCCCGAGGGCGCCAAGGAGTGCATCGGGGTGGCGACAGCTCCCGAGGTGCTCTTCGCCGAGGGCAACGGCCTGGAGCTGAGCGGTGTGGGCGAGGGCGTCACCTTCGAGCGGATCGAGCGGGCGATACGGGACCAGAACGCCGACATAAAGCCCGGCGAGCCGCACGTCACCATCGTCTACGCGGGCCCTCTCACCGGCACGGACAGGAACAAGGAGGACACCCGCAAGGGCCTGGAGGAGCTGACCGGGGTCTTTCTCCACCAGCGGTTCGTCAACGAAACGGCCGACCGTTCCGTCAAGCTCCGGGTCCTGACGGCCAACGGCGGCCAGGACATGCTGCGGCAGACGACCGCCGCCCGGAAGATCGTCGAGGTCGCCCGGCGGGACCGTTCCGTCGTCGGCGTGGTCGGCCTGGGCCGCAACACCACCGAGAGCGCGGCGGCCACCGGGCTGCTGCAGCGCGCCGGCCTGCCTGTGGTGAACACCACCAACTCCGACAGTGATCTGGCCCGCGAGTACCCGAACTACTTCGGCCTCGCCGCGACCGACGAGGAGCAGGCGGACGCGCTCGGCCTGCTCGCCGGCCAGCTGGCGGACAAGCTGCGGGATCCGCAGGCCGTCGTCCTGTCCCGAAGGGTGGGCAACGAGGACAAGGACCGCTACACGACCGAGCAGCGCAGGGTGGGCAAGGAGATGCTGGAGGCGTCCGGCTTCACGCTCCCGGCGGACAGCGACGACGACGGCACCCAGTACTCCCTCTCCAAGGACGGCGGCTCCGCGAACCTCGACGGCCCCCTGCAGCGCATCTGCGGCGGGGACCGGGTCCCCGACGCCCTGTACTTCGCCGGCCGGGTCGAGGACGTCAACACCCTGATGTCCGGCCTCGGGCAGACCAGCGGCTGCTCGGAGAAGGCCATCACGGTCTTCACCGGGGACGACCTGACCAAGGCGCGCTTCGACGACGCGACGAAGCTCGCGGAGAAGGTGACGCTCTACTACGGCTCGCTGGCACCCATGAGCCGGGGCGGCGGCCGGACGTTCTACGAGGACTCCCGCAGGTCCCTCGAATCGCTGCTCCCCGAGGGGAAGCGGCTGGGACCGCTGCCGAAGGGACGCCCGCCGTACGAGGACAAGCTGTACGCCAGCGGCCAGACCGTCATCTCCTACCAGGCGACAGCGGCCCTCTACGCCGCCGCGGCCCGCAGCGACAGTCCGCGGAGCGCGGCGGAGACGTGGGCGACGCTCTACTCGGTCGCCCTCCACGACATGCCGACCGGGACCGTCACCTTCCGCGGGACGATTCCGTACGCCGCCCAGAAGGTGCACGGCCTGAACATCGTGAAGGTCACGCGTCCGGGGCCGGATGCCGAGATCCGCATCGTGTGCGGCCGGGCAGCCGGTGACCCGGTGGTCCTCACCCGCAAGGACTGCCGGGTGAGGTGACCGGGGGCGCGGGGCTCAGTCCACCAGGTCCCGCACCACGGCGTCCGCCAGCAGGCGCCCCCGCAGCGTGAGGACCGCCCGGCCCTCCCGGTACGGGGCGGGCTCCAGCAGCCCGTCCGTGACGGCCCGGCCGGCCGCGGCGAGCCCGGCGGGCGCCAGCAGGGACAGCGGGCATCCCTCGACGAGCCTCAGCTCGAGCAGGATGCGCTCGACCCGCCGGTCCTCGTCGGCCAGGACCTCGCGCCCGGCACCGGGCGAGCGGCCCTCGGCCAGGGCCTGCGCGTACGCCCCGGGATGCTTGACGTTCCACCAGCGCACCCCGCCCACATGGCTGTGCGCTCCGGGTCCGGCGCCCCACCAGTCGGCGCCGCGCCAGTACAGCTCGTTGTGCAGGCAGCGGCCCTCGGGCGTCCTGGACCAGTTCGACACCTCGTACCAGGAGAAGCCCGCCGCGGCCATCGCCTCGTCGGCGATCAGGTAGCGGTCGGCGTGGGCGTCGTCGTCGGTCATCGGGATCTCGCCGCGCTTGATCCGGCGGGCCAGCTGGGTGCCCTCCTCGACGATCAGCGCATAGGCCGACACATGGTCGGGGCCCGCGCCGATCGCCGCGTCGAGGGACGCCCGCCAGTCGTCGTCGGACTCCCCCGGGGTGCCGTAGATGAGGTCGAGGTTCACGTGCTCGAAGCCGGCCTCGCGCGCCTCGGCGACACAGGCCTCGGGCCTGCCGGGCGTGTGGGTGCGGTCCAGGATCTTCAGGACGTGCTGCCGGGCGCTCTGCATCCCGAAGGAGACGCGGTTGAAGCCGCCTTCCCGGAGCGCCGTCAGATACGCCGGATCGACGGACTCCGGATTGGCCTCCGTGGTGATCTCGGCGTCGTCCGCGAGCCCGAACTCCTCACGGATCGCCCCCAGCATCCGGACGAGGTCCGCGGCGGGCAGCAGGGTGGGCGTACCACCGCCGACGAAGACCGTACGGACCGGGCGGGGGTCGTCGCCGAGCACCTTGCGGGCCTGGCGCACCTCCTCGATCAGGTGCGCCGCGTAGTTGTCCCGGGAGGCCAGTGCCCCTCCGGAGCCGCGCAGCTCGGTCGCGGTGTAGGTGTTGAAGTCGCAGTAGCCGCAGCGGGTGGCGCAGTAGGGCACATGCAGGTAGAAGCCGAGCGGCCGGTCGGCGGCGCCTTCCAGGGCATGACGGGGCAGGGCTCCGTCGTCGGGCACGGGCTCACCATCGGGCAGTACGGAAGGCATACCGTCCATTGTCGCTCGCCGCCGGACCTTCCCCGTCCACGCTCCTTCTCAGCCGACCTGGAGGACGAGCAGGGCCAGGTCGTCGTCGGGCGGACGCTCGGCGAAGGCGTGGACGGCGTGCTTTATCCGGTCGGCGATCCCGTCGGCCGACAGTCCGGCGCAGTCGGCCAGGGCGTGGGCGAGCCCGTCGCCGTCGTCGAACATCAGCCGCCCGGAACGCCTCTCGGTCACCCCGTCGGTGACGCAGAGGAGGCTGTCACCCGGTTCCAGGTCGAAGCTCTGGCTCTCGTACGCCACATCCTCGACGACCCCGAGCAGGACCTGCGACTCGGCCGCCGTGGTGACGGATCCGTCCGGGCGGAGCAGCAGCGGGAGGGGATGGCCGGCGCTGGCCACGGTGCAGCGCACGCCGCCGTCCGGGAGGGGCACGATGTCGCCGTACAGCAGGGAGAGGAAGCGGGACTGGGTGCCGTCCTGGATCTGCTGCCCGCCCGCCGCCGCGACCATCAGGGCGGCCGCCTCGGCCGCCTCCATGGCGTCGTCGAGGAGGAGCCGGTTGAGCCGGTCGAGGACCTCGCCGACGCGGAAGCCCTCCCTGGACAGCAGCCGCAGCCAGGGCCGGGCGAGACCCGTGACGACGGCGGCCTCGGGGCCGCTGCCCTGCACGTCCCCGAGTACGAAGCACCAGCGGCCGCCGGGGCAGGGGAAGAGGTCGTAGAAGTCGCCGCCGACGACGCCGTCGTCACTGGGCTCGTAGACCAGCGCGCTGGTGACACCGGGTATCTCCGCGACCTTGCTGGGCAGCAGGCCGCGCTGCAGGATGCGGCTGATGGTGGCCTGCCGGGTGTAGGCGCGGGCGGCGCCCACGGCGAGGCCGACGCGGCGTACGAAGTCAGCGATGAGCGCGGCGACCTCGTCGGGTACCTGCGCGACGCCCTTCCGGCCCACGAGTACGGCGCCGAGCGTGCGGCCGCCCGCGGTGATGCGGTGGGCGAGCGCGGCCCCGCCCTCCCCCGCCGGGTCGCCGGGCCACGGGATGGGTACGGGGCCGGTGCCGACGCTGCCGGATAACCGCAGGGGCTCCTTCTCCAGCAACGGGCGCAGGAGCTCGGTCCCGCCCTCGTCGCTGTGCCAGACCCCGGCGAGCCGTGGGACGGCCGTGTGGCCGCCGCCCTCGCTCTCCAGCCAGATCGCGCACCAGTCGGCGAGCCTGGGCACCATGAGCTGCCCCGCCGTCGACGCCACGAGGTCCTCGTCGAGCTGGCCCGCGAGCAGGTCGGAGGCCTCGGCGAGGAAGGAGAGCGCACCGCGTCCGGCCCAGCTCGCGTCGTCGCGTTCGGCCCGCCGGGACGCGGGGGCGAGGATCTCTCCGGCGCGCAGCTGCCGGCGGCGGGCGGCGCCCTCGGACGACGAGGGCTCGGGCAGCGCCTCCCAGTCGTCGGCGGTCAGCCGCGCCCAGACGGTCTTGATGCCGGTGCGGTAGGTGATGCCCCAGGACTCGGCGAGGGTGGCGACCAGCTGCAGTCCCCTCCCGTACTCGGACGGATCGGGCCGCTCGGTCTCGCCGTCGCGCACCGAGCGGGCGGGATGGTGGTCGGTGATCTCCAGCACCAGGCCGGCCGGCTCGGCCCCGACGGCGTCCTCCAGCCTGAAGAGCAGCTCGACCGCCGTACCGGCGTGCACGACCGCGTTGGTGACGAGCTCGTTGGCCACGGTCACGGCGTCGTCGGTGACCCGGTCGCTGAATCCCCCGGCGGCCGGCAGCCCGAGCGACGTCCAGTCGGCGAGCGCGGCACGGACGAACCTGCGGGCCGCCGAGGGGGCCAGCGGGATTCCGGGCAGGCTGGTACGGGCAACCATGCGGGGGTCGCCGCCCTGACCGGCGACGACGGTACCGGGACGGTGGACTATGTCCCGCTGCAAGGGAATGGGCCCCACGGTGCGGCTCCTGACAGTTCTCGCGATACACCGCTGACGTGTACGACAGAGTGACAGACCGACCGTGTCCATAAGCACCGAGTGACCGAAGTGGGCTGTGCGGAACAGAAACAGGCTGGACAGCGGGACGGGGGAGCCGTCACCCACCGGCCCCGCCCTGATCCGCTCCCCGGCTGTTACGCCTCGCGGGAGCCCGCGTACATGTCGTCGATGAGGTGCTTGTACTCGCGCTCGACGACCGGCCGCTTCAGCTTGAGGCTGGGGGTCAGCTCGCCGTGCTCGATGTCGAGGTCACGGGGCAGCAGCCGGAACTGCTTGATGGTCTGCCAGCGCTGCAGACCCTCGTTGAGCCTCTTCACATAGCCCTCGACGAGCTCCACGGCCTGCGGGGAGGCCACCACGTCGGCGTACGGCTTGCCGCCGAGTCCGTTCTCCTCCGCCCAGCCGAGGATGGTCGGCTCGTCGAGCGCGATGAGGGCGGTGCAGAAGTTACGGTCCGCGCCGTGCACCAGGATGTTGGAGACGAACGGGCACACCGCCTTGAACTGTCCCTCGACCTCGGCCGGGGCGATGTACTTGCCGCCGGACGTCTTGATCAGGTCCTTCTTGCGGTCGGTGATCCGCAGGTAGCCGTCCTCGGACAGCTCGCCGATGTCGCCGGTGTGGAACCAGCCGTCGGACTCCAGCACCTCGGCGGTCTTCTCGGGCAGCTGGTGGTAGCCCTCCATCAGGCCGGGGCCGCGCAGCAGGATCTCGCCGTCGTCGGCGATCCGGACCTCGGTGCCGGGGAGCGGCTTGCCGACGGTGCCGGTGCGGTAGGCCTCGCCCGGGTTGACGAAGGAGGCGGCGCTGGACTCGGTGAGGCCGTAGCCCTCCAGGATATGGATCCCGGCGCCGGCGAAGAAGAAGCCGATGTCCGGGGCGAGCGCGGCGGAGCCGGAGACGCAGGCGCGGAGCCGGCCGCCGAAGGCCTCACGGATCTTCGCGAAGACGAGGGTGTCGGCGACCTTGTGCTTGGCGCCGAGCGCGAACGGTACCGAGGCCTTGCCGGTACGGCGGAAGTTGTCCTGCGACACCTTCGCGTACTCGCGGCCCACGCCGGCCGCCCACTGGAAGATCTTGTACTTGGCGCCGCCGCCCGCCCGTGCCTTGGCCGCGACCCCGTTGTAGACCTTCTCGAAGATCCGGGGGACGGCTGCCATGTAGGTCGGCTGGACGACCGGAAGGTTCTCGATGATCTTGTCGACGCGGCCGTCGACGGCCGTGACGTGGCCGACCTCGATCTGGCCGGAGGTGAGGACCTTGCCGAAGACGTGGGCGAGCGGCAGCCAGAGGTACTGGACGTCGTCGGCGTTGATCAGGCCGGTCGCCACGGTGGCCTTGGCCATGTACGACCAGTTGTCGTGCGGCAGCCGTACGCCCTTGGGGCGGCCGGTGGTGCCCGAGGTGTAGATCAGGGTCGCGAGCTGGTCGGCGGTGATCGCGGAGACCCGGTCCGTGACCGCGTCCGGGTTCTTCGCCAGGTACTCGGCGCCCCGGGCCTCGAGCTCGGCCAGCGTGAGGATCCAGCCCTCGGGGTCGCCCTCCACGGGCTCCGCGCCGGCCGGGTCGACGACGACCACATGGGCCAGGTGGGGCAGCGCGTCCCGGCTCTCCCGGGCCTTCGCCAGCTGGGCGGCGTCCTCGGCGATCAGCACACGGCTCTCGGAGTCGGCCAGGATGAAGGCGGACTCCTCGGTGTTCGTGGACGGATAGATCGTCGTGGTCGCGGCGCCGGCACACATCACGCCGAGGTCGGCGAGGATCCACTCGACACGGGTGGCGGAGGCGAGTGCGACGCGCTCCTCCGGGCGGACACCCAGGGAGATCAGACCGGCTGCGATGGCGTGGACCCTGGTCGCGGCCTGCGCCCAGGTCAGCGACTTCCAGTCGTCCGGTCCCTGGCCGGAGGCCGACGGCACCGGGTAGCGGTACGCCTCACCGTCCGGGGTGGCCGCCACGCGGTCGATGAAGAGAGTCGCCACGGAGGGCGGTCGGTTATCGATCAAGGTCTGTGTGTCGCTCACGACGTCCTCCGGGCCTGCGGCATTGCTACGACCGGCTGCTGGGGTAATGGTGCTGGGTGCTGGGGGGCGGCTGCCTGCTGTTCCTGCTTCTCGTTCCCGCTCGACCAGCTTGTTTAACTGGTGAGTAACTAACGGGTGGTGATCAGAGTAGAGCGCGCGGGTCCATGGCGTAAGAGGCAACAGGCCGCCGCTTCATAACGAACGGGCCCCCGTGCCGCAGGCGTCTGCGACACGGGGGCCCGTCGGTCTACTCCCGGGTAGAAAACAGGAGCGGAGGGCGGCGCTACTTCTTGGCCTTGCCCTCGCCGGCCGACTCGTCGGTCGACAGGACGGAGATGAACGCGTCCTGCGGCACCTCCACATTGCCGACCATCTTCATCCGCTTCTTGCCTTCCTTCTGCTTCTCCAGCAGCTTCCGCTTACGGGAGATGTCACCGCCGTAGCACTTGGCGAGAACGTCCTTGCGGATGGCGCGGACGGTCTCACGGGCGATGACCCGGGAACCGATGGCCGCCTGGATCGGCACCTCGAAGTTCTGCCGGGGAATGAGCTTCTGCAGCTTGGCGACGAGCCGCACGCCGTACGCGTACGCCTTGTCCTTGTGCGTGACCGCGGAGAACGCGTCCACCTTGTCGCCGTGCAGCAGGATGTCGACCTTGACGAGCTGGGCGGACTGCTCGCCGGTGGGCTCGTAGTCGAGGGAGGCATAGCCCCGGGTCTTCGACTTCAGCTGGTCGAAGAAGTCGAAGACGATCTCGGCGAGCGGCAGGGTGTAGCGGATCTCGACCCGGTCCTCGGAGAGGTAGTCCATGCCGAGGAGGGTGCCGCGGCGCTGCTGGCACAGCTCCATGATCGCGCCGATGAACTCGCTGGGCGCCAGGACCGTGGCCCGGACGACCGGCTCGTGCACCTTGTCGATCTTGCCCTCGGGGAATTCGCTCGGGTTGGTGACGGTGTGCTCGGTGCCGTCCTCCATCTCGACGCGGTAGACCACGTTGGGGGCGGTGGCGATGAGCTCCAGACCGAACTCGCGCTCGAGCCGCTCGCGGACCACGTCGAGGTGGAGCAGGCCGAGGAAGCCGACACGGAAGCCGAAGCCGAGTGCGGCGGAGGTCTCCGGCTCGTACACCAGGGCGGCGTCGTTGAGCTGGAGCTTGTCGAGGGCCTCGCGCAGGTCCGGGTAGTCGGAACCGTCGAGCGGGTACAGACCCGAGAACACCATCGGCTTGGGGTCCTTGTAGCCGCCCAGCGCCACGGTCGCCCCGTTGTGCAGGGAGGTGATCGTGTCACCGACCTTGGACTGCCGGACGTCCTTCACCCCGGTGATGATGTAGCCCACTTCGCCCACACCGATGCCGTCGGCGGGGGTCATCTCCGGGGACGAGACACCGATCTCCAGCAGCTCGTGCGTGGCGCCCGTGGACATCATCCGGATGCGCTCGCGCTTGTTGAGCTGACCGTCGATGACACGGACATAGGTGACGACACCCCGGTAGGGGTCGTAGACCGAGTCGAAGATCATCGCGCGGGCCGCCTCGTCCGCCTGGCCGACGGGGGCAGGGACGTCCCTGACCACCCGGTCGAGCAGGGCGTCCACACCGACACCGGTCTTCGCGGACACCTTCAGTACGTCCTCGGGCTGGCAGCCGATGAGGTTGGCCAGCTCCTCGGAGAACTTCTCCGGCTGCGCGGCCGGCAGGTCGATCTTGTTGAGCACCGGCACGATGGTGAGGTCGTTCTCCATCGCGAGGTAGAGGTTGGCGAGCGTCTGGGCCTCGATGCCCTGCGCCGCGTCCACCAGGAGAACCGTGCCCTCGCAGGCGGCGAGCGAGCGGGAGACCTCGTAGGTGAAGTCCACGTGCCCCGGGGTGTCGATCATGTTGAGGACATGGGTGGTGCCCGTGTCCCCGCCCGTGGTCGGTGCCCACGGCAGACGTACCGCCTGGGACTTGATCGTGATGCCGCGCTCGCGCTCGATATCCATCCGGTCGAGGTACTGAGCGCGCATCTGCCGCACGTCGACCACGCCCGTCAGCTGGAGCATCCGGTCGGCAAGCGTCGACTTGCCGTGGTCGATGTGCGCGATGATGCAGAAGTTGCGGATCAGTGCCGGGTCGGTACGGCTCGGCTCGGGCACGTTGGTAGGAGTCGCGGGCACGCAGGGTCCTGATTCTTGAGACGCCGAACGCCGTGTCTCGGGTCGATGTCGGGTCGGACGGATCTATACGCAGCTTCCATCGTCCCACGCCTGCGGGGCTGGGACCGGTTTGGGCCGGTCCGTGGGCGACTGGTACCGTGGGCAGCTGTGCCTCGTGGCCCTCAGAAGCGGCGTGGCGCACATAGAAGATCCAACGAACCTGAAAAGGCTCTTTCGTGGCGAACATCAAGTCCCAGATCAAGCGGAACAAGACGAACGAGAAGGCGCGCCTGCGCA
Organism: Streptomyces sp. NPDC056452; assembly: GCF_042796085.1. Classification (NCBI taxonomy): domain Bacteria; kingdom Bacillati; phylum Actinomycetota; class Actinomycetes; order Kitasatosporales; family Streptomycetaceae; genus Streptomyces; species Streptomyces sp. NPDC056452. The sequence goes on from NZ_JBHTRI010000001.1 coordinate 427,933, forward strand.
ACAAGGCCGTCAAGTCGTCGCTCAAGACCTCGATCCGCAAGGCCCGTGAGGCTGCCGCTGCCGGTGACGTCGAGAAGGCCACTGTGGCCGTCCGTGACGCCTCCCGCCAGCTCGACAAGGCTGTCTCGAAGGGTGTCATCCACAAGAACGCCGCCGCCAACAAGAAGTCGGCGCTGGCGCTCAAGGTTGCCGCCCTCCAGGGCTGAGCACTGATGTGATCGCCGGAACGGACTCCGCGGGCCCTCTCTCCCGCTCCTGACCGGCACTCCGTGCCGCACACCGAACCTGCGTTCGCCACGCGGGTGCGGCACACCAAAGCGTGAACCGAAGGCCCCGGCCACCGTCCTCCCCAGGACGGCGACCGGGGCCTTCGGTGTGTGCGCTTCGTGCCGTGGTCGAGAGCACGTCGGCCGGCCTGGCTCCCCTAGCGCCCGGAGCGGGCCGCTCGGGCGACAGCCACCACGGCCTTCTCCAGTGCGTACGCAGGGTCGTCCCCGCCGCCCTTGACCCCGGCATCGGCCGCTGCGACCGCGATCAGGGCCGCCGCCACTCCGTCCGGTGTCCATCCACGCATCTGCTGGCGCACCCGGTCGATCTTCCACGGCGGCATACCGAGCTCGCGGGCGAGGTCCGCGGGCCTTCCGCCCCGGGCCGACGACAGCTTGCCGATCGCCCGTACGCCCTGTGCGAGCGCGCTGGTGATCAGGACGGGGGCGACCCCGGTGGAGAGCGACCAGCGCAGCGCCTCCAGCGCCTCCGCCGCCCTCCCCTCGACCGCCCGGTCGGCGACGGTGAAGGAGGAGGCCTCCGCCCGGCCCGTGTAGTAGCGGGCGACGATCGCCTCGTCGATGGTGCCCTCGACGTCCGCGGTCAGCTGCGAGACGGCCGCGGCCAGCTCCCGCAGGTCGCTCCCGATGGAGTCCACCAGTGCCTGGCACGCCTCGGGGGTCGCGGAGCGCCCCAGGGCACGGAATTCCGACCGTACGAAGGAGAGCCGCTCGGCAGGCTTGGTCGTCCTGGGACAGGCGACCTCGCGCGCCCCGGCCTTCCGTACCGCGTCCAGCAGCCCCTTGCCCTTGGCGCCACCGGCGTGGAGGAGGACGAGGGTGATCTCCTCGGCGGGCGCGGCCAGGTACGCCTTGACGTCCTTGACCGTGTCCGCGGAGAGATCGTGCGCGTTGCGGACGATCACGACCTTGCGCTCAGCGAAGAGTGACGGGCTGGTCAGTTCGGCGAGCGTGCCGGGCTGCAGCTGGTCGGAGGAGAGGTCGCGGACGTCCGTGTCGGCGTCGGAGGCGCGGGCCGCCGCCACCACGTGCTGCACGGCACGGTCCAGGAGCAGGTCCTCCTGGCCCACGGCGAGCGTCACGGGGGCGAGCGGATTGTCGGTGGAACTACTTCTGGTGGCCATCGCGGTCCAGCATCCCACGGCCCTGTGACAGGGCGGCGGGGCTGCCTGCCCGGGCGTACCGGAGAATGACCGGGTGAGCGATGTGAGACATGTGCTGGTGCTGCCCGACCGGGACGCGGCCGAGGACGCGGCCGGGGAACTCGCCGACCGGTTCGGCGTCACCGAGGAGCCCCAGCTCGTACGCGACGCCCTGGCCGGCGAGGACGACGCCGAGGACGCCCAGTGGCTGGTGGTCGTGGAGGATCCGGACGGACGGCTGGACTCCGCGGCGCTGGACGCGTTCGCCGCGGAGTACGAGGGGTGGCTGGAAGCGCCGTAGCGGCGTGCCGGCTCCCGGGGCGGGCGGGCTGCCGGGGGTGGATCGGCACCCGCGGCAGATCAGCTCCCGGGGGCGCCTCGAGGGCTGATCAGCTCTTGGGGACGATCTGGATGTCCATGTCGATCTCGATGCTCGAGCCGACCGCCGCGATGCCCCGGGCCAGCATCGTCTGCCAGGTGAGGGTGAAGTCCTCGCGGTGCAGTTCGGTGGTGGCCCGGCAGGCGGCGCGGGTCTCACCCTCGAGACCGTTGCCCAGTCCGAGGTACTGGGTGTCCAGGGTGACGGTGCGGCTCACACCGTGCAGGGTGAGCGCGCCGCTGACGCCCCAGCGGCTGCCACCGCGGTGGACGAAGCGCTCGCTGTAGAACTCGAGGGTCGGGTAGCGCCCGACGTCGAGGAAGTCACCGGAGCGCAGGTGGTCGTCGCGCATCTGGACGTTCGTGTCGATGGACGAGGCGTCGATGACGACGTGCATGGCGGAGTCCTCCATGCGGTCGGCGATCCGGACGGCGCCGGCGAAGGTGTTGAACCTGCCGTGGATGCGGGCCATGCCGATATGACGTGCCGTGAAACCGATCTGGGAGTGCGTCGGTTCGATGTCCCAGTCGCCCGGATCGGGAAGCTGCGGAGGCACGGACACCTGGAGGGTCACGTCGCCGAGGCCCGCGTGCCCGTTCTCCGCGACCGTGACCGGGCCGTGGAACGGGGTGAACCCCTCGGCCGTGACAGCGAGTCGGTAGTCACCCGCGGGAACGGTGGCGACAAGACTTCCGAAGGGGTCCGTCTCCCCGCCGACGGCCTTGCGGCCCGTGGTGTCGGTGACGACGAACTCGGCGTGGCGCACGGGTTCGTTGACGGGGTCGAGCACCCGGCAGCTGAGCAGACCGGCGGTGCGCGGGACTGTGAGTCCGGCGACAGCGCTGGTGAAAGTGCTGCCGGACTTCGTCTTCTTGCCTAGCCAACGGCCGAACATGCGCGCGTACTCCCCAGGGCGGTTCTCACCTCGGACCCCTGACAGCTGGACGTCGTTGTCGGAGCAGCGGCCCGCCGACGAAGGAACATTCGATCACTGATGCGATGTTCGAGGCAAACGCAGGAGCTCGGAAGGGGTTGTGGTGAGGTGTTACCGAAGGTCCGAATTGGTCGCTCCGTTTGTGTGTGCCACGCATGTCACGCATTCGGGAACCGGCGCACTTCGGGCACGGCCGTGACGCGCAGCCCGAAGTGGTCCCGGTAGGCGGCCAGCACCTCCGCGTCGGTGTCCAGCTCCGTCTCGTGCCGCTCACCCCCGACGGTCGTGATCAGGGTGCGGCCGCTGAGTGTCACGCGCCCGTTGCCGGTGCGCCGGGAGCAGACGAGGGAACCGGTGAAGTAGGAGTCCGGCGAGGTCCGGTGGTACCAGCACCCCGCCCGGAAGTCCGCCAGCGCCCGTGGGCGGAGATCGAGACGGAACTGCCGAGAGCCGCCGCGCAGCAGGTCGAGGTCCCCGTGCGGAGCGGGTCTGAACCGGAACACGCCGATGGGGTCGTCCTGTTCGGTGCGGTCCTCCAGCAACAGCGGCTGCACGGCGTGGTCGCCGAACCCGACGTCGGCCAGCCAGGGGCCCGTGTCGTCGTCGGTCTCCACGCGCAACGCCATGTGGTCGTACGGAATGCCGAGCCGTCCGCCGTCGCCGAAGATCCGCGCCTGGAGCAGCGTGACACGGAAGCCGAGCGCACTCAGCAGCGCGGCGAACGCGCCGTTCAACTCGTAGCAGAAACCGCCTCGCCGGTCCGTCACGATCTTCTCGATGAGCCGGTCGTCCTCCAGGACGATGTCCTCGCCGCCGTGGATCGCGAGGTTCTCGAAGGGCACCGTCATCAGGTGGTGGAGCTGCAGATCGCGCAGGGCCGCCGCGTCGCAGCGAGCGGGGCGGGCGGCGCCGATGCGCTCCAGATAGGCATCGGTCCATGTGCGGTTGGAGACGTCGGCGGTCTCCCGGAGCTCCGTGGATTCCTCGTTCATGTGGGAAGTCTGTCCCGGTTCGCGGTACTGCGCCATCAGCCACGAGTCCTAGGACCGCCGACGGAGGTAGTGGACACAACTGATGGCTAGCGTGTGGACCATGACGAAGCGAGAGCCGGCACGCGGCCCGGAACAGCGCAAACAGGACGTGCTCGAGCACCTGGAGAAGGACGACGACGCCTGGGTTGCCACGGCCTCGGCGGACGGTGTGCCCTGCCTGGTGCCGCTGTCGTTCGTGTGGGACCGGGGGACGCTGCTGCTGGCCACCCGGCGCACCAATCCGACAGCGGTCAACGTGACGCCGTCCGGACAGGCCAGGGTCACCCTGGGCCACACCCGTGACGTGGTGCTCATCGAGGGGACGGCCGAGGTCGTGGAGGGGGCGGAGCTCCCCGCCGAGTCCGGGGACGCGTTCACCGCGAAGCTCCACTGGGACCCGCGAGGGCGACCTGCATGGGTGTACCTGCGCATCACCCCGGACACCGTCAAGGCGTGGCGAGAAGTGAACGAGCTGGCCGGGCGTGAGCTGATGACCGAGGGGAACTGGCTGATCTGACAGGTCGGCGCGACACCGCCCGGCCCGCGCGCTCATGAGCGACCTGCCGCGCGCAGTTCCGCCCCGGCGCCCGTCACCGCGATCGCACCGTCGGTGTCCGTACGCAGAACCTTCGCTCCCGCTGCCCCGAGCGCCTCGACCGTACGGGCCGCCGGGTGCCCGTACGGATTGTCGGCTCCGCAGGAGATGAGGGCGAGCCTCGGACGAGCGCTGCGCAGGAGGGCGGGATCCTGGTACGCGGAGCCGTGGTGCGCCACCTTGAGCACGTCCACCCGGGGCAGCGCCGGGTAGCTGCGCAACACCCCCTGCTGGGCTGGGGGTTCGAGGTCGCCCAGGAGCAGGAGGGTCAGCCCGCCGGACCGTACGAAGAGGGTCACGCTGGAGTCGTTCGGCTCCTCGGTGACGAAGGCGGGCGCCGTACCTCGCGAGTCGGCTGCCGGCCAGAGAACCCGCCAGTCGAGCGGGCCGAGCCGTCGGCGCTCTCCGGGAATGGCCGGCACCAAGGGAACGTGTGCCGCAGCCGCCGTTCTCCTCACGAACGAGGCCTGGTCCGCCGGTTCGCCGAGGCTCGTCGTCTGGATCGCTCCGACCCGCCTTCCGCGCAGCGCACCCGGCAGGCCCCGCACATGGTCGGCGTGGAAGTGGGTGAGCACGAGGAGCGGCACGCGGGTGATGCCGAGGTCGCGCAGGCACCGGTCGACGAGGCGGGGATCGGGACCGGTGTCGACGACCACCCCCGTGCCCTCGCCCGCGGCAAGGACCATGGCGTCTCCCTGCCCCACGTCGCACATCGCGAACGCCCAGCCCGGAGGCGGCCATCCGGTCATGATCCGGGTGAGCGGCACGGGTCTCAGTACGGCCAGGACCAGAAGGAGGCCTGCGGCCGAACAGACCCAGGGATGTCGGGCGAGGCGGCGTGCGGACAGCACGACGACGACGGTGAGCCCTGCCAGGAGTGCCGCCCCCGGCAAGCCTCCCGGCCAGTCAACCTCCGCTCCCGAGAGGCCTGCTCCGTAGCGGGCCACCGACGCGATCCACCCGACCGGCCAGCCGGCGGCTCCGGCGAGCAGTTCGGCCACGGGCATGGCCACGGGGGCGACCGCCAGCGCGGCGAAGCCCAGGACGGTCGCGGGCGCCACCGCGAACTCGGCCAGCAGATTGCAGGGGATCGCCACCAGGCTGACCCGTGAGGCGAGGACCACGACCACGGGTGCACACACCGCTTGAGCTGCGCCTGCGGCAGCCAGCGCCTCGGCGAGCCGCGGCGGAACCCGATGCCGTTGCAGGGCGCTGCTCCAACGCGGCGCAAGCGTCAGAAGAGCTCCGGTGGCCAGCGCGGACAGCAGGAACCCGTAACTGCGGGCCAGCCACGGGTTGTAGAGCACCAACAGCAGGACAGCGGCCGCCAGCGCGGGAAGGAGTGATCTGCGACGGCCCGTGCCGATGGCGAGCAGTGTGATCAACCCGCAGGCCGCCGCACGCAGAACACTCGGCTCGGGGCGGCAGACGAGGACGAAGGCGAGTGCGATCCCACCGCCGACCAGTGCCGTCATCCGCAGGGAGATCCCCAGCCTGGGTGCCAGACCGCCGCGTTCGCTGCGCAGGGCGGTGCCGGGTGGGCCGATGAGCAGGAAGAGCAGGATCGACAGGTTGGCGCCCGAGACGGCGAGCAGGTGGGTGAGGTCGGTGGCCTTGAAGGCTTCGTGCAGCTCGGGCGGGACCCGGGAGGTATCGCCGACGACCAGCCCGGGCAGGAGCGCCCGCGCATCGGGTTGGAGCCCGTCCGTCGCCTCCCGCAGCCCGGCGCGCAGCTCTCCCGCCGTGCGTTGGAGGAGCGTCGGCCGGCCGATGATCCGCGGCGCCTCGTCGGCGTCCGTGCCCAGCACCGCGGCAAGGCGCTCCCCTTCGTGGCGCGGTGGTGCGAGCCGTCCGCTCAGACGGAGCCTGGTCGACGGCAGCAGCCGCCGCCACTGTGCTGCCGCTTCACCGGGCGCGACCATGACGAGGACGGGGGTACGGAGCCGGGTGACGGCACCTCCGGGAGCCCTCAGCCGATCGACCTCGGCGTCGAGGAGCAGGGATACGGGGGTGCTGTGGTCGCCCCGGACCCGCGGCCGGGTCTGCCGCGGGTCCGACGTGACCGTCACCTCCACCTCGACCCGCGTGTGGTCCCGCGCCAGGCCGGGGACGGGGCCGCTCCGCACATCCGCAGCGTGGAGCCCCGCCGAAGCAGCCCCGGCGGCGGCACAGAGCAGCGCCGCGGCAGCGGCTGTCGCTCTGGACCCGGGCCGCCACGCCCCGGCTGCTTCCCCCGCGGGCGGGTCACCACCGGCGCCCCCACCGGTCCCGGCGCGTCCTGCCCGGGCAGACAGCCGAGGCACCACCAGAAGCCCCAGGGCGATGCAGGTGCAGAGGGCGGCCCCGACGGCCGTCCATCGCCCCGGCACCACGAGGGCGACCGCGGCCGCCGCCCATGCCGCCAGGGCGGGCGGAACGAGCCGGAGATCGATGGGACCTTCCTGCCGCGGATCGGCGGCACCCAGTCGGCCACCCGCGACCGCATGGACGTCGGCGCCGGTCATGGCCTGACCAGCGGCCGGAGATCCGCGAATCGGCGGTCACCGATCCCGTTCACCTCGCGGAGTTCGTCGACGGACCGGTAACCCCCGTGCTCGGTGCGGTAGTCGACGATGTGCTGGGCGAGGACCGGTCCGACGCCGGGAAGTGTCTCCAACTGCTCGACAGTGGCGGTCGTCAGGCTGACCGGCGCCGGCGGTCCCGCCTGCCCTGCCCTCTCGCCTCCGCCACCGGCCGTTCCACCCGCCGATCCGCCCGCGGCGGGCTGGACCGAGGGCACACCCACCACGACCTGCTCGCCGTCCGTCAGCACCCGCGCCCGGTTGAGCGCGGTGACATCCGTGCCCTCGCGCACGCCTCCCGCTGCGCGCAGTGCGTCGGCAACCCGTGAACCCGCGGGCAGACGCTGGATTCCAGGCCGTCGCACCTTGCCGCTGACGTCGACGACGATCTGCCCGCCCACCGCGGCTGCCGGGGGCGGCACGGCGGACGGCCCGGGCATCAGACCGGGGCCTTGGGAGTCGAAGGATCCCGGCGCGGCCGCGTGCGCCGCTGCGGCCTCCTTCACCTGCTCGGGGGCGTGTACGGGCTGGGGACGCACCGACCAGAAGTGCGTGGCGGCGAGGGCCGCGGCCCCTGCCAGGACAACAGCGAGCGCTGCGAGCGCTTTTGGTTCCAGACCGCACCGGAGCTGCACCCACAGCGGTAACCGCTCCCGCAGGGCGGGCCCGACGGCCTGCCACCGCCGCGACAGCGCTGTTGTGCCTCCGCTCACGGGCGGTGCGTCACGAACCTGCTCCGGCTCCGTCGTCGCCCGGGCGGCAACAGTGCTTGCCATCGGCATGGAGGCCGACGCCCAGGAGGGAACCGTCCTGGCGCCCCGCACACGAGCGGAGGCGGGGCCGGGAACGCGAGCGGGCGCAGGCGCGGGCGCCTGAGCGGATGCGGCGGGTGAAGGGGACACCACCGGAGCACCGACTGCGACCGTCACGGGGATCGTCGTCCCGGAGGCGGCGGGAGCGACGCCCCCAGCAGGGGCGACGAGCCCAGCGGGAGCAACGACCTCAGAAGGGGCAGGAATCCCGGCGGGGGCGGCCCTTCCCCTCGCGTGCCGGCCGCCGACCCCTCCGTACGCCCCCATCAGCGCGTCCGCGCGGCGACGTGAAGCCCTGGCGACCTCAGCGTCGTGTCCGCGCCCAGCCCTGCGCCGATGACCACGGCGGGCACCGGGTCCGGTGCCCGCCCCTCCCCCGGGCCTGACGCCGGGACCAGTGCCCGAACGGGGGCCGGCACCGCCCGGACCGTGCCGGGCATCTTCGGCAAGGCCCAGAGCTGGTCCGGGAGCTGGTCCGGGAGCTGGTCCGGGAGCCGGTCCGGGCACGTGCCCGTCCCCAAGTCCTGGCCCGCGCGTGGCGCGGTGTGCGGCGCGGTGTGCGGCGCGGCTGGTCGGTCGGATGGTTGCGCGGCTGGCTGCGTGAAGTGATCGGAGGGCCATGTGTCACGACGCTAGACACTTCCCGCGAATTCCGTCCGGAGGCCTCAATTCCGGTGGATAACCCACCGGTTGTGGATATTCCCCTCACTCGCCGGAGTGAGGCCGACGGCCGAACACGCAGGGCGGGATCACCGGGGCGAGACCACGGCCCCCAACAGCCCGGGGCCGGTATGGGCCCCGATCACCGCACCCACTTCGCTGACATGCAGCTCGACCAGCCCCGGAACCCGCTCCCGCAGCCGCTCCGCCAGTCTCTCCGCCCGCTCCGGAGCGGCCAGATGGTGCACGGCGATGTCCACCGCACCCGTTCCGGCCCGCTCGGCGACGATCTCCTCGAGCCGCGCGATCGCCTTGGACGCCGTCCGTACCTTCTCCAGCAGCTCGATACGTCCGCCGTCCAGTGTGAGTAGCGGTTTCACCGCGAGGGCGGACCCGAGCAGCGCCTGAGCGGCGCCTATGCGCCCGCCCCGGCGCAGGTAGTCCAGTGTGTCGACGTAGAAGTACGCGGATGTGCCCGCTGCCCGCTTCTCCGCCGCCGCGACCGCCGCGTCCAGGTCACCGCCCGCCCCTGCCGTCTCCGCCGCGGCCAGCGCGCAGAATCCCAGCGCCATGGCGACCATGCCGGTGTCCACCACCCGTACCGGCACCGGCGCGTCCTTCGCGGCGAGCAGGGCGGCGTCGTACGTGCCCGAGAACTCGGCCGACAGGTGGAGGGAGACGATGCCCGTGGCCCCTGCCTCGGCCGCGGCACGGTAGGTGGCGGCAAAGACTTCGGGGCTGGGCCGGGACGTGGTCACGGAGCGGCGCTTCTGCAGGGCCAGAGCCAGCGACCTGGCCGAGATCTCCGTGCCCTCCTCCAGAGCCTGGTCACCCAGGACCACGGTCAGGGGCACTGCGGTGATGCCGTGCCGTTCCATCGTCTGGTGCGGCAGGTAGGCCGTTGAATCGGTGACGATCGCGACATGGCGGGACATGAGCCGGAGGTTACCTTCCGGGACGGGGGCACGGCAGCTCGGGCCCGGACTGCCGATCATTCCCAGTCGGTGCGGAAAGATTCCTGCCGGTCCCGGTCACGGGCGTTCCGTGTCAGTTCGTGGTCTCCGGCCTCGCGGACTTCTGCCACGGGTACCCGGTCTGCAGTCGCGGGTCCGGAGGCGTGAGCGCCTGTGGGGCCTCTTCGTCGGCCGGGCCGCTCCAGCTCTGCGCCGTCGCACCGTCCTGCGTCGACGGCTCCTCCGTCGTCCAGTGCCGCAGAGCACCCGCCTCCACGTCGATCTGGGCGTTCAGCGCCGCCAGATCGTCGTCGGCGAACTGACGCGCCCGGTCACGCGCCGCCCAGCGCAGCGACTCCGCCGAGTGCGTGATGCGCTCAGTGCGCTCCTTCAGGCTCGGCAGCAGCGTGGCGACCGTCGCCCGGTCGGGTTCGCGCTCCAGCCTCTTCAGTTCGTTGTCGAGCTCTCGTCCGTGCGCGCTGAGCCGCTGGAAAAGTCCCATCGACTCCGACAGCGAGGAATCCTCCGCCACCCCCGCAGCGAGTGCGTCCTGGGTGGCGCGCATCGACGTCCGCAGAGCGAGCCGCAGCTGCGCAAGCTCCCCCTGGACGCCCGGCTGGCCGTAGCTCTTGGCCCGCAGCGCGGTGTCCTCGACGGAGCGGCGCGCCTGCGTGATCGTGCGGTCCACGCCACGCTTGGCGGCGCGGACGGCCTTCACTCCGGCGTACACCCCGAGCGCCATGAACGCTACGAAGAGCAGCGTCAGGATCAGGATCACGGCTTCCATGAACGCCCCTCGGTTGTCGATGTGGCTGCCGGTGTGCGGTCGCCCCTTCTACGGTAAACGGAACGGGCAGGCCAGGGGTTCCATCCGAACCCCCAACCTGCCCGTAGGGGAAAGCCCCAAGGCCGGTCCGGGAACCGCTCCGCGACCGCCGGGAGCGGTCCCTGAGCCGTACCGGACCGGGTCAACGGGCCCCTGCCGTCACGCGGGGACGATGTTGACCAGCTTGGGGGCCCGCACGATCACCTTGCGGATCCCGGCTCCGCCCAGCGCGGCCACGACGCCCTCGTCGGCCAGCGCCAGCGCTTCCAGCTCCTCGTCCGTGATCGACGGGGAGATCTCCAGGCGTGCCCTGACCTTGCCCTTGATCTGCACCACGCAGGTCACGGTCTCGTCCACGACGTAGGCCGGGTCGGCGACCGGGAAGTCCTGGTGCACGACGGACTCGCTGTGGCCCAGCCGACGCCACAGTTCCTCCGCCACGTGCGGGGCCAGCGGTGCGACCAGCAGCACCAGCCGCTCGGCGACCGACCGCGACAGCGGGCCGCCCGACTTCGTCAGGTGGTTGTTCAGCTCGGTGACCTTGGCGATGGCGGTGTTGAAGCGCATCCCGGCCATGTCCTGGCCGACACCGTCGATGGCCTTGTGCAGCGCCCTCAGCGTGTCCTCGTCGGGCTCCGTGGCGACCACGGTGACCTCACCGGTCTCCTCGTCGACGACATTGCGCCACAGCCGCTGCAGCAGCCGGTACTGGCCCACCACGGCCCGTGTGTCCCAAGGCCGCGATACATCCAGCGGGCCCATGGCCATCTCGTACAGGCGCAGCGTGTCCGCCCCGTACTCGCCGCAGATCTCGTCGGGCGTCACGGCGTTCTTCAGTGACTTGCCCATCTTGCCCAGGACACGGCTGACCTTCTCGCCCTGGTGGTAGTACGCCCCGTCGCGCTCCTCGACCTCGGTGGCCGGGACGGCGATGCCACGGCTGTCCCGGTACACGAAGGCCTGGATCATGCCCTGGTTGTACAGCTTGTGGAACGGCTCGGCGGACGAGACGTGTCCCAGGTCGTGCAGCACCTTGGACCAGAAACGCGCGTACAGCAGGTGCAGCACGGCGTGCTCGGCACCGCCGACGTACAGGTCGACACCACCGGTCGGCTGGCCTTCCCGCGGACCCATCCAGTACTGCTCGATCGCCGGGTCGACCAGCTGCCGGTCGTTGTGCGGGTCCAGGTAGCGCAGCTCGTACCAGCAGGAACCCGCCCAGTTCGGCATGGTGTTGGTCTCGCGGCGGTAACTTCGCAGACCAGCCCCGTCGCCCAGGTCCAGCGTGACGTTGACCCAGTCGGCGTTACGGGACAGCGGCGTCTCGGGCTGGGTGTCGGCGTCCTCCGGGTCGAAGGTGCGCGGCGAGTAGTCCTCGACCTCGGGCAGCTCCAGCGGCAGCATCGACTCGGGCAGCGGGTGGGCGATGCCCTCCTCGTCGTACACGATCGGGAAGGGCTCGCCCCAGTAGCGCTGCCGGCTGAACAGCCAGTCACGCAGCCGGAAGTTGACGGTGCCCTCTCCGACTCCGTGCTCCTGCAGCCACTCGGTGATCTTCGCCTTCGCGTCGACGACGCCCAGACCGTCCAGCGAGATCTCGTCGTTCGCGGAGTTGACCAGCTTCGCCTCGTACGAGGCGAAGGCGTTCTCCCAGGTCGAGGTGTCGGTGCCGCGGTCGTCCGACGGTTCGACGACGCAGCGCATCGGCAGCTCGAAGGCGCGCGCGAAGGCGAAGTCCCGCGCGTCGTGCGCGGGTACGGCCATGATCGCGCCGGTGCCGTAGCCCATCAGAACGTAGTCGGCGATGAAGACGGGGACCTTCGCGCCGCTGACGGGGTTGGTCGCGTACGCGCCGGTGAAGACGCCGGTCTTGTCCTTGGCCTCGGCCTGGCGCTCCACATCGGACTTGGCGGCGGCCTGCTTGCGGTACGCCGTCACGGCCTCGGCGGGGCTCGCGTGGCCGCCGGTCCACACCGGGTGGGTGCCCTCGGGCCAGGCTGCGGGGATGATCCGCTCGACCAGCTCGTGCTCGGGTGCCAGCACCATGTAGGTGGCACCGAACAGGGTGTCCTGGCGGGTGGTGAACACGGTGATGTCACCCGCTCCGTCGACCGGGAAGTCGACGCGCGCGCCTTCGGAGCGACCGATCCAGTTGCGCTGCTGCAGCTTGATGGCCTCGGGCCAGTCCAGCCCGTCCAGGTCGTCCAGCAGCCGGTCCGCGTAGGCCGTGATGCGCATGTTCCACTGGCGCAGCTTGGCCTTGAAGACGGGGAAGTTGCCGCGCTCGGAACGGCCGTCGGCCGTCACCTCTTCGTTGGCCAGTACGGTGCCCAGTCCCGGCGCCCAGTTGACGGGGGCGTCGGAGGCGTACGCCAGGCGGTACTGCCCCAGCACATCGGCTCGCTCGGCGGTGCTCAGCGCGTTCCACTCGCGGCCGTCCGGGGTTGGGCGCTCACCGCTCTCGAACTGGGCGACCAGTTCGGCGATCGGGCGGGCCCGGTCGGCCTCGGTGTCGTACCAGGAGTTGAAGATCTGCAGGAAGATCCACTGGGTCCACTTGTAGTAGTCCGCGTCGATCGTCGCGAAGGAGCGGCGCTTGTCGTGGCCCAGGCCCAGCCGGCGCAGCTGGACCTTCATGTTCTCCATGTTGGCCTCGGTGGAGGCCCGGGGGTGCGTACCGGTCTGCACGGCGTACTGCTCCGCGGGCAGGCCGAAGGCGTCGAAGCCCAGGGTGTGCAGGACGTTGTGCCCGGTCATCCGCTGGTGGCGGGCGTAGACATCGGTGGCGATGTAGCCCAGCGGGTGGCCGACGTGCAGTCCCGCACCCGAGGGGTACGGGAACATGTCCATGATGAACTTCTTCGGCTTGGCGGCCAGTTCCGGATTGTCCGCCAGGTCACCGGTGGGGTTGGGCGCCTCGTACGTCCCCTCGGCGTCCCAGAAGTCCTGCCAGCGTGCCTCGATGTCGGCGGCCATCGCTGCCGTGTAGCGGTGCGGCGCAGCCACCTCGACTGCGGAATTCGTCTCGCTCATGATCCTCAAAGCTCCATCGATCGTCATCTGCCGGCGCCCACGTCTACGGACACACGTCTACGGAAACGAAAAATCCCCTCGCACAGGAGGGGACGCCGCGCCGAGTCCGACCAGGCATTCTCACCGGTCGGTAGTGATCAGCGCGGCTCGCTAAGCAGAAGGCGTACGGCACGCATGGCGTCAGGGTACCGCACAGCCCCGGAACGCTGCCGGGCACATACCCGTCGCAGAGGACCCGCAGCGGCGCCGCACACACTGGCCGATGCCCCACGACTTCACCACGATCCCTGCGCAGTACCTACACACTCCGGGGGTTACTCCGCGTACTGCCCTCTATCGGGGCAACAACTCAAACCTCGTACTGGCCGGTATGCGGCGACTTAGCATGCGGCAACGGGACCGCTTTGCCGAACCATTCGGAGTCGCCCCCATGAAGCCTCATCGCAGGATCCGCTCATCCCCCTCAATGAGCAGCAGCCCAGGACTGAGCCGCCCGGTGCAGGGCGGACTGACCGTCGCCGCGCTGGTGCTCCTCCCTCTGGTCGCCGTCGCAGGGAGCGACGGCTTGCGCGCCGGACTCGACTTCACCACCGGCGTCCTGACGCTGGTGTCGCTCACTGCTGCGGTCGCCTGGGGCCTGCTGGCCACCGACCGGATTTTCCTCTCGACCCGTCAGCGGCTGATCGGCCAGGGCATCCACCGGGCCGCCGCTGTCACCTCGCTCGGTTTCCTCCTGCTGCACGGCACCGTGAAGGTCTCGCTCGGGCACGTGGAACTGATCGGCGCCCTCATACCCTTCGGCCTCGGCGTCAGCGGCACGGCCGGACTCATCGGCTTCGGCTCGCTGGCCGGCCTGCTGATGATCGTCGCTGCGGCAACCGGTGCCATGCGCAGCGCTTTCGCCACCCCGGGGAAGATCGCCGGCCGCTGGCGGGCGCTGCACGGGCTGGCCTATCCGGCCTGGTGCTCCGCCCTGTTGCACGGCCTGTACGCCGGCCGTCAGGCAGCGACCTGGGTCGTCGTCATGTACAGCCTCTGCCTGATCGCCGTGGCCGCCGCACTGTGCCTGCGGCTGCTGCCCGCCCCGACCAAGCGCCTCATCACCGATCTGGTCACCACCCTGATCAGCCCCGACGGCCCTCCCCCGGAACCCGACCCGGTGATACGCAGTTCCCCGCTCGCCGGCACGGAACGCATGCCGTCGCAGTCGCGCGAGGGACTGCAGCGACAAGGGCTGCCGCCCGAGGCGCCCGGGTGGGGTGACGACCGCGAGGTACGCGGCACCCCGGTCCGTCCCCGTACGCTCGCCGCCCCCTCCCCGCCGCTGTACGAGGCCCCGCAGTACGGGGCCACGCCGGACGAGTCCCCTCTGTACGAAGCCCCGCCGCGCAGCTCCGAGCGGCTCGGTCCGGGCCTCGACGCCACAACGGCGACAGGGGCCGCGGCGGGACCGGGGCCAGGGCCGGGCATCTCTGCCGCCTACCGCGCCGTCTCAAGGCCCCCCGTACCCCCGCAGGAACGTGCGGCGGACGACCTGTGGCCCGCACCGTCCCCCGCGCCCCCCGCGCAGGCGCTCAGGCCTTCCTACGGCCCCGACCCCTCTTACGATCCCGAGCACGCTTACGCCCGCACCCAGGAGTCCACGGCGTACTCCACGCCCCCGCCCACCGAGACGGCGTACTCCACGCCCTTGTACACCGAGACGGCCTACGCCACGCCCTTGTACACCGAGACCGCTTACGCCTACCCCGATGCCACTTCGACCGGCTCCGTCCCCACGGTCGACCCGTCCGGATACGACGGCAGTGGCACCCGGGGCAACGCCGACACCGAACAGCTGCCAGGGCTCTATCCGCCTCCCGCAGGAGAGCCCTGGCACGCACCCGCAGGAGACCGACCGTGAATGTCCCCCTCCCCGATGTACCCGAGGTCCGTGTAGTCGGCCTTCCCCAGCTGACGACCGGCTTCGACCTCGTCGAGCGGATCGATCTCGCCATGCACCTGAAGGTGCACGGCCCGCTCGAACCGATGAACGGCGAGCGCCTCGCCGAACTGGCCGAGTCCATCTCCCTGCGCGGCCGCGGCGGCGCAGGTTTCCCGTTCGGCAAGAAACTGCGCGCCGTGGCGAAGGCGTCCATCCGGCGCGGAGTGCGGCCCGTCGTCGTGATCA
This sequence comes from Streptomyces sp. NPDC056452, assembly GCF_042796085.1. Lineage (NCBI taxonomy): Bacteria > Bacillati > Actinomycetota > Actinomycetes > Kitasatosporales > Streptomycetaceae > Streptomyces > Streptomyces sp. NPDC056452. The sequence continues at coordinate 443,316 of NZ_JBHTRI010000001.1, forward strand.
ACGGCAGTGAGGGCGAGCCCGCCTGCCGCAAGGACACCGTCCTGCTCAACCGCGCCCCGCACCTCATCCTCGACGGCGCCCTGCTCGCGGCGGAGGCACTCGGCGCGCGCACCCTGGTCGTCGCCGTCACCCGCAACTCCACGGAGATCTCCATCCGCGCCGCACTGGCGGAGCGCGGACTGTCGGACCGGCGGGGACAGCACCTGCGCGCCCGGGTCGTGCGCACCCCGGAGCGCATGGTCTCGGGTGAGGCCTCGGCAGTCATCCGGGCGGTGAACGGTGGCCCCGCTCTGCCGCCGGGCCGCCGGGAGCGCGCGGCGGAGTCCGGAGTGGCCGGCGCCCCGACCCTGCTGTCGAACGCGGAGACTTACGCGCAGCTCGCCGTCGCGGCCCGGATCGGCTCCCGCCGCTACGGGCACACCGGCCTGCCCGACGAGCCCGGCACGGTCCTGCTCACCGTCTCCGGGGCCGTGGCGCGCCCCATGGTCATCGAGGTGCCCACCGGAGTGCCCCTGCGGTACGTACTGCAGCTGGCCGGTGCGCCGCCGCTGCCCCAGGGCGTGCTCACCGGCGGCTATCACGGCAACTGGATCGATGCGAACGCCTCGCACGACGCCGTCGTCTCCCGGGCGTCCCTGGCTGCGGCGGGGGGTGCGCTCGGTGCGGGGGCCATCCTGCCGATCGGCCCGGAGACCTGCCCGATCGGCGAGTCGCTGCGCATCGCGAACTGGCTGGCGGCCGAGACCGCGGGCCAGTGCGGGCCGTGCAAGCTCGGGCTGCCGGCCGCGGCCGGCGGACTCTCCGACGTCCTCAACGGCGGCGGACCTGCCGCCCTCGAGGCGCTGCGGGAGGTGACCCAGGCCGTGAAGGGCCGGGGGGCGTGCAAGCACCCGGACGGCTCGGCGCGCTTCCTGGCGTCAACCCTGTCCGCGTTCACGGACGACCTCGCGGCGCATGTCCTGGGCGGCGGCTGCGGACGCGAGACGCTCGGGGTACTGCCCCTGCCCTCTCCCGGTTACGAGGACGTGGAGGAGTCGATTCCGAGCGGCGAGAAGCTGGCGGTCGACTGGACGCTCTGCCGGGGCCACGGACTGTGTGCGGACATCGTCCCCGAACTGATCAGACTCGGCCCCGACGGTTACCCGGCGCTCGCGGACGCGGCCGTTCCGATGCATCTGCGGGGCCGCGCCCAGCGCGCCGTACGGCGATGCCCGGAGCTGGCCCTCCGCATCGAGCAGGCCCCAGCCGAACGTCCGGTGCTCCCGAGCGCCCAGCGGAAGGCCCTGGGCAGCGGACGTAGTTGATCCGGCTCCCCATCCCAGCACCCCGGTGCACAACAAGAAGCGGTCCATCCGATTCGGATGGACCGCTTCTTCACTGTGGAGCTAAGGAGAATTGAACTCCTGACCTCCTGCATGCCATGCAGGCGCTCTACCAACTGAGCTATAGCCCCGCGCTTATCGCCCGGTTCCCCCGGCGACATCGAGAACATTACACGGTCCCCCCGGCCCTTCACCAAATCGTTTCCAGTCTGTCCCGATATGCCCGACTGGCGAAGCCCTGACCAGCGAGGGGCCCGGCAGCCCGGACCTCGTCAGGCAGTGGCGAAGGAGTAGAACCGCTTCAGGGTGCAGTGCTCCTCGAGGAGCCGTCCGTAGATGGGCTCCCCCTCGAGCTCCCGGTACGTCTCGATGGGGTCGCCTTTTATGATCAGCGCCCGCGCGCACTCCTCGCACCAGTACTGGAACTCCGAATTGACCGGATCCATGTCCCTGACGATGGGCGTACCGCTGCCGCACCAGTCGCACTTACGCCTGTGTGCACCCATCGGTCAGCTCCGACTGTGGCCGCAGGCCGTGCACGCGTGGGGGGCCACTTGCGGGGCCTCCGGGCCGGGGGGCGCCTTGGAGGTAAGGGGCAGGTCCGGGACCTGTTCGCGGCTCGCAGGCATCGCGCTCCCTCCCGATCGGTCCATCGCCCCCTCCGGCGGTCCGATTCTGCCATGGCCCCGCAAGGGGGTCAGCCCGCCGACAACCGCACTGCCTGTATCAGCCGTACGGAACCGGCCATCACACCCGAGAAGAAGGCTTGAATGTGCTCCCGAGCGGGAGGAGGGGAGCCAGCGGGAGAGTTCCGGCCCTCAGGGCAGCAGCCTCACGCCCCAGGACCGGACCAACTGACGGCACGACTGCACGACGGCACGACGGCACGACGGCACGACAAAGGATCCCGCCCCCTGGTGGGGACGGGATCCTGTGATTGTGGAGCTAAGGAGAATTGAACTCCTGACCTCCTGCATGCCATGCAGGCGCTCTACCAACTGAGCTATAGCCCCGCTGTTCGCTGTGTTTCCCTGCGTTTCCGCGCTGCGAACAAGAAGAACTTTAGCCTGCGACCAGCCGGAAAGTGAAATCCGGCCCCCGCGGCCCGGAGACACGCTCCGGGCACCCGCTAATCGTCGTCGCCGAGCACCGGTTCGGGGAGTGTCCCGGCGTTGTGTTCGAGCAGTCGCCAGCCCCGCGCACCTTCGCCGAGCACGGACCAGCAGCAGTTGGAGAGCCCGCCGAGCCCCTCCCAGTGGTGCGCCTCCAGACCGAGCAGCCGGCCGATCGTCGTCCGGATCGTTCCCCCGTGGCTCACCACGACGAGCGTGCCGCCGTCGGGCAGCTTGGCGGCGTGCTCCAGGACGACCGGAGCAGCCCGGTCGGCGACCTCGGTCTCCAGCTCACCACCGCCCCGGCGCACGGGCTCCCCGCGCTTCCAGGCGGCGTACTGCTCGCCGTACTGCCCGACGATCTCCTCATGGGTGAGGCCCTGCCAGGCACCCGCATACGTCTCGCGCAGTGCGGAGTCGTGTGCGACATCGAGGCCGGTGACCGAGGCGAGTTCGGCGGCCGTGGCCGCTGCTCGCTGCAGGTCCGAGGCCACGATGGCATCAGGCTTCAGCGAGGCGAGCAGCCGGGCAGCCCTGTGGGCCTGTCCGACGCCGGCCTCGGTGAGCTCGATGTCCGTGGAGCCCTGGAAGCGGCGCTCCAGATTCCACGCCGTCTGGCCGTGCCGCCAAAGGACGATCCGGCGGCCTCTGCCGCCCTTGCTGCCGTTCAGCTCTGCTCACCTTCCGTGACACCGTGGAGCTGGGCGTGCTCCTCGGCCTTACCGCGGGTCTTGAGGGCGTCCTCGGGGAGGGCGATCTCGGGGCAGTCCTTCCACAGGCGCTCGAGCGCGTAGAAGACACGCTCCTCGCTGTGCTGGACGTGGATCACGATGTCGACGTAGTCGAGGAGGATCCAGCGGGCGTCGCGGTCGCCCTCGCGGCGTACCGGCTTGGCGCCGAGCTCCTTCTGCAGCCGCTCCTCGATCTCGTCGACGATCGACTTGACCTGGCGGTCGTTGGGAGCCGAGGCCAGCAGGAAGGCGTCGGTGATCGACAGCACGTCGCTGACGTCGTAGGCGATGATGTCGTGCGCGAGCCGGTCGGCTGCCGCCTGGGCGGCAGCGTTGATGAGCTCGATGGAGCGGTCCGTGGCGGTCACATGCAGGCTTTCGTCGGCGGTCAGATCGACCTCTAGGGTCTCACGGACCGCCGACAGCCCTTACGACGTTTACGCCGGGTGCTACTTGATCTTGTAGTTCTGGCCGAGCACGACGGACACATCGGCATTCGCCGCGGGCTTGCCCTGCTTCACCGAGCTCGTCGGCAGGCCCAGGGTCTTGGCGACCTCGACCGCCTTCGCCTTGTCCTCGGCAGCCTTGTAGACGACCTGGGACGACGCCTCGGCGCCCGACTTCCCGCCGTCCACGAACGCGTATCCGCCGTTGACCAGCTGGACTCTGGCGAATTCCGTGCCGTCCGCGTTGCCCGTGGCGTTCTTGACCCCGACCCGTACGGCCGCGCCCTGGTCCGGTGCCTTCACCGTGCCGCCCAGGATGTCCTTGACGACGCTCTCCGTGGCCTTGTCCGTGAGGGTGCCGTCGTCCTGGACCGGGAGCAGCGCCGTCTTGTAGTCGCCCACCTTGGCGTGCCCGGCAAGTTTCGCCAGCGAGGCACCCAGGTCCTGCTCGGGCAGCGACGGGTCGAGGATCTGCGCCAGGGTCTCCACGGTGACCGTGGCGGCCTTGGGGTCCTCCGACATCTTGCGCAGGACACTGCGCATGACCTGCCCGAAGCGCAGCAGCTGCTTCGCCTCCGGCTCACCGGGGCCCCGGTAGGTGGCGTACGCGACGGCCATCTGGCCGCTCAGCGTCTGCGCCTCGCCCTTGCTCACGAGCGGCGACGCGCCCTTCTTGGCATCGGGTACATCGGTGTCGGTATCGACCTCGATGTTGCCCACGAGCTCGACGAGGTTCTCGAGGTACGGGGTGTCGAGCCGCCAGGTGCCGCTGATCCTGGTGCCGAGCAGGGTGTCGATCGCCTCGCGTGTTCCGGTGGACCCGTCGTCGTCGACGGATTTGCCGAGCGTGGTCGTGGAGCCGTCGTCCGTGGCCACGGAGAGCGAGTTGGGAAGCAGGACGGTGGTGCCCTGCTTGGTGGTGACGTTGTCGACGAGCAGCGCCGTGGAGGTGCCGCCCTTCTTGGTGTTGTGCAGATGGACGACGATCACGTCCCGCTGCTGCGGACCCGTCGCCGTGTTGTTCTGCTTGTCCTGGTCCGAGAGGCCGGGGATCTTGCCGGCGTACCAGAGGTAACCGGCGCCGCCGACTGCCACGAGGACCATGACGACTATCAGCGCGACGATCCGCTTGCGCCCGCGGCGTCGCGCTTCCTCGCGCCGCTCGCTTCGGCTCTCGGTGAATTTCAGCCAGTCGATGACGTCTTCGGAGTCCTCGTCGGGCTCCTCGATGAACGAGAACTGCTCGGTGCGGTAGTCGCGGTCGGCGCGGCGCTGCTCGGGCACGACGGGTTCGGGCGCCGGCTCGGGCGAACGGCGCGGCTCGGGTTCCGGCGGCGCGGCCATCGGGGCGCTCTGGGGCTGCTGGGTGCTCCACTGCTGGGTGGAGTCGTCGACGGCGGGCTGCTGGCCGGTGTCGTAGCCGTAGTTCCCGTAGCCGCCGTCGTAGTCGTAGCCCTGCTGCTGGGGCTGCTGGGGCTGCTGGGGAGCGGCATACGGGTCGTACTGCTGCGTACCCGCGTACGGGTCGTAGCCGTATCCCTGGCCGGACCCGTAGGCCTGCTGCGGCTGGGCCTGCTGCGTCTGCCCGTCCTGCTGTGGGGCCTGCTGGGCCTGCTGCGTGTACGGGTCGTACTGCTGCTGCCCCTGCTGCTGGTAGACCGGCTGCCCGTACTCGTCGTAGCCGACGATCTGCGGCTGCTGTGGGTAGTACGGGTCGTACGGGTTCTGTCGGTCGTTCACCGGTGCCCCTCTCCGTGGCTCATTCGCCGCGGTACAGCTGGCGCTTGTCGATGTAGCGGACCACACCGTCGGGCACCAGGTACCAGACAGGATCCCCCTGCTGGACCCTCGCTCGGCAGTCTGTGGACGAGATCGCCAGCGCGGGTACCTCCACGAGCGAGACCCCGCCCTCGGGCAGTCCGTCGTCCGTGAGTACATGACCCGGCCGGGTCACACCGATGAAGTGGGAGAGCGAGAAGAGCTCCTCCGCGTCACGCCAGGTGAGGATCTGGGACAGCGCGTCGGCGCCGGTGATGAAGAAGAGGTCCGCGTCGCCGTGGACCGCACGCAGGTCCCGCAGCGTATCGATCGTGTACGTCGGTCCGCCACGGTCGATGTCACTGCGGCTGACCGAGAACTGCGGGTTGGACGCCGTCGCGATGACCGTCATCAGGTAGCGGTCCTCGGCCGGGGACACGTTCTTGTGGCTCTTCTGCCACGGCTGCCCGGTCGGGACGAAGATCACCTCGTCGAGGTGGAAATGGGCGGCCACTTCACTGGCCGCCACCAGGTGTCCGTGGTGGATCGGGTCAAACGTCCCGCCCATCACGCCGAGTCGGCGCTTGCCGCGGCCGGTAGGCACTTCCTGCTCTCCCATGCGTGCAGACCCTACTGGCACAGCTGTTCGCCTCTGCCTCAGCGGTCTCGGTTGAAGCGGGTCGTGATCCACAGAAGCAGCATGAGCGCGACGAACGCACCGCCGCCGGTGAGGTACGGGCTGAGGCTTTCGTGGTTGCCACCCTGCTCGCCACCTTCGGAGGCGAGGGTGACCAGCTGGTGCGCGGTGCTCGTGAGGCTCATCTTCGGCAGGACCTATCGATCGGGAGTCGGAAGGAAGACGTCGCGGACATCGTATGCGGGCGCCGCGGGCACGCTCACGCCGACTCAGTCGTTGTTGTCGTCGTTGCGGTATCCGCGCAGCAGGAACCAGGCGAGCAGGGCAGCTCCGACGAGCGAGACGAGCAGCACGACGCGGAGCGTATTGCCCGGCCCCTGGTCCTCGGATGCGGCAGCGAGCACTGCGACGGTGTACGGCATTTCGGGCGCTCCTCAAAGTTATCCACAGCCCCCCGCACACCGTAGCGCCAGCACATACGCTGGGTTTTGTCAGGGGGACGAGCGACGTCTCGTACGAACAGGGGGCATCCATGACCGACCACAGTCACGAGAGCGTGCCGAGCAGGCAGCGCAGGCGATTCCCGGGTATCTCCTCCCGGGCGTACGAACACCCGGCGGACCGCTCGGCCCTGGTGGCCCTGCGCAAGCTGAGCGGTTTCGACACCGTGTTCAAGGCGCTCAGCGGACTGCTCCCGGAGCGCAGCCTGCGGCTGCTCTTCCTGTCGGACTCCGTCCGGGTGAGCGACGCACAGTTCACCCACCTCAACGACATGCTGCGGGACGCCTGTTACATCCTGGACCTGGAGAAGGTCCCGCCCATGTACGTCAATCAGGACCCGCAGCCGAATGCCATGTGCATCGGACTCGACGAGCCGATCATCGTCGTGACGACGGGCCTGGTGGAGCTGCTCGACGAGGAGGAGATGCGGGCGGTCGTGGGCCACGAGGTGGGCCACGCGCTCTCCGGTCACGCGGTGTACCGGACGATACTTCTCTTCCTGACCGGCCTCGCTCTCAAGGTGGCGTGGATCCCGCTCGGCAACGTCGCGATCATGGCGATCGTGACCGCGCTGCGCGAGTGGTTCCGCAAGTCGGAGCTGTCCGCGGACCGGGCCGGACTTCTCGTCGGGCAGGACCAGCAGGCGTCGATGCGCGGCCTGATGAAGATCGCGGGCGGCAATCACCTCCACGAGATGAATGTGGATGCCTTCCTCGCCCAGGCCGACGAGTACGAGAAGGGCGGCGATCTGCGCGATTCCGTGCTCAAGATCCTCAACGTGCTGCCCCGCTCCCACCCCTTCACCACCGTGCGGGCGGCCGAGCTGAAGAAGTGGTCGGAGACCCGCGAGTACCAGCGGATCATGGACGGCCACTACCCCAAGCGGGAAGAGGACAAGGACACCTCGGTGACGGACTCCTTCCGGGAGTCCGCATCGCACTACGCGGACACGGTGCGCACCAGCAAGGACCCGCTGATGAAGCTCGTCGGTGACATCGCAGGCGGTGCGGGTGACCTGGGGGGCAAGCTCCGGGACAAGTTCACCGGGGCGAGTGGCGGGAGCGGCGGTGGAGCCGCGGGCAAGGGCGGAGCCCCGTCCTCGGACTCTACGGACGGCTCCGATGGGACCTGGCGGCGTCAGGACCCGGAAGAGGGCTCGGAGCCGGCGGGGGGCTGACCGCAAGGGTGCCGCACAGCGCCGCGGTGGGCAGGCCCGTGGCATACGGGTTCGTACCGGCCGGTCCCCGGGTGTCGGCCCGCTGACCGGCGAACAGCGGACGCAGTGCGCCTGCCGCATCGGCGGAGCACGCCTGCGGCCCGGCCTGGACGTAGGCGCTGCGCACCTCCAGCCGGTGCAGCCGGAGGTCCTCCCGGTCCACGAGGAAGTGCATCTCGCGCCGCACGGTGAACAGCGACGCGCCGTCCGCGCGGTGGGGGCCGGATACGGCCGGGCGCAGGGCGTAGGTGAAGGTGTGGTCGGACACCACCTCCAGGGTGTCCGACCCCGCCTCCGCGTAGGAGAACGTTCCCTGGACCCGTATCTCCGGGTCCGCGAGTTCCACCTCGGCCGGGTCGAAGCGCACGAGCCAGCCCGTCGCCATGTGCTGGCCGTCCCTGTCGGGTGCGCTCATGCTCCGGTCGAACTGGGGCGTCTGGTCCGGGTCGATCAGCCGCCCGACGGGCCGCACGATGCCACCGGTCAGCACATCGGGGTCGAGCGAGGACTCCACGAGGTAGTCCTTGGCCGTGATCAGGGCTGTGGTCACCTGACTGTCCGAGAAGTTCTTCGTCCGCCGGACGACCGGCAGGTTGATGCCCGCCGCGCCGGTCCGGTGGCCCGCTGCCGGGCCGGTGGCGAAGAGCGTGTCAGGGGTCCCGCCGGGCACGGCGCCCCGGGGAGCGAGAGGAATCAGAGTCGTCCGCAAAGGTTCGGCATGCCTGCCCGCGGGCGTCGGGTAGGGGTTGCGGAAGCCGACGTAGACCGCGGCGGCGAAGGCAAGGGTGATGAGCACGACCAGGGCCACAGCGGCCCTGGAGCGCCGTCGGCCGGCGCGGCCGGGCAGGGAACGTACGGCGCGGGCGTGTTCGCCCATCCGTTCCTGGGCGGAGAACTCCTGCAGTCGGGCAGCACGGACAAACGATTCGTCGAAGACGAGGGAGCGGTACTCGTCCTCACCGCTCGACGAGTTCTCGGGCGGACCTTCCGGCGGTTCTCCGCGGCCTGTCATGACTTCTCCCGATCTCCACGCCACCGGCGAGGGCGGGCGCTGGGGCCGGCCTTCAGCCGAAAGGCACCGGGCCGGCCTGTCCGTCACGGGTTCGACGCAGGGATAAGTGAAGGGCCCTCTCCCCGGGGACGGGGACGGGAGGAGGGATCACGGGGTCATACCTTCAGATTGGGTCGATCCTCATCAAGGTAAACGCCGCGCAGGTGGGAGCGCAGTCGGAGAAGCCCGCGGTTACGCCACCGGGTTACGCCTTCGCCGGCACCACTGGATTGCCCCACCCGCGTGACGCCGGCCGCCGCGCGCCGGAGACCGCCGCACCGGAGGCCGGAGGGCCGGAGGCTGCTGCGCCGAGGGCCGCACGGTCTGCCCGCCCGTGCCGTGCGTCAGGCCCGTGCGTCAGGCCCGTGGGTCAGCCCCGTGGGTGCGTCACGGCGTGCGTGGGATCGCGGAGACCGCCGGGCGGGAGTAGTCGGCCGATGCGGAGGGGGCGACGCCTGGTTTGTCGACACCGCTCGTCACCGGCGGCGGGACCTGGTCCTGCCGATTGCCGGCGGCGCCGCGGTAGACGGCGCTGAAGGCCAGCGCGACCATGCCGATGCCCATCAGCACGGCCAGCAGCCAGGCGACCGGCCGGTGCCAGCGCGCGCTGCCCCGGTAGGGGCGCAGAGCGCCGCCATGACGCCCGTAGGGGCCGCTGTCGTCCTCGTAGTCACCGTCGGGGCCGTCCAGGTCGCAAGGATCCCCGAAGGCCCGCTCACGGCCGTACAGGCCGTCCGGCCCGTAGCCGTCGTCGTGGAGGTCGTCGTCCATGGAGCCGCCGCGCGAATGCGCCCTGGCCGCCTCGGCCTCCGCGCGGGACTCGGCGGCGGCGAGCAGCCGCTCGACGGCGGTGGGTTCGTGGATCTCGGCGGACCGGACGAAGTCCTCGTCGAACACCACGGAGGCGAAGTCCTCGTCCGCGCCCCCGCGGTCGTCGTCGGGCTCCCAGCCGTCCGGGAACGGCCTGCCCCCCACGTCGTCCGGCACAGCTTCAGCGTAGCCCCGGCGGGGCGTTTTGGGCAGAGAGCCCACACATTCGCCCGCCCCGCCCGAGGCGTACCGGGTTACCGGATGTGGCCGTCGCCGGTGACGATGTACTTCGTCGAGGTCAGCTCCGGCAGCCCCATCGGCCCGCGGGCGTGCAGCTTCTGCGTGGAGATGCCGATCTCCGCGCCGAAGCCGAACTGCCCGCCGTCCGTGAAGCGCGTGGAGGCGTTCACGGCGACCGTCGTGGAATCCACCAATTGGGTGAACCGGCGGGCCGCGGCCTGTGACGTGGTCACGATGGCCTCGGTGTGGCCCGAGGACCAGAGCCGGATGTGCGCCACGGCCGCCTCCAGCGACTCCACGACGGCCGCCGCGATGTCGTACGAGAGGTACTCGGTCTCCCAGTCCTCCGGCGTCGCAGCGACGACGGTGGCCTTGGACCCCTCCGCGTACTCCAGCACCCGCTCGTCACCGTGGACGGTGACCCCGGCATCGGCCAGCGCCTCCAGGGCGCGCGGCAGGAAGTCCTCGGCGATGTCCTTGTGGACCAGGAGCGTCTCCGCGGAGTTGCAGACGCTCGGGCGCTGCGCCTTGGAGTTGATCAGGATGTCGACGGCCATGTCGAGGTCGGTCTGCGCGTCCACGTACACATGACAGTTGCCGGTGCCGGTCTCGATGACGGGGACGGTGGACTCCTCCACGACCGTACGGATCAGCGAGGCGCCGCCGCGCGGGATCAGTACGTCGACGAGACCGCGGGCGCGCATCAGCTCGCGTACCGAGTCGCGGTTCTCCCCCGGGACCAGTTGCACCGCGTCGGCCGGGAGGCCCGACCCGCCCACCGCGTCCCGCAGCACCCGTACGAGGGCGGTGTTGGAGGCGTACGCGGAGGACGATCCGCGCAGCAGGACGGCGTTCCCGGACTTCAGGCAGAGGGCCGCGGCGTCGACCGTCACATTGGGCCGGGCCTCGTAGATGATGCCGACCACGCCGAGCGGCACCCGCACCTGGCGGAGGTCGATGCCGTTGGGGAGGGTGGATCCGCGTACCACTTCGCCGACCGGGTCGGGCAGGGCCGCCACATCGCGCACATCGGCGGCGATCGCGCGGATCAGCTCGGGGGTGAGGGTCAGCCGGTCGACGATCGACTCGCTCGTACCGGCCTCGCGTGCGCGCTCGACGTCCTCGGCGTTGGCCGCGACGATCTCGCTGGTACGCACCTCGAGCGCGTCCGCGATCGCCAGCAGGGCATCGTCCTTCGCCGAGCGCGGCAGCGGGGCGATGTCGGCGGCGGCGGCTCGTGCCCGGTAGGCGGCCCGGGCGACCGGGGACATGTTGTCGTACGGCGAAAGCGTGGTCATGCCCGCAGGGTAGTGCGCACACTGCGGGCATCCGTCACGTATCCCGTGATGCGAGACAAGCACGCCGGTACCTGTGCACCCTGCAACGTACGCCCGGTCAGTACGGGTGCACCCCGACCGGGGCCGCCGGTGGCGGGCCGTAGCCCTCGGCGATGCGCTGGTGATACGTCTCCCGGTCGATGACCTCCAGGCCGACGATCTCCCACGGCGGAAGCTTGGCGCTCGACCGGTGCTCACCCCACAGGCGCAGCGCGACGGCTGCCGCGTCGTGCAGGTCGCGCGCCTCTTCCCAGTAGCGGATCTCCGCATGGTCGTTGGCGTACCGGCTGGTCAGCAGGAACGGGTGGTCGTGGGCCAGCTGCTCCAGGCCGCGTCTGACCTCCTTCAGCGGGGTCTCGCTGCCGGAGACGCTGAGGGTGATGTGCCACAGCTTCGACTGCGTCCGCTCCTCCTCCGTCACCACCGGTTCCTGCTCGAGGGTCTGGTCGCTGCGCGGACCGATGAAATCGGCCCCCGCTCCGACGCTGGTCAGGGCGCGGCTGCCCGTTCCGCGGGGCAGCGCCCCCGGGCGCGCTCGTCTCACCGGCGGCCTCCTGTGAATGTGTAGCTGTGCTGACCCCTTGTATCCCCGTGACAAAGTTGACCAGTCCGGAGCCGGGTGTGGGGCGGTTTTGGTGAAGGTCTCTGCCCGAAGGCTGGACTTTCAGCCGTTTCAGGGGGTGCGGCGTGGTGCGAGGACGACGAGATCGTCCCTGTGTACGACCTCGCGCTCGTAGGAGGGGCCGAGCTCCCGTGCCAGGTCGCGGGTGGAGCGGCCGAGCAGCTGGGGGATCTCCTTGGCGTCGAAGTTGACGAGCCCCCGGGCGACGGCCCGGCCGGCGGCGTCGCGCAGCTCCACCGGGTCCCCCGCGGAGAACTCGCCCTCGACGGCGGAGATCCCGGCCGGCAGCAGGGAGGTACGGCGCTCGACGACGGCCTCGACGGCTCCGTCGTCCAGGGTCAGCGCGCCCAGCGGGGTCGACGCGTGGGCCAGCCAGAGCAGCCGGTCGGTCGACCGGCGCCCGGTGCGGTGGAAGTACGTACCGGTGTCGCGGCCCGCGAGGGCGTCCGCGACCCGGCTCGCGGACGTGAGGACCACGGGGACTCCGGCGGCGGTGGCGATCTGCGCGGCCTCGACCTTGGTGACCATGCCTCCGGTGCCGACGCCGGCCTTGCCCGCGCTGCCGATCGTGATGCCTTCCAGATCCGCGGGACCGCTCACCTCGGCGATGCGGGAGGTGCCGGGGGTGCTGGGGTCGCCGTCGTAGAGGCCGTCCACGTCGGAGAGCAGGACGAGGAGGTCGGCGTGGACGAGATGGGCGACGAGCGCGGCGAGCCGGTCGTTGTCGCCGAACCGGATCTCGTCGGTGGCGACGGTGTCGTTCTCGTTGACGACGGGGAACGCGCCCATCTCAAGGAGCTGGTCGAGCGTGCTGTACGCGTTGCGGTAGTGAGCGCGCCGGCTCGTGTCGTCGGCGGTGAGGAGCACCTGGCCGACGCGTACGCCGTAGCGGGCGAAGGACGCCGTGTAGCGGGCGACGAGCAGGCCCTGCCCGACGCTGGCGGCGGCCTGCTGGCGGGCCAGGTCCTTGGGTCTGCGGACGAGTCCGAGGGGGGCGAGTCCGGCCGCGATGGCTCCGCTGGAGACCAGGACGATCTCGCGCTCCCCGCCGCTCCTGACCTTGGCGAGTACGTCGACGAGGGCATCCACCCGGTCGGCGTCGAGGCCGCCCGACGCCGTGGTGAGCGAGGAGGATCCGACCTTGACCACGATCCTGCGTGCGTCGGTCACGCCCGGCCTTCGCCCCGCACCGTCCCCGGAGGGTGTGCGGAGTGCGCCTTCGGTATCCCTTGCCCCTGACACGTACGCCCGTCCCCATCACGTCGTCCTGCTCGGTGACCACAATCTACGCGAGGAGGCCGGAGCCGCGCTGTGCCGTCTCAGCGTGGACGGACAGCCTGCGCCGTGCTGTCCCCGACGCAGACGGACAGCCCCGCGCCGCCCTGTGACATGCCACCGAAAAGAGCCATTTACGTAATCTCCACCGGTCATTCATCGGGCTACGCTTTACGCGTGACAGATGAACCTTCCCGCAAGAGACGCATTCTTCTCAGATCGGGCAAAAGCCCCTTCGACGTGGCCTCGCTCGAACAGTCCCTCCACAGAGATGTCTTCGCGACCAACGCGGGCAACTTGATCTTCAGCGACGCGGCGCACAAGATTCTGACGACTCCGCGGGCAGAGGTCTTCTCCAACGGAATCCGTACGGACCCGTCGGCGGCCGAGCGCATAAACGAGGAGTACGACGCATTCGTCGTACCTCTCGCCAACGCCTTCCGGCCGACCTTCGAGCGGCCGCTGAAGCGGATGACGCAGCTGATCAAGAAGCTGCGCATTCCCGTCGTCGTTCTGGGTGTCGGCGCGCAGGCCTCCCTCGGCTACGACGCGTCCCGGCTGAAGCCGATGGAGCCGACCGTCAGGGAATTCGTCACAGAGGTACTCAACCGCAGCGCGTCCATCGGTGTGCGGGGCGAGTTCACCGAGCAGTACCTCAAGGACATGGGATTCCGGGACGTCGAGGTCATCGGCTGCCCCTCCATGTTCCTGAACGGCGACACGTTCCGGATCGAGAAGAAGACCGAGGCGCTGACCGCGGATTCTCTCGTCTCGGTGAACGGCTCGCACAGCGCCGTACGCTCGCACGGCCTGGACGCCATCATCCGGCAGGCCCACGAGCGCTATCCGCATCTGCGGTTCGTCGGGCAGAACCTGCTCGAGGCACAGCTGCTGCACTGGCGGGAGACGGCGAACCCGATCGGCGCCCAGACCTCGATGCCGACCCACCCGTCCCACCCCATGTACCGCGAGGGCAAGGTCCGGCTCTACGTCGACCCGGTCACCTGGATCAACGAACTGCGCGCGTACGACTTCTCGTTCGGCTCCCGCATCCACGGAAACATCGCGGCGCTGCTGGCCGGCGTTCCGAGCACCGTGCTCTGCAGCGACTCCCGCACCCTCGAGCTGTGCAGGTACTTCGGCATCCCGCACCGCAAGATCACCGAGACCCCCAAGAACATCGACCCGGCCGAGCTGTACGAGGCCGCCGATTTCGGTGAGCTCGTGAACGGCCACAAGGAGCGCTTCCTCCGCTTCACCGGATTCATGGAGAGGAACGGCCTGGAGAACACGTTCACCCACGGCGACGGCGGCGCGGCGTTCGACGCGCAGCTGGGCAAGCTCTCCTTCCCGCCCGGCGTGCGCCCCTGGATCGACAGTGACCCGGAGTCGCTGAGCGGCCGGTTCAGCTGGATGCAGAGCCGCATGGAGGAACTCGCCGCGCAGAACACCATGTTGAGGAGCCAGCTCGACAGGAAGAGCGGTCAGGTCAGCATCAAGGTGCAGGCGGGTGACGGTGCGGCCGCCTGGCCGTCGGCCTACCGGCGCGCCCGCCGCGTGGTGGGCCGTCCCGTCAGGAAGCTGCTGCGCCCCGAGCAGTAGCGGAAGGAAGTCCACTGTCGCAGCCGGGGCACGCGGGGCCCGCTCCTGGGCGGGCTCAGACCTTGTGTGCCCGCTGCGGCATGTGCAGGGTGGTCCGGGCCACCCTGCGGGCCTTGCGTGCCAGGCGCCGCATGAAGGCGGCAGTGGACTGTGTGACCGGCGGCGCCTCGGTCCGCCCGTCGGCGAACCGTTCGGTCACGGTCACTTCGTACGCCGAGTCGGGCAGCCCGGCGCGCTCCCCGAAGTGCGGATAGGACAGGTAGAGCCGCCCCCTGAGCCCCTTCCGGACGGCCTTCGGCTCGTGCTTGTCCTTGATGAACTGCAGGATGTCCAGGAGCAGATCGAGCCTGCCCTTCGCCACACAGAGCATGCGCAGCCGCTCCTGGACCCTGAGGCGCCCGGCCAGCCCCGCCGTCCAGTAGGCGTCCAGCAGCGGGGCGCCCAGTTCCATCTTCTTGGCCCGTACGGCCTCGGACTGCCGAAGGAGCACGGGGCCGAACTGCGGGAGCAGTGTGACGACGAACGGCCTGACCATCAGGGCGTCCCGCCGGGGCCCGGGCGGGACGTGCTCGGCTATGAGTCCCATCAGCGCGCGGGCCGAGTCGAAGCGCAGCAGGTAACTGCCGCTCTTCGTCACGTGTTTGCCGTCGTCCCGGCCGACCAGGTAGTAGCAGACGTGGTCGGCGACGACGGAGACGCCGTTTCCCCGCAGATACGCCTCCATGGTGAAGAGCGCGTCCTCGCCGGTCTTCAGCCCCTCGTCGAAGGTCATTCCGAACCGCACGAGGAGTTCCCGCCGGAACAGCTTCTGGGCACTCAGCGTGAATTTGATGTTGGAGGAATGGACGTCGGTCCGTTCGACGGTTTCCTTCCACATCGACTTCGCGGCACCGCGGTTGACTCCGACGACCTTGCCCAGCACCACATCCGTGCCGGCCCGGTCGCCCATCGCGACCATCCGCTCCAGGGCCTCCTCGCCGAAGTAGTCGTCCGCGTCGAGGAAGAAGACGTACCTGCCACGGGCGAGCCCGAGGCCGACATTGCGCGGGCCGCTCGGCCCTCCCGAGTTCTCCTGGCGGATGACACGCATGTCGATCGCGGTCCTGGCGGCGAATTCCTCCAGGTACTCCCCCGTCCCGTCGGTGGAGCCGTCGTCGACGGCGACGATCTCCATGCGCCCGGCGGGAAGTGTCTGCGCTTCGACGGATTCCAGGCAGCGGATCAGATAGGGCATCGCCTCATAGGCCCCGATTATGACGCTGACATCTGGCGTGCTGCTGCTCATCGCTCCCCGGTCTGTACATATCCGTATCAATCAGGAGAAACGATAGAGCGATGTTCGATCACCTGCTCTGTGCACGGACACGCCGAACGGCCCGTACGTTCCCCTCCCGAAGGAGGAGACGGACGGGCCGTCGAGGGGGTTGCGCCACCATCCGGACGACTTTCGAACATCTGGATGACGGCTGGATTACATCTGGTGGCCGGTATTGATCAGGCCATCAGCGGGACACCGTGGGACCTGCGCCGATGCTCGCGTCCGCCTCCGAAATGGCCGTCTCATCGGGATCGGCCGCCGCCACCGCCTCGGCGGTGACCGCAGCCGCACCGTCGCCGGCGCCACTGGAGGAGGCCTCCGGGTCGGGCAAGGGGGCGGGCTGCTCCCCGATGCGCTGGGCGACGCCCGCGTTGCGCGCCTCGGCCTTGGCCGAGAGCGTCCGTACGGCCACGTCGAACCGCTCCAGGGAGGTCGGCTCGTCCGGGCCCAGCAGATAGCTCTTCAGCTCGCGGCGGGCCTCGGTCAGCGGGTCCGCCTTCGGGTCGGCGACCGCGTTCAGGAGCTCGCCGATCTCCTCGGCGCTGTTCGAAAGGACGACGGCGGCCCGAACAGCGGTGTTCTGGCGCTTGAACTCCTCCGCGCCGACCTCCGCCGAGTCCGTGACGGCGTACGGCTTGCCGCTCGCGATGAAGTCGGACACCACACTGGAGATGTCCGAGACCATGGCGTCGGCCTGGTTGAAGCAGTCGTACAGCTTGGGCTGCGAGCCGGTCACCGTCCGGTGCTCCCACCAGCCGAACGAACGCCAGTACGCGTCGTTCCACGCGGCCCGCAGGGTGGCCATCTCGGCCTGGCGTGCCGGGTCGGCGAGCGAGACCCGCGACTCCTCCGACTCGTCCCCGCCGGCCCGGCCGGGCTGGGCCAGTACGTCCAGCCGTGCCTCGATCCGCGTCAGCTCGGCCCGCGCCGCACGCTGATCCGCGGCGGCCTTGCCGGCCTCCCCGGCCCAGCGGGGGTCGGCGGCGCGCGCCTGGGCCGCCTTGGCGACCCGGGCCACGATCCGGGCGTGCACGGCCTTGGCCTTGGCGCTGCGGATGCCGGTGAACGGGTGCGGCTTGTAGATGACCCGGACCGGCTGGTCCGCGTCGAGCAGCCTGCGCACGATGTTCTCCCCGGCCAGCAGCAGGGAGGTGTTGCCGGGGTTGTCGTCCCAGCCTTCCCAGGTCGGGGCGTACAGCACCGTCGGAATGGGGTTCTTCGCGGTGCCGGTCCAGCTCGTGATGGGCGCCAGTTGCGGACGTCCGACCTCGACGATGTCCTCGTCGCGGATGCCGACATCGGCGAGCGCGTACCGGTCGCGGCCCGCGCGGCCGGCCGTCCACACCTCGTCGTACACCTTGGAGTACGGGTTGACGCTGGCGAGCTTGTCGCTGTCGCCGTGTCCGATGAAGACGTGCTTCATCGTCGGGACGCGGAGCATGTGGATGTTCTTGCCGACGTTCGCCGGATACAGGCAGACCCGCACGGTGGAGAGGTTCAGATTCATCAGGTGGGTGCCCGCGGGGATGCAGACCACCGGTACGGAGGTCTCGGCGAGCATGGACACCAGCTGGCGCTCCCGCATGACGATCAGCGGCCTGCCCTCTATGCCGGCCATGGTGTCCAGCCACATGTTGACCTGGTACGCCGACTCGTTGGAGCCGGAGAAGTACAGGACGGTGGTCGGCTGGTACTCGTTCAGCCAGGTGTCCAGGGCCTTGAGCACGGCCGGGGCCGTCGGCACCCGGCGGGCCCGGCGCAGGTACGGGACGAGCAGGGCGTTGTAGAGGACGGCCAGCAGAACCGTCACTCCGGCTCCGACGAACCCGATGATCTCCTGGCCCGTTCCGGCGGCGATCAGGATGCCTGCCACCGCGGGGATGTCCAGGTGGAGCATCTTCTCGGCGGAGCGGTGCAGCAGCGCCCGCGGCGGGGCGTCGGCGATGCGGACGGCGTGCAGGTCCACGTTGCGGGTGACGATCGGCATCGTGCGGCGGAGCCGGATGAGCGTCGTCAGGGCGCCGTGCGGTGCCTGGAGGCCGTAGAAGACGAGGAAGCAGGCGACCGCCGCGTAGAAGATCGGCTCCTCGGCGAGATCCAGCCGCGCGAGCAGCAGGATGATCATCAGCTGGCGGAGCAGGAAGCGGATCGGCAGTCCCGCCCGCACCTTGCCGAGCCTGTTGACCAGGTAACTGCCACGCTGGTGCAGGAACCAGTCCGTGAAGTACGTGACAGCCGTGGCCGCCGCGAAGAACCAGATGTCGGGGAGAAGCGCGGCAATCATGACGCAGGGGTATCCCAGCGTCATCAGTATCGCTGCCGCCAGTTCTGACCGACTGCCCACACGGGCCAGGCGAATGGCTGTCGAAATCACGAAGAACCTGCTCCAGGGGGTGCCGGTTGTTTCACGTATAGAGGGAAATGTGAAGATGCGGCTTCACGCACTCGGGCCTCTGTAGTCGCGTTTCAGCGATAACAGAGGCCCGTTAAAGTACATTTGTCAAGAATTATTACACATCTTCCTGACGGTCCAGCACCGAGGCGAGCGCCTGCTCGAATCCGGAGGATTCGGCGACGTCACGCGTCGGGTCCTGCTGGCGCACGTCGATGACGTGACCCGTCATCGCCGAGAGCAGGACGTCCAGCGAGGTGCGTGCCACTGCCTCGGAGGAGAGCAGCGAGCCTTCCGGCTCCTGGCCGAACGCCTTGGTCCGCATCGGGGTCGCGGTGCGCTCCGGGTTCACACAGTTGACCCGGATCCCGTCGCCGGCCCACTCGTCCGCGAGCGCCTGGGTGAGGTTCACCATGGCGGCCTTGGTGGAGGAGTAGAGGCTGTACTCGGCGCGGCCGCGGGTGTAGCTGCTGGAGGTGTAGAGCAGCAGCTGGCCCTGGGTCTCCGCCAGGTACTTGTACGAGGCGCGGGCGATCTGGACGGGCGCCAGGTAGTTGACGTTCAGCGCTTCCTGGATCGTCGCGTTGTCGGTCTCGGCCAGCTTGCCGATGCGCAGCACGCCCGCGGTGTTGATGACGTAGTCGACGCGACCGGTCTCCGCGTACGCCTTGGAGAGCGCTTCGTCCACGTGCTCCGGGTTCTCGACGTGGGTACCGGTGGTCGAACGGCCCAGCGCGTACACGCTGGCGCCGTACTGCTCGGCCAGTGTGGCGATGTCCGCGCCGATCCCGTACGAACCGCCGAAGACGACCAGGGTCTTGCCCGAGAGCAGCTCCCGGTAGGCGGCCTCGTCGGCCTGGCGCGGGGCAGCGGTGGAGGCCAGCTGGAAGAGCTTGTCGGTGATGAAGACGTCGACCGGCTGGGTCACCTTCATGTTGTACTCGTCGCCCGCGACCACGTAGATCGGCACGTCGGGGAGGTACCGCAGGACCACCGAACAGTCGTCGGTGGCCTGGAAGTTCGGGTCGCCCGCCGCGATCGCGTACGCCTTGCGGATCGTGGAGAGCTTGAAGGCCTGCGGGGTCTGGCCGCGGCGCAGCCGGGACCGGTCCGGGACCTCGGTGATGAATTCCCCGTCCTCGCCGTGCGTGCGGGTCACGATGATCGTGTCCGCGGAGGGGATGGCGACGTCGACGGCCTGGTAGCGGTCGAGGGCGTCGACACAGTCCTTGATGACGCGCTGTGACAGAAGCGGACGGACGGCGTCATGGAAGAGGACGTTGCGGTCCTCGCCCTCCGCGAGCCCCTCGCCGAGTGCCGCGATGGCACGCTCGGTGGTCTCGTTGCGGGTGTTGCCGCCTTCGATGATCTTGATGACCTTGGTCAGTCCGGCCTTGGCGACGATCTTCTCGACGTCGGGCACGAAGCCCGGCGCCATCAGCACGATGACATCGTCGATGTCCTCGGCGTTCTCGAAGATGGACAGCGTGTGCTCGATGACTGCCTTACCGGCGATCTTCAGCAGCTGCTTGGGGATCGCCAGTCCCACGCGCTGGCCGGTACCACCGGCGAGCACGACCGCTGTGGTCCGGGGCTTGGCTTCATGCGGCAAAGACACAGACGACCTACCTTGCGATGACAGGGGGGAACAGTGTGATGGTCGCACTCTCCGTGACCGTCTCGCAAGGCGGACGCCCACCGCTGCTCGCCTCCGCGAAACCCGCAGTTCACTGCCTGGCCAGGGAGGTTGGCCCCTGCCGGCCCCGTACGCGGAGTGACGGACTCCACAGACGTCTACGCAATCCGCACATCATCGGCCACGTCACCGCCGCCACCTGGCAGTTCCCTGTGAAAACCGGGTGCTTCCCTGTGAAAACCGGGCGCCCTCCGTGCGGAGGGCGCCCGGCGGGGTGCCTAGAAGGGCTTGAAGTCGTCGTACTCGCGCTGTGCCTCGTCGCGCTCGGTCTCCCGCTCGCGGCGGCGCTGCTCGGCGGGCCGCGGCGCCTCGAGGCGGTGGTCCTCGCCACGGCGCCCCAGCATCTCGGCGCCCGCCGTCAGGCTCGGCTCCCAGTCGAAGACGACCGCGTTCTCCTCGGCCCCGATGGCGACGCCGTCACCGGCCTGCGCGCCTGCCTTGCGCAGGGCGTCCTCGACACCGAGGCGGTTGAGGCGGTCCGCGAGGTAGCCGACGGCCTCGTCGTTGTTGAAGTCGGTCTGGCTGATCCAGCGCTCGGGCTTCTCGCCGCGCACGCGGTAGATGCCCTCGTCGTCCTTCTTGACCGTGAAGCCCGCGTCGTCGACGGCCTTGGGACGGATGACGACCCGGGTCAACTCCTCCTTCGGCTTGGTGGCGCGCGCCTCGGCGATGATGCCGGCGAGGGCGTAACTGAGCTCGTTGAGGCCCTTGTGCGCGATGGCCGAGACCTCGAACACGCGGTAGCCGCGCGCCTCCAGGTCCGGGCGGATCATGTCGGCGAGGTCCTGGCCGTCCGGGATGTCGACCTTGTTAAGGGCGACGATGCGCGGGCGGTTCTCGAGGCCGCCGTACAGCCGCAGCTCCTCCTCGATCATGTCGAGGTCGGAGACGGGGTCACGGTCCGACTCGAGGGTCGCGGTGTCCAGGACGTGCACGAGCACGGAGCAGCGCTCGACGTGCCGCAGGAACTCCAGGCCGAGGCCCTTGCCCTGGCTGGCGCCCGGGATGAGCCCGGGGACGTCCGCGATGGTGTAGACGGTCGAGCCCGCGGTGACGACGCCCAGGTTGGGTACGAGGGTCGTGAACGGGTAGTCCGCGATCTTCGGCTTGGCCGCGGAGAGCACCGAGATCAGCGAGGACTTGCCGGCGCTCGGGTAGCCGACGAGAGCGACGTCGGCGACGGTCTTGAGCTCCAGGACGATGTCCCGGCTCGTTCCCGGCTCACCGAGCAGCGCGAAACCGGGCGCCTTGCGGCGCGCCGAGGCCAGCGCGGCGTTGCCGAGGCCGCCGCGGCCGCCCTGGCCCGCCACGAAGGTGGTGCCCTGGCCGACCATGTCCGCCAGGACGTTGCCGTCGCCGTCGAGGACGACGGTGCCGTCCGGGACGGGCAGCACCATGTCCTGGCCGTCCTTGCCGGAGCGGTTGTCGCCCGCACCGGGCTGGCCGTTCGTGGCCTTGCGGTGGGGGCTGTGGTGGTAGTCCAGCAGCGTGGTGACGGCCTGCTCGACGACGAGGATCACGTCGCCCCCGCGTCCGCCGTTGCCCCCGTCGGGGCCGCCCAGCGGCTTGAACTTCTCACGGTGTACGGAGGCGCAGCCGTGGCCCCCGTTACCTGCGGCGGCATGCAGCTCGACGCGGTCCACGAAGGTGGTCATGGTTGGTGCCTCCAGGTAATGCGGATAAATACAGGAATGTCTTTAGACGTAACGCGCCGAGGGCGGACCCGCTTCCCCGATTACCGGGAAAGCTGAGATCCGCCCTCGGAAGGTGCTGTGTCGTTCAGCCGCACACCTGAAATCAGGCAGCGACGGGAACGATGTTCACGACCTTGCGGCCACGGTGCGTACCGAACTCCACCGCACCGGCGGTCAGCGCGAACAGCGTGTCGTCGCCGCCACGGCCGACGCCCGTGCCCGGGTGGAAGTGGGTACCGCGCTGGCGGACCAGGATCTCACCGGCGTTCACGGCCTGACCGCCGAAGCGCTTCACGCCGAGCCGCTGGGAGTTGGAGTCGCGCCCGTTCCGAGTGGACGATGCGCCCTTCTTATGTGCCATGTCTCCTCAGTCCCTTACTTCGCAGCCGCGGGGATACCGGTGACCTTGATCGCCGTGTACTGCTGGCGGTGACCCTGGCGGCGGCGGTAGCCCGTCTTGTTCTTGTACCGAAGGATGTCGATCTTCGCACCCTTGTGGTGGTCCACGATCTCGGCCTGGACCTTGATGCCGTCCAGGACCCAGGGGTCGCTGGTCACGGCGTCGCCGTCGACAACGAGCAGGGTCGAGAGCTCGACCGTGTCGCCAACCTTGGCGGTGGGAATCTTGTCAACCTCAACGATGTCGCCGACAGCAACCTTGTGCTGGCGACCACCGCTGCGCACGATGGCGTACACGCGGATCTCTCTCTCACTCGGAACGGATCCCCCTGAAGCCAGCCGTTCGCGCAGGCCGGGGCCCACGACAGTCCGGAAGGATGAGCGGCCTCTCACGGGGACGAATCCACCGCGAGGGATGTGCTCAGGGGTAGGCGCACGGAAACACGCCGAGGGTCAAGGCTACGGGGCCGCCGCGGAGGGGTCAAACCGGGTCGCTCCCCCGGCGCCCCGCGCCTGGATCCGGGGGGTCGTATGCTCGCCGGGCAAGTCCGCTCTCCGGAAGGCGCAACACGTGAACTACAGGGTCCAGCCCACCGCCCAGGTCGATGGGAGTGCCGAGATCGGCGACGGCAGCAGCGTCTGGGAGCTCGCGCAGATCCGCGAGGGCGCCAGGCTCGGCGAGGGCTGCGTGGTCGGCCGTGGCGCTTATGTGGGCACCGGCGTGCAGATCGGCAACAACGTCAAGCTGCAGAACTACGCGCTCGTCTACGAGCCGGCCGAGCTCGGCGACGGGGTCTTCGTCGGTCCCGCCGTCGTTCTCACCAACGACCACAACCCGCGCTCCGTCGACCCCGAGGGCAAGCAGAAGCGCGGCGGCGACTGGGAGGCCGTCGGTGTGAAGGTCGCCGAGGGCGCTTCGCTCGGCGCCAGGTCCGTGTGTGTCGCGCCGGTACGGATCGGGCGCTGGGCCATGATCGCCGCGGGTGCCGTGGTCACGAAGGACGTGCCGGACTTCGGCCTGGTCGTGGGCGTGCCCGCCCGCCGGATCGGCTGGGTCGGCCGGTCCGGTGTGAAGCTCGTCGAGCGTGCGGACGAGCCCGGTGTCTGGGAGTGCCCGCAGACGGGCACCCTGCACGACGAGAGCGACGGCGTGCTCACGGAGCGTGCCGCCCGGGCGCTCTGACCCGAGGACGTCGCGCGCGGCCCGCCCCGATGCCCCGGTCGGCATCGGGGCGGGCGTGCGTCGGGCCACCTGGCGTCTGCCGCGCGTTCGGTGGGCAGCCACTCTTCCGTTACCCACGCGAAGCCCGTACGGTCCGAGTTCCTGACTCGAACGTGGAGCTTCGCTGTGCTGACACCTCGCCTCTCCGACGAACGCCTCGTCGGTCTCGCACGCTGGGCCACCGACCGGATGGCACGCGTCAAGAACCCGGTCCTGGCGGAGCGGGTGCTCGGCGTGGCCGGTCACCGCATCCAGGACTCCCGGACCAGGGCCGACGTACTGGTGGAGGCCGCGGAGGCCCGGCTCGCCCTCGGTCACATACCCCGCCATCTGACGCAGGCGTACGCGGCGGAGCTGGCGTGTGCCGACGAGCACCACAAGGCCGGCCGGCGCAGCGCCGCCGCGGCCTCGGCCGCCAAGGCCCTGATCCTCGCCTTTCACCGGGTCGCCCACCTCGACAGCCTCGCCTCGCCGCTCGCCACCGACCCCGCCAGGTTCACGGCGCCGCTCCGCCGCAGCCGGGTGCTGCGGGCCCTGAGGGCACCGCGCGGGCGCACCGCTCCGGCAGCCGCGCCGCCCACCGACCGGCCGCTGCGGCTGCTCTTCGTCCACAGTGCGAACGCGAACTTCCTGCCGCCGATCCTCGACCGCTACGGGGCGCACCCGGACGTCGAGGTCCGCGTCATGAACACCGCGGACACCCCGGCGACGGCGCCGCTCGCCAAGGGCATGGGCCGGATGATCGCCTGCGGTATCGGGGGCGGGCGCGACTACGCCGCGCAGGCGGAGACGGCGATGCGCCCGCACCTCGACTGGGCCGACGTCGTGTTCGTCGACTGGTGCACGGCTGCCGCCGCCTTCCTCACGCTCGTCGACCCCGGTACGACCCGGGTCGTGGTGCGTCTGCACAGTTTCGAGGCGTTCAGCTACTGGCCCCACCTGGTGGACTTCTCCCGTGTCGACGACGTGGTGTTCGTCAGCGAGCACCTGCGGGACCTCGCACTCGCCTCGCTCCCCCGGCTGCGGGAGCCGGGCGCTCCGGCCGTTCATGTCATCGACAACGCGGTCGAACTCACCCGTTTCCCGCTGCCCAAGAAGCCCGAGGCCCGGTTCACGCTCGGCCTGGTGGGCGCCGGCCAGGTCGCCAAGGACCCCCGTTGGGCCCTGGAGGTGCTGCGGCTGCTGCGGCAGAAGGACAAGCGCTACCGCCTGCATCTGATCGGCAGTCCCATGAACCCCGCCGACAGCCCCGCTCTCGCCCGCTACCACGAGGCGTTCACCTCCGACCTGGCACCGCTCGTCTCCGCCGGGGCGGTGCAGGTGACGGGGCAGACGGACGATGTGCCCGCGGCACTGACCGAGGTCGGGCTGATCCTCAGCACGTCCGTCCGCGAGAGCTGGCACCTGGGCCTGATCGAGGGAGCCGCGAGCGGCGCGGTCCCGGTCGTACGCGACTGGCCCTTCTTCGCGGACATGCCGCGGGGTGCCCGTTCGCTCTTTCCCGGTTCCTGGGTGGTGTCCTCGCCCGCCGAGGCGGCCGAGCGGATCCTCGCGGTCAACGCATCCGAGGAGACCTGGCTCGAGGCCGGTCACGAGGCCTCCGAGCAGGCGATCTCGACCTGGGACTGGCAGACGGTCGGTCCGCAGTTCGACCGGCTGCTGATCACCCGGTCCGCGGAGATCCCCGCCCAGAGGGCCGTACGGACCACGGCCGAGTGACGTGCGGCCGGGCCGCGGGCGCACGCACCCCGGTCATGGTCTGTTCATAGGCTCTTTAGGATGACCGGACACAGCACCGCCGTCACGTGCCCAGTACAAGCCTAACGAGGCCGCCATGCCCCAGACCGAGGTCCAGGTGCCCAGCCAGCCGGCTGTCACCGCGACTGCCGTTCAGCCCAGTCCCGCCAGGGCGCCCGGGCCGCGGCTGCACGCCCTGGACGCGCTGCGGGTCGTCGCCGCGCTCGCCGTGCTCGCCTTCCACTTCACCGGGGTGGACGCCGCGACGAAGGCCAACTGGGGGGTGAACCCCAAGGAGCTGTTCCCGTGGCTCTTCCCGGTGACGTCCTACGGGTCCTACGGTGTCCAGCTCTTCTTCCTGATCAGCGGCTTCGTGATCTGCCTGTCCGCGTGGGACCGCACCCCGGGCCAGTTCGTGCGGGCCCGGTTCCTGCGGCTGTTCCCGGCCTACTGGTTCTCGGCCGCCGTCGCTTTCGCGGTGTGGCGCGCGCTGCCGGACGGCACGCGCACGGGTCCGAGCATCAGTGAGTCGCTCACGAACCTGACGATGCTCCAGGTGCCCTTGTCGGCCCAGCATCTGGTGGGTGCCTATTGGACGCTCTGGGCCGAGCTGACCTTCTACCTGATCTTCCTCCTGGTGATCTGGAAGGGCCTCGACTACCGCCGTGTCAGCGTCTTCTGCTGGCTGTGGCTGCTGGCGAGTGTGCTGATCCAGCAGGAGAACAACCAGGTGCCGATCCTCGGCATCTTCGCCCAGCCGCTCAACACCGCCCTGTTCGTCGGCGGCATCGCGATGTACCTGATGTACCGCTTCGGCCCGGACCTCAAGCTCTGGGGCCTGCTCGCCGCGAGCTGGCTGGTCATGCAGAGCGACCTGGTCCAGCACGCCGACGGTCTGCGCCACGACCGGGGCATGGACCGTCAGCCGTACGTGGCGCTGGCACTGGTGACCGTCTTCTACCTGCTCGTGCTGGCCGTGGCGCTCCACAAGCTCGACAGGATCCGCTGGACCGGGTTCGCCACCCTGGGCGCACTCGTCTACCCGCTGTACCTGCTGCACGAAGAGCTCGGCTGGGCCCTGATCCGGAACCTGTACGGGCATCTGGGCGCCTGGCCCACGCTCCTGGTGACCACGGCCGTCATCCTGCTGGCGGCCTGGCTGCTGCACCGGCTGGTGGAACGCCCCTCGCAGCGCTGGCTGCGCGCCAGGCTGGACCGGGAGGCACGGGAGGCCGCGGCCCGCACCGAGCGGTCCAAGGCCGTCTGACACCCCCCTGAACGGACGATGGGCCCCACCCGGCAGTGCCGGGTGGGGCCCATCGCGTGGCGGAGAAGCGGTCAGCCGCCGATGACGACGCGGCGGACGCCGGCCCAGTTGGCCGGGTCGGTCGTACGGCGGCCGTCGACCAGGACGCGGACGTCCGGCAGGTCGGCGGCGGCCAGCTCGCGGTACTCGGCGTGGTCGGCCTGGAGGATCGCGGCGGTGACGGCCTGGCCCTCGTGCGGCACGAGGCCGTGGGCGGTCAGCTCGTCGGCCGTGTACATCGGGTCCGAGACGAACGGCATCGCGCCGCGCGCCTTCAGGGCCTCCACGACGCCGAAGACACCGGAGAACGCGATTTCCTTGACGCCACCGCGGTAGGCGGCGCCCAGCACCACCACACCGACACCGTTCAGGTCGCCGTAGGCGGCGGCCAGCAGGTCGACGGCGTACTCGGGCATCGCGGCGTTGGCCTCACGGGCCGAGCGCACGACGGTGGCCTCCGGGTCGTTCCACAGGTACATCCGCGGGTAGATCGGGATGCAGTGCCCGCCGACGGCGATGCCGGGCTGGTGGATGTGGCTGTAGGGCTGGCTGTTGCAGGCCTCGATGACCTTCTTGATGTCGATGTCGTTCTTGTCGGCGAACCGGGCGAACTGGTTGGCCAGACCGATGTTGACATCGCGGTAGGTGGTCTCGGCGAGCTTGGCGAGCTCGGAGGCCTCCGCCGTACCGAGGTCCCACACACCGTTCGCACGGGGCAGGTCCTCGCGGTCGTCGAAGTCGAGCACGGCCTCGTAGAACTCCACACCGCGCTGCGCGGAAGCCTCGTCGATGCCGCCCACGAGCTTCGGGTAGCGGCGGAGGTCGGCGAAGACGCGGCCGGTCAGGACCCGCTCCGGGGAGAAGACGAGGTGGAAGTCCCTGCCCGGCGTGAGGCCCGAGCCCTCGGCGAGCATCGGTGCCCAGCGGGTACGGGTGGTGCCGACCGGCAGCGTGGTCTCGTAGCTGACGAGGGTGCCCGGCTTGAGGCCTGCGGCGATCGCCTTCGTCGCGGCGTCCATCCAGCCGAAGTCCGGGGTGCCCTCGGCGTCCACGAAGAGCGGTACGACCACCACGACGGCGTCGGACGCGGCCACGGCGGCCGTGGTGTCCGTCGTCGCGGAGAGCAGGCCGGCGCCCACGGTCTCCTTGAGCTTGACGTCCAGGTCGTGCTCGCCGGGGAACGGCTCGGTGGCCGCGTTGACCAGCTCGACGACCTTCTCGTTGACGTCCGCGCCAATGACCTTGTGGCCCTTGGCGGCGAACTGCACGGCGAGCGGAAGGCCGATCTTGCCGAGCGCGACTACACAGATGTTCATCGGGTTACTTTCCTCTTCAGCCTGGACAGCATGTGGCGCAGCCGCTTGCCCGCACCGGGTTTGATCTCCCACAGGGGTGCCGTGGTGATCACGAGGCGGCCCTTGGGATTCTGGTTCGCCGCGACCCTGTACGGGACGGCCTGCCGCCAGCGGCGGGCCAGGGGCAGCGGCCTGCCACCGGTCTTCACCGGGATCTCGTACGTCGAGCCCGCCAGGTCCACGTACACGCGGACACCGAGCTTCGACTTCGCCGCGTGGACGGGGATCCGGCCCCGCAGCGTCGTCGCCCGCCCGTCATCGGCGGTACCGAGGGTGAACTCACCCTCCGGTGCCGGCAGTTCGTGTCCCGGCGGCAGTCGTCGCGCGCCGGGCTTGTCCGCGCTCTTCGGCATGGCGCCCTTGGCCAGGCGCACGGTCACCGAACCGGTGTCGCCGAGGACCCCGATCCGCGCCGAGACGACCAGGTGCAGGTCGTCGCCCGCCTGGTCCCACTCGGCGGCGAGCAGTTCCGTCCCCTGCGCAAGCCGCCCGGGAACGGCCTCGCCGACCAGCTCGTAGTAGCGGTCGGGGAAGCCGAGGGACTCGTCGCGGAAGCCGGGGTACAGGGCGAATGCCTTGTCGCCCTCGATACGGAAGGGCGGGGCGCCCTGCTCCGCCTCCTCGGTGATCGCCCGGATCAGCTCGTCGACGGCACCCGCCCGCGCGAGACAGATCCGCACCCGGCGCTTGACGTCCAGGGAGTCCCTGAGCGCGTCGGTGAGGTAGTCGTCGGCGAGCGCCGCGATTCCTTCGCAGACCTCGCGCCGCGTCTCGGCGTCGAGGGCGGGGAAGTCGTCCTGGACGAGCTTGGCGAGCTCCCAGGTGAAGTGGCGCTGGAAGAGGGCGTCCCGGTCGGGGCCCGCTTCGACCAGGGAGGCCGCGTGCTTCATGATCGCGGCCGTGCAGCGCAGCCGGGACAGGTGATTGGCCCGGTAGGTGATGTTGCTGGCATCACCGCGCTTCACCGCGTAGTAGAAGGTGTAGTCCGAGAGCACCGAGATCTTTCGGGCCCGGAAGCACGCCTCTATGGTGAACGGCTGGTCGCTGCCGACCGGCAGGTCCTCCGGGAAACGCAGCCGGTGCTTCTCGACCAGCTCGCGGCGGAAGAGCTTGGTGTTCGCCAGCGTGAAGGGCAGGCTGGAGTGGAACAGGCTGACGTCCGGGTCGTTCTTCTTGTACAGCTTCTGGTGGACGTACCGGCCGTTGGTTCCGACCATCTTGCCGACGACCACGTCGGATTCGTGCTCGTCCGCGTAGGCCACCATCCGCTCCAGGGCTTCCTCGCCCAGGTAGTCGTCGGAACCTATGAAGTAGACGAACCGGCCGGTGGCCACCTCCAGCGCCCTGTTGCTGGGCGCGGCGGGACCGCCCGAGTTGGCCTGGTGGATGACCTTGACCGTACCGGGGTACCGCTCGGCGAACCGGTCGAGCTCGGCGCCGCTCTCGTCCGTCGATCCGTCGTCGACCGCGACGACCTCGAGCCGGTCGAGGCCGATGCTCTGCCCGATGAGCGAGTTCAGACACTCCGTCAGGTAGGGCATCGTGTTGTAAACGGCGACAACCACACTGACGTCAGGAGCCGTCGTCATAGTCTGTTTTCCGCCTTCTCGCGGTCTGAGAGCAGATTGGTGTACAGGCCGTCGAGAACCTCGGCCTGCGCTTCCCAGGTCCAGGTGTCCAGCAGCCCGGGCTTGTCGTAAGCAGCGCGGTAGCGCTCGGGATCGGCCAGCACCTGCTTGATCGCGCGGACCAGATCGGGAACGTCCTCAGCGGTGCAGACCTCGCCCTGACCGGTCGAACGGGTCACCTCGGACATGGTCTTCACATCGCTGACGACCAGGGGCAGCCGGGCGTGCGAGTACTCGAAGAACTTGGTGATCAGAGCGATCTCGTGGTTCGGCCAGTGGTGGATCGGGATGCAGCCGGCGTTCGCCGCGGACAGGAACTGCACGACCTGCCAGTGCGGTACGTACGGAACCGCGTGCAGGCGGTCGCCCGCCCCCAGCTCCTCGGCCCGGGCCAGGAGGCCCTTTATGTAGCCGGCGGCCGGGCTGGGAACGACGAACGCCATGTGCACGCCGTCGAGATGCGGCAGTGCCTCCACCAGGTCGCCGAGGCCACGCTGCGGACCGGGCGAGCCGCTGTAGACGACCAGCGGAACATCCGGGCCGATGCCGCACAGTTCACGCAGATCCGGAACCGGGTCGGCGTCGTCCTCGTCGAGCCGCTCGAGGGGCCGGTCGGGCGCGTTGAGGACGACCGTCGGCTGCTCGGCCAGGGAGTGGCGCTCACGCAGCAGATCGCCGAGGCCCTCGGAGACGGTCACCACCGCGTCCGCGTACGGGGCGAACTCGCTCTCGTGCGCCGTGTTGCCCGGAATCCAGTGCGCGTTGTCCTCCCACGGGCGGACGCCCGGCAGGAACTCGTGCGCGTCCCAGACCAGCTTGACCTTCCGGCCCGCGGCCCTGGCGCGGACCGCCGCGCGGGCGCCGACACCGAGCATCCGGAAGTCGTTGGCGTGGATCAGGTCCGGCTTGAGGGCGTCGATCTCCTTGCCGTACGTGAGCTCGTAGTCCCACAGTGCGGGCTCGAGCCTGCGCCAGGCCCTGTTCCCCTTGGCCCTCTTCCAGGCCGCGGTGAACGCCCGGTCCAGCGGCCCCTGGAGCCGGCGGCCGGCCTTCTGCGCCTCGGTGGACTGGCGGGACCGGAGTTCGATCCAGCGCTGCATCACCTTCGACGCCGGCCCGGCCACCTTGAGGCGGGCCTGCTCCGTCCTGCGGAAGCCCGGGGTGCCGACTGCCTGCGGCGCCACCTTGAGCGCGGCACGGCGGGTCGCCACATCGGCGCGCCACGCCTTCGCCCACTGCCTGCGGTAGGCGGCGAGCGGACCGGGCGGATACGCCAGGGGACGACGCAGCAGCGAGCGGTGCCGCTCGGCATGCCGCTTCGCCAGGGGCGTCTTCAGCGGCAGCAGCCGCACGTCGGCGTCGCCCAGCTTCCAGCTGCGCCCGCTGCCCGAACGGACCAGGCCCAGCAGCGTCACGTCCCAGCCGGCCGCGGCCATGGACTCGGCAGCCTTCTGTACGCGCGAATCGCCTTCGACCTTGTTGTCGACCAGCATGACGACCCGGCCCCTGACGGGCCTGTCGGTGCCGAGTTCCTGCGTCTCCATCAACAACCTTTCCCCCGAACGCGTCACTTGAGAAAACCGCTCAGTACCTGGGCGGTCCAGCGTCCGTCATGGTAAGTACGCGCGAATTCCACCGAGGCGCGGCCGATGGCCGCGGTTCCCTCGCGATCCTCGATCAGGGAGCCCAGCACCTCGCGCAGGGTGTCAGGAGTGGCGCTGACGATCGGCAGTTCCCCGTTCGTCGTGGCCTTCACCGCGTCGCTGATGTAGCCGACGACCGGCTTTCCGGCCGCCATCGCCTCCACGGCGAACGTGCCGTAGCTGCCGGTGGTGAACTGGTCCAGGACGAGGTCGCTCTCCTTGACCAGCGCCTGCATCTCGGCCCAGGGGATGTCCTCGGCGAGCCTGAAGTCGATCACGCCCTTGTCGTGCAGCTCGGTGAGCACGGGCATGATGCGGTCCGTGCCCTTCGTCCAGCGCTTGGACGGGGCGTGCATCACGATCGGCCGCTCGCGCTCCATCACGGGACGGTCGGCCGCCCACGAGGCGACGTCGACGACGAGCGGCGCCCACTTGGCCGACGGCAGGTCGTCCAGCAGGTCGGGGGTCGTGACGAAGAGCGGCAGGCCGCATTCGTCGGCGATCCGCCGGTTGGCCTCGGCCTTGGCCTGGAGCTTCTCGGCGATGCCCTCGGGGGCGTCCCGGAACAGCGAGAACTCGTGGCGCTCCAGGTGCCGGGCCGGGTTGCGGATGTCGCTGCCGTGCGACAGCAGCGCCACCTTGATACGGGCCTTGCGCAGCGCGGCCAGATCGCCGGCGACGGTGTCGCCGTTGAGCCGTCCGAAGACCGGCATGAAGGCGTCGACGATCAGGTGGCTGTAGCGGCCGACCACCCGCTTCACCTGTTCCAGCTGGACGTCGAGCTCGCCGAGCCGGGAGGCGTCGACGTAGACGTCCGCGGGGTAGTCGAAGGTGTCCGCCCGCTGGTTCATGACCACTTCGACGGACACATCCGGATTCGCCTGCGACACTGCCTGCGCGAACGCGGCACCCTGACCGGCGTAGTTGGCCGGTCCGATGCCCAGCTTCACGGGTGTCGAGCCGAGGGGGGTCCAGACCGGTACACCGGACTTGCCGCTGCTCGCACCGAGCGGTGCGGCCCCCGGCGTCTCCTGGACGGTCCACGACACCTCGGCGACGGGCACCGGCGGCGTCTTCTTCGACAGGGTGCGGTACAGCTCGAGCAGCCCGGCGCTCTGCTGCTCCCAGGAGAGCTCCTTGAGCACGTCCTCGGTGATGTGCGCGGCGAGCTCGCCGCGGCTCTTCAGCGCGCGGGACGCGGCGGCCGCGAAGGTGGTCGGGTCGTCCCAGGTGAAGACCTCGCCGAGGCCCTTCTCCTCCACGTACGCCTTGATCACCCGTACGTCGCTGGTGACCAGGGGAAGACCGGCCTGAAGGTACTCGGACACCTTCGTCGGCAGCGAGACCTCGCAGTTGGGGACCCGCTTGAACGGGGTCAGGCCGACATCCGCCGAGGACAGGTAGTCCGCGACCTCGTGCTGCGACACATAGGGCACCAGGTGGATGCGGTCGCGCACACCGAGTGTCTCGGCCGTTGCCAGCAGCTGCTCCAGCAGCGGGGTCACACGGCTGCAGACGAGCGCCAGGTGCACGCCGGGCAGTTCGGGAAGCCCGTCGATGACGGCGTCCACACCGCGCTCCGGGCCGAGCCAGCCCGAGTACACCATCAGCGGGACCTCGGGTCCCAGACCGCACACCTCGCGGACGGACGAGCGCACCGAGCCGGAGCCGATGACCTCGCGGACCGGGGAGTTGCCCACGACGAGGGGTGCCTCGGAGAGCTTGTGGTCGTTCTTGAGCAGCTCGGCCAGCTGCGGGGACACGGTGACCACCGCGTCCGCGCGGCCGATGTACTCGGCCTCGGCCGCCGGAAGGGCGTAGCCCTGGCGCGGGTTGGGCCATTCGACGCCGCGGATGTACTCGTGCGCGTCGTAGAGCCAGGCACAGCGGTGACCGCTCGCCCGGAGCCGCGCCGCACTGCGCGCGGCCGTCACGATCATGGTGGCGTCGTTGGCGTGGATGACGTCCGGCTTGAGTTCCTCGATCACCGGACCGAACGCCAGGTCGAGATCGACCAGCTGCGGCCAGTCCCGGCGCCAGTCGCGGACCGGATCCTTCGGCGTCCGGCGCTGCTCCCACTTGAACGCCCGTACCCGCAGCTTGTAGACAGCGCGGCGCGCGCGCAGCACGGCCTTCAGGGACGCCCGCCGGGGCGCGCCCGACCAGGTCGTCTCGGCCGACGTCTGGCGCACCCAGGCCCGGTAGGAGGCACGGTAGTGGCTCAGAGCCGCCTGGTCGTGGATACGGAACTGGGTCATGGCTCCACGCAGCGGATGAGCTCTGCGGGCCTTCACCGACCGTACGTACTCCGCGGAAACGGGGACCCGGACCACCTGGATCGGTCCCATCCTCGACCGCTGGACACGCTTGGTGTCACTCCTGCCGATCAGCGTGACGTCCCAGCCGTCGCGGGCGGCGGCCACAGCCGTCTTCTGGACCCGCGAGTCGCCCGTGATGCCGTTGGCGACGATCACGGCGAGCCGCGGTCGGCGGGCAGGGGATTTCATTCTGTACTTCCTCCGGTGGAAGACAAACGAGCCGGTACCCGCTGCGCACTCCCCAGGAGTGCGCAGCGGACCGGGCAGATGAGCGATATGCCCGCTGCCGGGGCTTCAGCCCGCCGCACTGTTGGTGTCCAGGCGGACGGTCGTGCCGCTCACGGCCGACTCGAGGACCGCGGCAGCCACCTCAACGGTACGCAGGCCCTGCCTCAGGGTGCAGATATCGGCGTCCGTACCCAGCACAGCGTCCCTGAAGAGCTCGTGCTCGACAAGCAGCGGCTCGCGCTTCGGGATCGCGTAACGGATCATGTCGCCCTCGGAGACACCGCGGAACGCGCGCAGCGCCTCCCACTCGGTGGTGACCGCGGCGTTCGAGTGGAACGTGAGGTCGGCGGTGAGGGTGTCGGCGATGTAGCAGCCGCGCTCGCCGGTGACCGACGTGAAGCGCTCCTTGAGGGGGCTCAGCCAGTTGACCAGGTGGTTGACCATGGTGCCGTCGGAGAGCTGGCCCACGGCGGAGACCATGTCCTCGTGCGGGCGGCCGGACTTCGACACGGTGTGGGCCGCGATCGACGTGTACGTCTGGCCGGTCACCCAGCCCGTCAGGTCGATGTCGTGCGTGGCGAGGTCCTTGACCACGCCGACGTCCGCGATCCGGTGCGGGAACGGGCCCTGGCGGCGGGTGACGACCTGGAAGACGTCGCCGAGCTCGCCGGCCTCCAGACGGCTGCGCAGCGAGCGCAGGGCCGGGTTGCAGCGCTCGATGTGGCCGACTCCGGCCACCAGGTTGCGCGACTCGAAGGCCTCGACGAGGCGGCGGGCGCCCTCGACGGTGTCGGCCAGCGGCTTCTCGATCAGGGCGCAGACACCGGCGTCGGCCAGCTGCAGGCCGACCGTCTCGTGCAGTGCGGTCGGGCAGGCCACGACCGCGTAGTCGACCCCGAGGGCGATGAGCTCCTCGACGGTCGACAGGACGGGGGCTCCCTGCGCCCAGCCGTTCTTGTCGCCCATCGGGTCGACGACGCCGACCAGGGTCACGCCTTCGAGTCCGGCCAGCACACGGGCGTGGTGGCGCCCCATGGAGCCCAGGCCGATGAGCCCGGCCCTCAGTACGGCGGCGGTCACAGGCTCTCCCCCAGTGCGTTCACGGCGTTGGCGATGCGCTCCAGCTCACCCTCGCTGAGTGACGGGTGGACGGGCAGCGAGACGACCTCGGCGGCCGCGCGCTCGGTCTCCGGCAGGTCCCAGGTGCGGCCGGCCTTCTGGTCCGGCTCCCAGTACGGCTTCAGCCGGTGGATCGGGGTCGGGTAGTAGACGGCGTTGCCGATGCCCGCCTCGGTGAGCTTCGCCATCGCGGCGTCGCGGTCGCCCTGCACCCGGATCGTGTACTGGTGGTAGACGTGGCGGGCACCCTCGGCGACCGGCGGCGTCGTCACGTTCGGTGCGGTGATGTGCGCGTCGAGGTACGCGGCGTTGGAGCGGCGCTGCTCGGTCCAGCCGCCGACCTTGGTCAGCTGCACGCGGCCGACGGCTGCGGCCACGTCCGTCATGCGCACGTTGGCGCCGACGATCTCGTTGGCGTACCGCTGCTCCATGCCCTGGTTGCGCAGGAGGCGCAGGGTGCGGGCGAGCTCGGCGTCGGCCGTGGTGACCATGCCGCCCTCGAGGGAGTGCATGTTCTTCGTCGGGTAGAAGCTGAACGTTCCGCCTTCGCCGAACGCACCGACGGGGGTGCCGTTCAGGGCGGCGGCGTGGGCCTGGCACGCGTCTTCGACGACGGCCAGTTTGTGCTTCGCCGCGATGGGCATGAGCTTGTCCATCGCCGCCGGGTGGCCGTACAGGTGCACCGGCATGATCGCGGCGGTGCGCGGCGTGATGGCCGCCTCGACCGCGGCGGGGTCCAGGCCGTAGCTGCCGGGCTCGATGTCGGCGAAGACGACATCGGCACCGACGAGACGGACCGCGTTCGCGGAGGCCGCGAAGGAGAAGGAAGGGACGATCACCTCGTCGCCCGGGCCGATGCCGAGGGCCAGCAGCAGAAGGTGCAGCGCGGAGGTACCGGAGTTGACGGCGACACAGTGCCGGCCGTCGACCAGCTCGGAGAAGCCCTCTTCGAAAGCCGCGACCTCCGGCCCCTGTACGACGCGGCCACTGCGCAGCACGCGTACCGCAGCCTCGATCTCTTCTTCACCGATGACCGGGCGGGCAGCAGGAATCGGCTGCTCGTTGATGCTCGTCATGGACGTCCTCCTTGAACACCGCAAGAGCTCTTTACAGGCAGAGGTCTGGGGTGCGGGACGTCTTACGAGGCCGCGCATAACCCCACCGGCACAATGCCGACGCCCTACCGAGGAATCTGGGCCCAGTCTGTCCTGAACCGGGTCGGTCACCGACCGTAGTCCCGTTGAGGGACCTGAACAGGCCGACGACCGCCGTCACATTATCAGGGATTTCTCAGGTGATTTCGGGCCCGTTAACCCGCTAGTGCATCAGTTCTGAAACAAAGCAGGTGTCCCGCCCCGAAGGCTTCGGGGCGGGACACGGATCGATGAACAACCGGTTACGAAATGCTCAGTCGACCGTTGGTCAGGACTCGTCGGCCGGTGCGGAAGCGGTCACGGAAGGCGACGACTGCTCGGCGGCGACGGTCTTCTTGGCCGTTGCCTTCTTCGCGGTCGTCTTCTTCGCGGTCGTCTTCTTCGCAGCGGTCTTCTTCGCGGCCGTCTTGGTGACCGCCTTCTTGGCCGGGGCCTTCTTGGCGGCCTTGCGGACGGCCTTCTTGGCCGGGGCCTCGGACTCGTCCGCAACCGGGGCGTCGGACGGGGCCGACTCGGTCGCGGGGCTGCCCGTGACCACGACGACCGCCGCCTCGTCCGCACCGGTCGGCGAACCTGCCGGAGCGGTGACCTTGCGGGTCGCCCGGCGGCGGGCACGCGGCGGGGCGGCCGGAGCGGACACCTCGCCGGCTGCCGGTGCCTCAGGCGCCGGAGCCTTGGCCGCGGGGGCCTCGACGACCGGGTCCTCGACCGCTACGGGTTCCGCGGCGGGCTCGGCCGGCGTGACCGGCTGCGCGACATCGGCCGACTTGGGAGTACCGGCCGGAGAGGTCGCCTTGCGGGTCGCCCTGCGGCGCGTACGCCCCGCGGGTGCGGGCTCGGCCTCGGGGGCCGGGACGACAGCCGGGGTCTCGGCGACCGGCTCGGCCTGCGGCTCCGCCTCGACGGCCGGGGCAGGCTCGGCCACGGGAGCGGGGGCGGCCTGCGGCGTGCCGGCCGGAGCCGACACCTTGCGGGTCGCGCGCCGACGGCCACGGCCGCGCGTCGCTGCCGCCTCCGCCTCGGCCGGGCTGCTGTACAGCTCCTCGTCCGCGACGAACTCCGGCTCGGGCAGCGCGATCGGGGCTGCGACCTCGGCCGCCACCTCGTCCTCGCTCTCGACCGCGTGCTCGTCGTGCTCGTGGTCCTGGACGTGCTGGTCGTGGTCGTGGTCGTGCTCCTGGCCGGCGCCACCGCGTCCGCGCTTCTTCGAGCGCTTGCCGCCGCCACCGCCGCCACCGACGGACGTCGGCTGCTCCATGTGCACGATCACGCCGCGTCCGTTGCAGTGGACACAGGTCTCGGAGAAGGACTCCAGCAGGCCCTGACCCACGCGCTTGCGCGTCATCTGGACCAGGCCCAGCGACGTGACCTCGGCGACCTGGTGCTTCGTACGGTCCCGGCCCAGGCACTCCAGCAGTCGCCGCAGCACCAGGTCCCGGTTGGACTCCAGCACCATGTCGATGAAGTCGACGACGACGATGCCACCGAGGTCGCGCAGCCGCAGCTGGCGCACGATCTCCTCGGCCGCCTCCAGGTTGTTCTTGGTGACGGTCTCCTCGAGGTTTCCGCCCTGCCCGGTGAACTTGCCGGTGTTGACGTCGACGACGACCATCGCCTCGGTCTTGTCGATCACGAGCGAGCCGCCGCTGGGCAGGTAGACCTTCCGGTCCAGTGCCTTCATCAGCTGCTCGTCGATCCGGTACGTCGCGAAGACGTCGACCTCGGAAGTCCAGCGCGACAGACGGTCCGTGAGGTCCGGTGCCACGTGCGAGACGTAGCCGTGGATGGTCTCCCAGGCGTCCTCACCGCTGACGATGACCTTCGAGAAGTCCTCGTTGAAGATGTCGCGGACGACCCGGACGGTCATGTCCGGCTCGCCGTACAGAAGCGTCGGGGCGTTGGTGCTCCCGCTGCTCTTCGACTTCTTCTGGATCTCTTCCCACTGGCCCTGCAGCCGCTCGACATCGCGGCGCAGCTCGTCCTCGCTCGCGCCCTCGGCGGCGGTGCGCACGATGACGCCCGCGTCCTCGGGAACGATCTTCTTGAGGATGGTCTTCAGCCGGGCCCGCTCGGTGTCGGGCAGCTTGCGGCTGATGCCGGTCATCGAGCCCTCGGGCACGTAGACCAGGTAGCGGCCGGGCAGCGAGACCTGGCTGGTCAGGCGGGCGCCCTTGTGGCCGATCGGGTCCTTCGTGACCTGTACGAGGACCGACTGGCCGGACTTCAGCGCGGTCTCGATACGGCGCGGCCCGTGGGCCATGCCGAGCGCCTCGAAGTTGACCTCACCGGCGTACAGCACCGCGTTGCGGCCCTTGCCGATGTCGACGAACGCGGCCTCCATGGACGGCAGTACGTTCTGCACCTTGCCCAGGTAGACGTTGCCGACGTAGCTGGTGGCCTGCTCCTTGTTGACGTAGTGCTCGACGAGCACGTTGTCCTCGAGGACGCCGATCTGGGTGCGCTCGCCGCTCTGGCGGACGACCATGACGCGCTCGACGGCCTCGCGGCGCGCCAGGAACTCGGCCTCGGTGATGATCGGGACGCGGCGGCGGCCCTGCTCGCGGCCTTCGCGGCGACGCTGCTTCTTGGCCTCCATACGGGTCGAGCCCTTGATGGACTGGACCTCGTCGAAGCCGGTGCCGGGCTCGCGCTCGGCTTCCTTCTTGCGCGGCTCGCGGACCTTGACGACCGTACGCTCCGGGTCGTCCTGGCCCGAGGGGCCGTCCTCGCCCGAGGCGTCACCGCTACGGCGGCGACGACGGCGACGGCGACGGCTGCTGCTGGATCCGGACGCCGAGGACTCGTGGTCCTCGTCGTTGTCCTCGTCCTGCTCCTGCTCGTCCTCGGAGGCCTCGTCGTGCTGCTCGGCGTCGTCCGCGTCGTTGGTCTCACCGCGACGGCGACGGCGGCCGCCACGACGGCGACGGCGCGAGGGGCGGTCGCCGTACTCGTCCGAGTCGTCCTCGTGCTCGGCTTCCGCCTCGGGCTCGGCCTCGTGCTCGTCCTCGACGGGCTCCTCCACCGGGAGGGTGACGGGCGTCGCGGCCGGCTCGGTCTCCACTGCCTCACCGCGACGGCGGCGACGACGGCGCGAACCGCCCTGCGGCGCGGCCTCGGCGGCCTGCGCGGGTGCGGCGGTCTCCGCCTCGGGCTCGGCCTCGGCGGCCTGTACGGCCTGCGCGGCCTTGCGCGACGCGCGCTCGGGGGCCTTCGGCTCCTCGAACTCGTCGTTCTCCTCGTACTGCGATCCGGAACCGGCGGCAGCCGCTGCGGCGGCCGCGGTCTCCGGGGTCTGGAACATCGGCTCGGCGAAGACCGGTGCCTGGAAGACGGCCACGGCGGGGCGCGTGGCGCGGCGGCTCCTGCGTGCCGGCTCCTCGACCTTGCCGGTGAACTCCGGCCTGCCTGCGGCGGCGGTGGCCCGGCGGCGCTGGCGGCCTCGCGGCGCGGCCTCCTCGACCTCTTCGGTCTCGGCGGCGAGCTCCTCGGCGACAGCCGCGGGAAGGCTCTCACCGGTCTCGGCGGCGGCCTCCTCGGCAGCCTCCTCGGCCGGCTGCGGGGCGCCTGCCGGAGCGGTCGCCTTGCGCACCGCGCGACGACGGCCGCGCGGGGCCTCCGTCACAGGCGCCTCGGCAACCGGTTCGGCGACTTCCGCGACCGGCTCGGCCACGGCCGCGGCCGGAACCTCGGTGGCCTGCGTGCCCTGCGGCGTACCGGCCGGAGCCGACGCACGGCGCCGGGTACGGCCGCGCGGCGCGGCGACGGGTTCGGGGGTCTCAGCGGCCTCGGGGGCGACGGGCTCGGCCTGCTCGGCCACGACGATCTCCTCGGCGGCGGCCTCCGCGTTCTGCGGGGCACCTGCCGGAGCGGTGGCCTTACGGGTGGCACGACGACGGCCGCGCGGGGCCTCGGCGACAGGCGCCTCGGCCACTTCCGCGACCGGCTCGGCGATCTCGGCGACCGGCTCGGCCACGACCTCCGCCGCGGCTTCGGCGTTCTGCGGCGCACCAGCGGGGGCGGTCGCCTTGCGCACCGCGCGACGGCGGGCACGTGCCGGAGGCGCCGGCTCTGCGGCCTCGGGGGCTTCTTCGGTCTCGGCCGGGGTCTCCGCGGGTGCCGCGGCGACGGGCTCCACGACCTCGGGGGTCTCAGGCGCACCCGCGGGGGCGGTCGCCTTGCGCACCGCACGACG
The DNA here is from genome assembly GCF_042796085.1 of Streptomyces sp. NPDC056452. Classification (NCBI taxonomy): domain Bacteria; kingdom Bacillati; phylum Actinomycetota; class Actinomycetes; order Kitasatosporales; family Streptomycetaceae; genus Streptomyces; species Streptomyces sp. NPDC056452. The sequence continues at coordinate 483,377 of NZ_JBHTRI010000001.1, forward strand.
GCGGGCACGTGCCGGAGGCGCCGCTTCGGCGGTCTCCGCGGTCTCGGCCTTCGCGGTGCCGGTCGTCCCGGTCAGCGCGGCCTCCTCGGCCGGTATGGCCGGCGTGGCGTCCTCGGCGACGGCCGCACCCGGTGCGCCCGACGGCGGGCCGGCGGGGCGGGAGGCTGCGCGGCGCCTGCGGCGCGGCGGCAGCTTGTCCCCGGGGGTGTTGTCTTCTGTGTTCCCGGCGGTACCGGGTTCGATCGGCTCAAGCATGCGGGCGGTTCTCCCGTCACGCTCCCGGGCGCCGCGCCTGATTCCGGTCCGGCACGGTTCGCGGGAAATGCGCGATACCGCCGTCCGGGGCGCGGGCGCCGCACGGGAGCTGATGTCTGGCTCGCCGGTTCCGTACGCGTGTACGTACGGCCTGGCGAAAGTCTTATGGGGCGGTGCGCGGCCCGACCCAGGTGGCTCCCGAGTCCAAGGGCTGCGCTACAACGACCGCCTTACGCGGAACCTGCACCATCCGGCGCCGTCGCGACGGCGGGCCGGTCGGCCGGAACAAAAACGGCCGTGGCTGCCTCGCGGTCAGGCGCGAGCGGGTCGGTCACCGTGCCGGACTCCTCATCGAAGAGCCCCTGCGCCAGCCTGGTCACCGCTGCGGGGACCGGCGGCGCCAGGTCGGCCACAACTTGGAGACCGGACAGGACGTCGTCGGGTCGCACGGCAGGTGTCACGTGCCGCACTACCAGCCGCAGTATCGCACAGGGCCTGTCCCCGGACCTATCAGGCTGTGGATCAAGAGCCTGCAGTTCGGCGACGGCCGCACGGGCGTCGAAGGTCCGCATCCCGTTCTTCGCGCGGCGCTGGACCTCGACGGTCTCGGCGTCCAGGAAGGCGGCAACGGCCTTCCTGGCGTCCTCGACGTCGACTCCGTCCAGGCGCATCTCCCACACGGAGGCGGTCAGCCGGTCGGCGAGGCCCGAGGTGTGGGCCTCCACCGCGTCGATGATGTCGAGGCCGTCCGGCATCGACGCGTTGAGCAGCTCGCGGAGCGTTCCGGGGTCCCGCGCCTCGGTGAGGGCGATCTCCAGGAACTCGGCCTCGCTGCCCGTACCCGTGGGGGCGGCGTTGGCGTACGACACCTTCGGGTGCGGGGTGAAGCCCGCCGAGTAGGCCATGGGCACCTCGGAGCGGCGCAGTGCCCGCTCGAAGGCGCGCTGAAAGTCTCGGTGGCTGGTGAACCGGAGGCGGCCCCGCTTGGTGTAGCGCAGTCTGATGCGCTGCACCGCCGGTGCGGGCGGCGGGCCTTCGGGCTGTCGCTTGCCCAGTGGTTCTTCTCCTCGGTGCGGGGCGGACGCGGTGGCGCACCGCCCACGAAGTACGGGTGCCCCGGGGTGCCGCTCCGGCTCACCCCCGCTCGACGGTTTTGTCGGCAAGCAGGGAGATCTCGGGCGCGGGCGCCTCGCTGGGGACAGTCGTTGTTCTACCCAGGGTACGCGCAGCGGACCCCTGGAGTTCCCGCACCTCTGTGACCTGCGGCGGTCCCACCAGTGCGCGCCACGCGTCGCGGCGGGCCGCGCGCACGCTCTCGCGGGCCGCGCTCAGCGCACTGCGGACGGCGCGTCCCGCCTCCAGGGCGCCCTGTTTGACGGGGGCCCACACCGCGTCGCGTACGAAGTGTCCGACCGGCGTGCACACCGTGCGGTAGACCCAGGTCACCGGCGCGCCGACCATGTGCCACGCCAGCCACGCCAGGGCGCGGCCGACGGCCCGGGAGATGTATCCGGCGATCCGCCAGGCGACGCCGGCCGCGGCGGCGATCTCCCGGCCGACGGGAGCCAGGACATGCCGGTGCACCCAGGCGAGAGGGAGGACGAGGAGCGCCATGACCAGCCAGACGGCGGCAGCCCCGAGGCCCCGCCCGGTTGCGGCGATCCCGCGCCCCAGCTGGGTGAACACCCACACGATGCCGTGCCCGACCGGGGTGAGCACGTACCGGTACGTCCAGGCGAGGGGCATCACGATCAGGTGGGTGACGAGCCAGTCGGCGGCGATTCCGATCGGCTTCAGGACGTAGCGCCACAGGCCGACCACCGGCCACACCAGGAGCACGGTGAACAGCCCGGCAACAGCGGCGCCGAGCGCACGGCCGGCCGGGACGAGCAGCGTGAGGTACACCCACCGCAGCCCGTGCCCGGCCGGGGTGAGGACGGCCCCGTGGAACCACACCAGCGGGGCGACGATCCCGTAGCGGACGACGGGGACGAGGACATACCGCCACAGCCCGATCCAGGGCCACACGAGGACGGCGACGGCCAGCCACGCGAGGGCCTGCCCGACCGGCGTGAGCACGGTGTCGTACAGCCACTCCAGGGCGCGTCCCAGCGGACGCAGCAGCACACGGTCCAGGACGCGCAGCCCGGCGACGAGCACATCCCAGATCATCCGTACGGGCAGGACGAGAACGAGGACGACGATCCGTACCGGAATCCTGATGAGGGTGGTCAGACAGCCCTCCCCGCCTTCGTACCGCTCGGGCGCCGGCTGCTTGTCGTAGTCCATGCAGTACATGACGCGAAGGCCCGGCCAGGGGTTTCCCCGGCCGGGCCTTCTTCACCGGGCTGTCACCCGGACGCGTGCTTCGGCGCTACTTCACCACGGTGAGCGGCAGGAGCTTCTTGCCCGTCGGACCGATCTGGATGTCCAGGTCGAGCTGGGGGCACACCCCGCAGTCGAAGCAGGGGGTCCAGCGGCAGTCCTCGACCTCGGTCTCGTCGAGCGAGTCCTGCCAGTCCTCCCAGAGCCAGTCCTTGTCGAGGCCGGAGTCCAGGTGGTCCCAGGGCAGGACCTCCTCGTACGTCCGCTCGCGGGTGGTGTACCAGTCGACGTCCACGCCGAAGGCGGGCAGCGTCTTCTCGGCGCTCCGCATCCAGAGGTCGTAGCTGAAGTGCTCGCGCCAGCCGTCGAAACGGCCGCCCGACTCGTACACCTCGCGGATCACCGCTCCGACCCGGCGGTCGCCCCGGGAGAGCAGACCCTCGACGATGCCGGGCTTGCCGTCGTGGTAGCGGAAGCCGATGGACCGGCCGTACTTCTTGTCGCCGCGGATCTTGTCCCGGAGCTTGGCGAGCCGGGCGTCGGTCTCCTCGACGCCGAGCTGCGGGGCCCACTGGAACGGAGTGTGCGGCTTGGGGACGAAGCCGCCGATGGAGACCGTGCAGCGGATGTCGTTCTGGCCGGAGACCTCGCGGCCCTTGGCGATCACGTTGACCGCCATGTCGCCGATCTGGAGGACGTCCTCGTCGGTCTCGGTGGGCAGGCCGCACATGAAGTACAGCTTCACCTGGCGCCAGCCGTTGCCGTACGCGGTGGCGACCGTGCGGATCAGGTCCTCCTCCGAGACCATCTTGTTGATGACCTTGCGCATGCGCTCGGAGCCGCCCTCGGGGGCGAACGTGAGACCGGACCTGCGGCCGTTGCGGGTCAGCTCGTTGGCCAGGTCCACGTTGAACGCGTCGACGCGGGTGGAGGGCAGCGAGAGGCCGATCTTGTCCTCGGTGTACCGGTCGGCGAGGCCCTTGGCGATCTCACCGATCTCGGTGTGGTCCGCGGAGGAGAGCGAGAGGAGGCCGACCTCCTCGAAACCGGTGGCCTTGAGGCCCTTCTCGACCATTTCGCCGATGCCGGTGATGCTTCGCTCCCGGACAGGGCGCGTGATCATGCCGGCCTGGCAGAAACGGCAACCGCGGGTGCAGCCGCGGAAGATCTCCACGGACATCCGCTCGTGGACGGTCTCGGCGAGGGGCACGAGGGGCTGCTTCGGGTACGGCCACTCGTCGAGGTCCATGACCGTGTGCTTGGACACCCGCCACGGCACGCCGGACTTCTTGGGCACGACACGGCCGATGCGGCCGTCGGGGAGGTACTCGACGTCGTAGAAGCCCGGGACGTAGACCCCGCCCGTCTTCGCCAGCCGGAAGAGCACCTCTTCGCGGCCACCGGGCCGGCCCTCGGCCTTCCAGGCGCGGATGATCTCGGTGATCTCCAGGACGGCCTGCTCACCGTCGCCGATGACCGCGCAGTCGATGAAGTCCGCGATCGGCTCGGGGTTGAACGCGGCGTGGCCGCCCGCCAGCACGATCGGGTGATCGACGGTGCGGTCCTTGGACTCCAGCGGGATGCCCGCGAGATCCAGGGCCGTGAGCATGTTGGTGTAGCCGAGCTCGGTGGAGAAGCTCAGCCCGAACACGTCGAACGCGCCGACGGGGCGGTGGCTGTCCACGGTGAACTGGGGCACCTTGTGCTCGCGCATCAGCTCCTCGAGGTCCGGCCAGACGCTGTACGTGCGCTCGGCGAGGACGCCTTCGCGCTCGTTCAGCACCTCGTAGAGGATCATGACGCCCTGGTTGGGCAGTCCGACCTCGTAGGCGTCCGGGTACATGAGTGCCCAGCGGACGTCGCATTCGTCCCACGGTTTGACGGTGGAGTTCAGCTCACCGCCGACGTACTGGATGGGCTTCTGCACATGCGGGAGCAGAGCTTCGAGCTGCGGGAAGACCGACTCGGCAGACATCTGGGGACCTTCGTGAGCTGGCAGGGGTGACCATCAAGCGTAACCCGGTGCTCAGCTCTTCAACGCCGATCGCAGTCCTGGATCCGATGCCTTCGCCCATACCTCGGGCAGTTCGCGTTCCCGGTCGGCCGCCGCGGCCTCCTCCTGCCCGTACAGCAGACCCCAGGTGAAGGCGGACTCTCCCGCCCCGTGCGCCTGGACCGCCAGCGCGCGCAACGCGTCCCGGGCGACCACGCTGTCCTGGTGCTCCCCGAGGACCGTCTGCACCGCCTTCACGCGCTTGGCGAACTTCTTCGCCGGCTTGCCCAGGGCGGGCCTGGCGGCCTCTCCCGCGTACCGCGCGCGTTTCGCGGCCTTGCGGGCCTCGTGCATGGCCAGGTCCCGGTCCTCGCCCGGGGGCAGCGCCAGGGCGTGACCGATGCGGGTGGCGAGGCGCTCGTAGTCCTTGAGCACGGCCCGGGGCAGGGTCTCCCCCGGCTCCTGTGCCGCGCCGGGCAGCAGGGGCGGGTCGGCGAGGAGGGCGTCGAGGGTCTCCAGCAGGGCCAGATACCGCTTGCCGTCGAGTACGGAGACGATCCGGCGCCGCGACCCGGCCCGCCGGGCCACGGACCACAGGCGCAGGCGGCCGCGGACGGGGCCGAGGAGGAGGGTGCGGGGCAGTGCGGCGATCCGGGCGCCGAGCCGCTCGTCGAGCACTTCCTGGTCGCGGTCGATCCCGAGCTCGGCGGCGAGCCATTTCAGTTCCTCGCCGACGGGGTCGGTGACGGTTCGGTCCAGCACCTTGCGGTAGGTCTTGAAGGCGCTGCGCAGCCGTCGGGTGGCGACCCTCATCCGGTGCACGGAGTCGGGGAGGTCGCGGCGCACGGCGGGGTCGAGCCCGATGACGGCCTCGACCTGGTCGCGTACGTAGGCGAGTACGTGGTCGCCCGCCGTGAGCGGGGCCGCCGGGCCGCTCTTCTTCTTCCGTCGCTGTTTCTTCGGGGCGGTCTCGGCCAGGGCCCTGGCCAGCTTCGACGCCGAGGCGGAGGACCGTACGCCGGCCTTGTGGAGCCGCTGCTCGACGGCGTCGAGGAAGGCGGGGTCGCCGTCGTCCGCCAGCTCGACCTCGATCTCGGTCCAGGCGGCCGTGGCGCCGTGCGCCTGGGTGGTGAGCCGTTCGGCGCGGACCGCGTCGATGCTGAGCTCGGCGAGCAGGGCGCCGTCCTCGTCGAGCAGGTGGTGGACGTCCCGGGAGGAGAGCAGCCGGACGACGGGGACCGTTTCCGCGTCCCTGACCCGGGAGCGGAGCAGCCCGGCCAGACTGTGCGGCAGGGTGTCGGCGAGCGGGGCGTGGATCTCGTCGCGGATGCCGGTGGAGACCGGGAACTTGAGGTGCCAGCCGGCGTCGTCCCCGCCCGTTCTGCGCCGCAGCGTGAGGGAGTCGGCGGCCAGTCGGAGGTCCTCGGTGTCGTAGTAGACGGCGTCGAGTTCCCTGAGGCCCCGGTGGACGACGGCCGACACCCCGGCCACGCGGGTCAGGTCGGGCAGCCGGGTTCCGGGCGTCGCTTCGTACTTACGCTCGATCTCACGCTTCGAGTCCGCCATGAACCGAATCTAGACGTGTTCCGCGCCGATGGGCAGGGGGCCCCGCGGGCGGCCGGTAACGGCTCAGGCCGTTATCGGCCTCTGCACCCTGATCGACTGGAGCAGCCCGATCGCCACCCAGACGGCGAACATCGATGATCCTCCGTACGACACGAACGGCAGCGGGAGCCCCGCCACCGGCATGATCCCGAGGGTCATTCCGATGTTCTCGAAGGACTGGAAGGCGAACCAGGCGATGATGCCGGCGGCGACGATCGTTCCGTAGAGCTCGGTCGTCTCGCGGGCGATCCGGCAGGCGCGCCACAGGACGATGCCGAGCAGGACGATGATCAGACCAGCACCGAGGAAGCCGAGCTCCTCACCCGCCACCGTGAAGACGAAGTCGGTCTGCTGTTCGGGCACGAACTGGCCCGTGGTCTGGGAGCCCTTGAAGAGCCCGGTGCCGCTGAGCCCGCCGGAGCCGATGGCGATGCGCGCCTGGTTGGTGTTGTAGCCGACGCCTGCCGGGTCCAGCGCCGGGTTGGCGAAGGCCGCGAAGCGGGCGATCTGGTAGTCGTCGAGCAGGCCGAGCTGCCAGATGGCGACGGCGCCCGTCGTCCCCGCGCCGAGGAGTCCGAAGACCCAGCGGTTGGACGCTCCGGAGGCGAGCAGGACGCCGAGCACGATGACGGCCATGACCATGACGGAGCCGAGGTCGGGCATCAGCATGACCACGGCCATCGGGACGAGCGCCAGGCCGAGGGCCTTGGCGACGGTCCGGTGGTCGGGGTGCAGCTGGTCGCCCGCGTCGACCCGGGCGGCGAGCAGCATGGCCATGCCCAGGATGATCGTGATCTTGGTGAACTCGGAGGGCTGGAGGGAGAAGCCACCGGGAAGGAGGATCCAGGCGTGCGCGCCGTTGACGGTGGCGCCCAGCGGGGTGAGGACGGCGAGGACGAGCACGACCGACAGCCCGTAGAGGACGGGCACCGCTCCCCGCAGGGTGCGGTGGCCGAGCCAGATCGTGCCGACCATCAGGGCGACACCGATGCCGGTGTTGAGGGCGTGCCGGAACAGGAAGTAGTACGGGTCGCCGTGGGTGAGCGAGTCACGGCCGCGGGTCGCCGACCAGACGAGGAGCGAGCCGATGAAGGACAGGGCGAGCGCCGACCCGAGCAGGGGCCAGTCCAGCCGCCGGACGACGGAGTCGCGTGCGGTGAGCTTGGCCCAGGAGGAACGCTCGGGGGCGTAGCGCGAAACGGAGAAACCGGCCATCAGTCCCGCCTCCACGGCACTCCGGCGAGCGCGAGTGCCTGGGTGCCCTCTTCGGCAGGGGGCTCGGGGACGTAGGGCTTGATCTTCGGCGACTCGATCTGCCCGTCCGGCTGGATCTTCGGCAGGGCCTTCTGGGGCTTGGGCAGCAGAGCCTTCTTGAGGTCCTGCTTCCCGGCGGAGTCGAGTCCGTAGAGCGCGTTGTAGATGTTGCGCACGGCGGGGCCCGAGGCGCCGGAGCCCGTACCACCCTGGGAGATCGTCATGACGATCGAGTATTCCTTGGTGTACGTGGCGAACCAGGAGGTCGTCTGCTTGCCGTAGACCTCGGCCGTGCCCGTCTTGGCGTGCATCGGGATCTTGTCCTGGGGCCAACCGCCGAATCGCCAGGCGGCGCTGCCCCGGGTCGCGACTCCCGCGAGGGCTTCGTCTATTTTGTCGCGCGTGTCGCCCTTGAAGGGCAGCTTGCCGTGCGCCTGGGGCTTGATCTCCTGGACCGTCTTGCCGTCGCCGCTGACGACGGCCTTGCCGACGGTCGGGTCGTAGAGCGTGCCGCCGTTGGAGATCGCGGAGTAGATGGTCGCCATCTGGATCGGGGTGACGAGCGTGTCGCCCTGGCCGATCGAGTAGTTGACGGAGTCACCGGCGCGCATCTTGTAGCCCTCGAGGCAGCCTTCGTACGCGATCTTCTCGACGTACGTGCCGTCCTTCTTGCCCTGCTTGCACCAGGAGGTCTTGTTGGCGTCGTAGAAGTTCTGCTTCCACTGGCGGTCGGGGACACGGCCGGGGACCTCGTTGGGGAGGTCGATGCCGGTCTCCTTGCCGAGGCCGAACTGGTGCGCGGTCTTGTAGAACCAGTCGTTGGTGTTCTTCTTCGGCTTGTTGCCGCCGTCCTTCTGCCACTCCCTGTGCGCGAGACCGTAGTAGACGGTGTCGCAGGAGACCTCCAGGGCACGGCCGAGGCTGATGCTGCCGTAGCCCTGGGACTCGAAGTTCTTGAAGACCTGGCCGCCGATGGAGTACGAGCTCGGGCACGGGTAATTGCCGTCGAACTCGTATCCGGCGTTGACCGCGGCGGTCGAGGAGATGACCTTGAAGATCGACCCGGGGGCCGCGGTTCCCTGGATGGCGCGGTTCAGCAGCGGGAAGTTGGACTTCTTGCCGGTGAGCTTCGCGTAGTCCTTGGCGGAGATGCCGCCGATCCAGGCGTTGGGGTCGTAGGTCGGCAGGGAGGCCATCGAGACGATGCGGCCCGTCTTGGCCTCCATGACGACGACGGCACCGGAGTCCGCCTTGTAGAGCTCGTTGGTGTTGCGGTCCATTTCCTTGCGGGCCGTCTCCATCGCCTTGTTGAGCTCGTACTCGGCGACGGCCTGGACCCGGGCGTCGATGGAGGTGACGACGCTGGCGCCGGGCTCGGCCTCGTCGTTCTGCGCCTGGCCGATGACACGGCCGAGGTTGTCGACCTCGTAGCGGGTGACGCCGGCCTTGCCGCGCAGCTCCTTGTCGTACGTGCGCTCCAGGCCGGAGCGGCCGACCTGGTCGGAGCGGAGGTAGGGCGAGTCGCTGTCCTGGGCCTTGGTGACCTCTTCGTCCGTGACGGGCGAGAGGTAGCCGAGCACCTGGGCGGTGTTGGCCTTGCCGGGCGCCGCGTAACGCCGTACGGCGGTGGGTTCGGCGGTGATGCCGGGGAAGTCCTCGGCACGCTCACGGATGGTGAGGGCCTGCTGGGTGGTGGCCTCGTCGGTGACCGGGATCGGCTGGTAGGGCGAGCCGTTCCAGCAGGGCTGCGGGGTCTTGGCGTCGCAGAGCCGGACCTTGTCCCGGACGTCCTTGGGCTTCATGTCCAGGACGCCGGCGAGCCGGGTGAGGACACCGACGCCGTCGTCCTTCATCTTCATCAGCTCGGTGCGGCTGGCGGAGACGACGAGGCGGGTCTCGTTGTCGGCGAGGGGTACGCCGCGGGCGTCGAGGATGGCGCCGCGGACGGCGGGCTGGACGACCTGCTGGACGTGGTTGTTCTTGGCTTCGTCGGTGTACTCCTGGCCGTTGCGGATCTGGAGGTACCAGAGCCGGCCGCCGAGCGTCAGGAGCAGGGAGAACACGAGGACCTGGATGACGACGAGACGGATCTGGACCCGCTGGGTCCGGCCCGTCTCCGGGATGTTGCTCACAGTCGCTTGACCCCCTTGATCCTTCCTGCGCGTGCGGCGCGGTTACGGGCGGCCTTGACGCGCAGTCCGCCCCGCTGGCTGCCGATCCGCAGCCCGGTGCCCGAGGCCAGCCAGCCGGCGGCGACATCGCCGCCGCCGGAACTGTCGGCGATCGGATCGTTCTCGGTGCGTCTGGCGAGCGCCATGATCAGCGGAACGGTGAACGGCGCGAGGAGCAGGTCGTACACGGCGGCGGTGAACAGCAGGCTGCCCAGCCCCACATGGCGGGCCGCCGTGTCGTCGACGAGGGCGCCGACACCGGCGTACAGCAGGGTCGACCCGATCGCCGCGGCGACGACGACGGCCATCGGGGCGAAGGCCGACTTGAGCTGGCCGTTCTCGGGGCGGACCAGACCGGCGAGGTATCCGATGACGCAGAGCACCAGGGCGTAGCGCCCCGCGGCATGGTCCGCGGGCGGCGCCAGGTCGGCGAGGAGGCCCGCGCCGAAGCCGATGAGCGCGCCGCTGACGTGCCCGTACACGAAGGCGAGACCGAGCACGACGAGCAGCAGCAGGTCGGGGGTGGCGCCGGGGAGCTGGAGGCGGGCGAGTACGGAGACCTGGACGACGAGGGCGACCACGACCAGGGTGACGGAGAGCAGAGTCCGGTTGAAGCGCATGGGGATCAGCTCTATTCCTGCTCGTCGGCCGCGTTGTCGGCGTTGCCGGTCGCATTCGGGTCGGCGTTGCCGGTCGCGTTCGCGTCGGCGTTCCCGGAGGCGTCCGCGTCGGGCTTCTCGTGGATGTTCCCGACGACCTTGCCGCTGCCGTCGACCAGGTCGCCGTTCGGCTGGACCGTGACGGTGACGGTCGGGGTGGGCTTCGGCTTCTCCGGCTTCTTGGGCTGCTTCGGCAGCACCATGTCGCGGGGGTCCTCACGGGGTGCCTGGACGACGATGCCGACGATGTCGAGCTTGGTGAAGCCGACGTACGGGCGGACGTAGACGGTCCTGGTCAGGTCGCCGCCCGACGGGTCGACGCGGACCACTTCGCCGACCGGGACGCCGGGGACGAAGGGCTTGTCCTTGCTGGATCCGAAGGTGACCAGCCGGTCGCCCTTCTTCACCTTCGCCTTGCCGTTGAGGAACTGGACCGACAGCGGCCGGGATCCCTGTCCGGTGGCGAAGCCGAGCTCGTCGGTCTTCTCCATCCGGGTGCCGACGGTGAAGTCGGGGTCGTTGGCCAGCAGGACGGTCGCGGTGTTCGGACCGACGGTGGTGACGCGGCCGACGAGCCCCTCACCGTTGAGTACGGTCATGTCGCGCTTGAGGCCGTCGTTGGCCCCCGCGTCGATGGTGATCGTCCAGGAGAAGCCCTGGGCCGCTCCTATGGCGATGACCTCGGCGCCCTTGATGCCGTACTGGCCGGCCCCTGCGGCCTTGAGCATGCTGTCGAGCTGGCGGACCTTGCTGCTGTTGCGGTCGTCGCTGCCCAGTTTCGCCTTCAGTGCGGCGTTCTCCTGCTCCAGGGCCGCGATCCGGTCGTGCCTCTCACCGGAGTCCCGTACGGCGCCTATGGCGTTGCCCACCGGGTCCACCGCCGCTGCTACGCCGTTCTCGACCGGTCCGAAGACCGTGGCGGCGGCCTGCCGGGCGCCGTCGACCGGCGACTCCTCGCCACCGCGGATGTCCACCGTGATCAAAGCGAACGCGATGGCGATCAGCAGCACCAGGAGCAGCCGGCTCTCTCGTGTGTCCCTCACGTGCGGCGGCCGTGCCTTCCTCGTCGGAATATTGGTGCCTGTATATCAACGTTCCGCCGTACGGGAGCGGCAGCACCCGTACGGCGGAACGTCGGGTTCTACCGTCGGGGCTGGGCGTCCAGCACCTGCTGGAGCGCCTCGAACTCCTCGACGCACTTGCCGGATCCGAGTGCCACCGAGTCCAGCGGGTCCTCGGCGATGTGGATCGGCATGCCCGTCTCGTGGCGCAGCCGCTCGTCGAGGCCGCGCAGGAGCGCGCCGCCGCCGGTGAGGACGATGCCGCGGTCCATGACATCGCCGGAGAGCTCCGGCGGGCACTTGTCGAGCGTCGTCTTCACGGCGTCGACGATCGCGTTGACCGGCTCCTCGATGGCCTTGCGGACCTCCGTGGCGGAGATGACCACGGTCTTGGGCAGCCCCGAGACCAGGTCGCGCCCACGGATCTCCGTGTGCTCCTCCTTCTCGAGGTCGAACGCCGAGCCGATCGTGATCTTGATCTGTTCGGCGGTGCGCTCACCGAGGAGGAGCGAGTACTCCTTCTTGATGTGCTGGATGATCGCGTTGTCCAGCTCGTCTCCGGCGACCCGGATCGACTGGGCAGTGACGATTCCGCCGAGCGAGATCACCGCGACCTCGGTGGTGCCGCCACCGATGTCGACGACCATGTTGCCGGTGGCCTCGTGGACCGGCAGGCCGGAGCCGATGGCCGCGGCCATGGGCTCTTCGATGATGTGCACCTGGCGGGCGCCGGCCTGCGTGGACGCCTCGATGACGGCGCGTCGCTCGACCCCTGTGATACCGGAGGGCACACAGACGACGACCCGCGGGCGGGCCAGGTAGCGGCGCTTGTGGATCTTGAGGATGAAGTAGCGGAGCATGCGCTCCGTGATCTCGAAGTCGGCGATCACGCCGTCCTTCAGAGGCCGTACGGCAACGATGTTGCCCGGCGTACGGCCGATCATCTTCTTGGCCTCGGAGCCGACCGCCAGGATGCCGCCGGTGTTGGTGTTGATGGCCACGACGCTCGGCTCGTTCAGGACGATGCCGCGCCCCCTGACGTACACCAGCGTGTTGGCAGTCCCGAGGTCGATAGCCATGTCACGGCCGATGAACGACATTGAGTTCCCCTTGTTCCCCATGAGGATGCGTCGGGCCTTCCCAAGAAGCGAAGAATGGCTTGTTTTAGGTAGGCGAGGGTTGGCGCTGCGGGCGTGGAAGCTTCCATCGTAGTGCCGTGAGCACGGACACAGCGCGAGGGTCCTTCGCCATTGTGAGCGGAACGGCTGCCCGTCCCACCCATGGTGACGTTACGTCGGAGGGATGCGTTCCCGCGATCCGGGACCCTATGCCGAGGGGCGACCGAATTACTTCGGTCGCCCCAGGTCATGAGCGCTGTTTGGCCGAGCCGAAGTCAGGAAAGTCCGGGAAAGAAAAGCTTCAGTTCTCGCTCTGCGGACTCCTCGGAGTCCGAGGCGTGGATGAGGTTCTCCCGGGTGACCGTCCCGAAGTCGCCACGGATCGATCCGGGCGCGGCGGCGATCGGGTCGGTGGGTCCGGCCAGGGCGCGAACACCCTCGATGATCCGCTCGCCCTCGGCCACGAGAGCGACGACGGGGCCGGAGGCCATGAACTCGACGAGCGGCTCGTAGAACGGGCGGCCCTTGTGCTCTCCGTAGTGCTGCTCCAGGGTCTCCTGGTCGAGCGTGCGCAGCTCCAGCGCGGTGATCGTCCAGCCGGCCTTGCGTTCGATGCGGCCGACGATCTCGCCGATCAGCCCACGCCGTACGGCATCCGGCTTGAGAAGGACGAGGGTGCGCTGAGTCATGTGCGGCTCCTTGCAGACTGCGGGGTGCGGTGAGGCGAGATTACAGGGGCACGGGAACGGGCCGACGGCCGGGCTTACGCTGCGTCATCTTCAGGCCGGAGCCTCTGTGCCCTCCTGGGCCTCGGCCTGCGCAGCCCACCGCGCCTTCGCCTCGTCGATCTTGCGGCCGTAGTGCACCGAGGCCCACCACAGCGCCCCGAAGACCAGGCCGAGGATGAACATCATCGGAACGACGAAGCCGCTCAGGACCAGGACGATCTGCAGCGCCCAGCCGAGCTGTATCCCGCCGGGACGGGTGATCACACCGCAGAGCAGGACGGACAGCAGCATGCCGATGCCGCAGACCGTCCAGACCGTGGCCATGGACATGTCCTCGGACTTCATCGCGACGAGTCCGGCGAAGCCGATCACGAAGAACTCGCCGATCAGCGTCGAAGCACAGAGCGTACGCACAGGTCAGCGCCTTCCCAGAAGCAGCCGGGCCTCGCCGACCGTGATCACGGAACCGGTCACCAGAACTCCGGCGCCCGCGTACTCCGCGTCCTCCTCGGCGAGGGTGATGGCGGCTTCCAGCGCGTCGTCGAGGCGGGGCTCGACCTGGACGCGCTCGTTGCCGAAGACCTCGACGGCGACCGCGGCCAGCTCGTCCGCGTCCATCGCGCGCGGGCTGGAGTTCTGGGTGACGACGACCTCGGCGAAGACCGGTTCGAAGGCTTCGAGGAGCCCCCGGACGTCCTTGCCCTCACTGGCGCCGACGACCCCGATGAGCCGGGAGAAGCTGAAGGCCTCGGAGATCCCCGCGGAGGCGGCAACGGCGCCTGCCGGATTGTGCGCGGCGTCCAGGACGACGGTCGGGCTGGACCGTACGACTTCGAGCCGTCCCGGCGAGAGCACCGCGAGGAAGGCCTTGCGGATCGCTTCGATGTCGAGGCTGCGGGCCTGCTCGGCGCCGATGCCGAAGAACGCCTCGACGGCGGCGAGCGCCACCGCGGCGTTGTGCGCCTGGTGGGCGCCGTACAGCGGGAGGAAGACGTCCTCGTACTCCCCGCCGAGGCCCCGGAGCGTCAGCAGCTGGCCGCCGACCGCGACCTCGCGGGAGACGACGCCGAACTCCATGCCCTCGCGGGCCACCGTGGCGTCCACCTCGACGGCCTTCTTCAGCATGACCTGCGCGGCGTCGACCGGCTGCTGGGACAGGATCACCGTCGCACCCTGCTTGATCACTCCGGCCTTCTCGCCGGCGATCTCCGCGGGGGTCGTGCCGAGGCGGTCGGTGTGGTCCAGCGAGATGGGGGTGACGACGGCGACCGAGGCGTCGATGACGTTGGTCGCGTCCCAGGTGCCGCCCATGCCGACCTCGACGACCGCGACGTCGACCGGCGCGTCGGCGAAGGCCGCGTAGGCCATGCCCGTCAGCACCTCGAAGAACGACAGCCGGTACTCCTGCTGGGCGTCGACCATCTCGACGTACGGCTTGATGTCCTCGTACGTCTCGATGAAGCGCTCGGCCTCGATCGGGGCGCCGTCCAGGCTGATCCGCTCGGTGATCGACTGGACGTGCGGGGAGGTGTAGCGGCCGGTGCGCAACTCGAAGGCGTTGAGCAGGGCCTCGATCATGCGGGCCGTGCTGGTCTTGCCGTTGGTCCCCGTGATGTGGATGGAGGGGTAGGCGCGCTGCGGCTCGCCGAGCACGTCCATCAGGGCCGCGATACGGGTCACCGACGGCTCGAGCTTGGTCTCGCCCCAGCGTCCGGCGAGCTCCTGCTCCACGGCGCGCAGCGCCTTGTCGATCTCGGGGTCGGTGGGGCGGGCGGGGACCACATCGCCCTGGGGCGGTCCCGACTGGGTGCGCAGCGTGCGGCTCCCGGCCTCGATCACCGCCAGGTCGGGGTCGCGCTGGGTCGCTTCGTCGACGATCTCCTCGAAGGTGTCGTCGGAGTCTGACGCGTCGTGCCGGTCTGAAGGGCGGGGCTCACTCACAGGGCCAGTCTACGGATGTGCGCCGACAACGCGCGCAGCGCCCGCTGCCCCGCCCGCCCGGGGCACGGCGAAGCCCCCGCTCCCCCGGTCGGTCGGGGGTGCGGGGGCTTCGTCCTCAGATCATCAGCTCTGCGGCAGGTTCGCCAGCTGGGCGGTGATCCGCTCGATGTCGGCCTCGGCCTTCGCGAGCCGGCCGCGGATCTTGTCGACCACGTTGTCGGGTGCCTTGCCCAGGAACGCCTCGTTGTTGAGCTTCCCGTTGGCCTGTGCCTTCTCCTTCTCGGCTGCGCCGAGGTCCTTCGTCAGGCGCTTGCGCTCGGCCTCGACGTCGATCGTGCCGGAGAGGTCCAGGGCAACCGTGGCTCCCGCGACGGGGAGGGTCGCCGTGGCGTGGAAGCCGTCGCCGGCGGGCTGCAGACGCGTGAGCTGACGCATGGCCGCCTCGTGGGGGGCGAGCGCCGTGCCCGTCAGGGAGAGCTCGGCAGGGACCTTCTGACCCGGCTGAAGACCCTGATCGTTGCGGAATCGGCGGACCTCCGTGACGACCTGCTGGACGAGTTCGATCTCCTTCTCGGCCGCGTCGTCGCGGAAACCGGAATCCGCCGGCCAGTCGGCGATGACGATCGACTCGCGTCCGGTCAGTGCGGTCCACAGCGACTCGGTGACGAAGGGGACGATCGGATGCAGAAGCCGCAGCATCACGTCGAGGACCTCGCCCAGGACCCGCCCCGAGACCTCGGCCGGACGACCGCCCGCGAAGAAGGTCGTCTTGGAGAGCTCGACGTACCAGTCGAAGACCTCGTCCCAGGCGAAGTGCCGCAGCGCCTCACTGATCTTGGCGAACTGGAAGTCGTCGTAGTACGCGTCGACGTCCGCGACCGTCTTGTTCAGCCGCGACAGGATCCAGCGGTCGGTCACCGACATCTCGTCGGCGGACGGCAGTTCGCCCTCGACGGTCGCACCGTTCATCAGCGCGAAACGGGTGGCGTTCCAGATCTTGTTGGCGAACTTCGCCGAACCCTGGACCCAGTCCTCGCCGATCGGGACGTCGGTGCCCGGGTTGGCTCCGCGGGCGAGGGTGAAGCGCAGGGCGTCCGAGCCGTACTTGTCCATCCAGTCCAGCGGGTTGACCACGTTGCCGAAGGACTTCGACATCTTCTTGCCGTGCTCGTCGCGGACCATGCCGTGCAGGACGATCGTGCCGAACGGCGGGACACCGTCGTTGACGTACAACCCGAACATCATCATCCGGGCGACCCAGAAGAACAGGATGTCGTAGCCGGTGACGAGGACGGAGTTGGGGTAGAACTTCGCGAGGCTGTCGGTCTGTTCGGGCCAGCCGAGCGTGGAGAACGGCCACAGGCCGGAGGAGAACCAGGTGTCCAGGACATCGCTGTCCTGGGTCCAGCCCTCGCCGGTGGGCGCCTCGTCGTCCGGTCCGACGCAGACGACCTCGCCGTTCGGGCCGTACCAGACGGGGATGCGGTGGCCCCACCAGAGCTGGCGCGAGATGGTCCAGTCGTGGAGGTTGTCGACCCAGTCGAAGTACCGCTTCTCCATCTCCTGCGGGTGGATCTTGACCTGGCCGTCGCGGACGGCGTCACCGGCCGCCTTGGCGAGCGGGGCGACCTTGACCCACCACTGGAGGGAGAGGCGCGGCTCGATGGTGGTCTTGCAGCGCGAGCAGTGGCCGACGGAGTGGACGTACGGCCGCTTCTCGGCGACGATCCGGCCCTCGGCGCGCAGGGCGGCGACGATGGCGGAGCGGGCCTCCAGCCGGTCCAGTCCCTGGAAGGGACCGGGGACGGTGATGACGGCGCGCTCGTCCAGGACGGTCAGGAACGGCAGGTCGTGGCGCTTGCCGATCTCGAAGTCGTTCGGGTCGTGCGCCGGGGTCACCTTGACGGCGCCGGTGCCGAACTCGGGGTCGACGTGGTGGTCGGCGACGACCGGGATCGTGCGGTCGGTCAGCGGCAGCCTGATCTGCTTGCCGACCAGGTGCTTGTAGCGCTCGTCGTCGGGGTGGACGGCGACTGCGGTGTCACCGAGCATCGTCTCGGCGCGGGTGGTGGCGACGACGATGGTCTCGTCGCCCTCGCCGTACTGCATGGAGACGAGCTCGCCGTCGTCCTCCTGGTACTCGACCTCGATGTCCGAGATCGCGGTGAGGCAGCGCGGGCACCAGTTGATGATGCGCTCGGCGCGGTAGATCAGCCCGTCGTCGTACATCTGCTTGAAGACGGTCTGGACGGCCTTGGACAGGCCCTCGTCCATGGTGAAGCGCTCACGGGACCAGGCGACGCCCTCGCCGAGACGGCGCATCTGTCCGGAGATCTGGCCGCCGGACTCGTTCTTCCACTGCCAGACGCGCTCGACGAAGGCCTCGCGGCCCAGGTCGTGGCGGGACTTGCCCTCCTTGCCGAGCTCGCGCTCGACGACGTTCTGGGTGGCGATGCCGGCGTGGTCCATGCCCGGCTGGTACAGCGCCTCGAAGCCCTGCATCCGCTTACGTCGGACCAGGGCGTCGATCAGTGTGTGCTCGAAGGCGTGTCCCAGGTGGAGGGACCCGGTGACGTTCGGCGGCGGGATGACGATGCTGTAGGGCGGCTTGTCGCTGTGCTCGTCAACTTCGAAATACCCGCGCTCTACCCAGCGCTCGTACAGCATCCCCTCCACCTCGGCCGGCGCGTACTGGGTCGGCAGTTCGGGGTTGCTGACTGGCTGCTGCGTTGCGTTCTCGGTCACGCACGACAGTTTAGGGCCGTCACAGTCGTGCACTGAAACGGGATAGTTCAGTAACGGTGTGCTGCCCGGTGCCCCATGCCACCGCCCCATCCGCCAGGATGTTCGGAACGCATAAGCATTCTGGAGGGGACAGCCCAATGAGCTACAACCAGCCGGGCCCGTACGGTGGGCAGCCGCCGCAGGGCCAGCCCGGACCGTACGGCCAGCAGCCGGGCCCGTACGGCGGCCAGCCGCCGCAGGGCCCGCCGCAGGGCCCGCCGCAGGGCCAGCCCGGTTACGGCTACCCGCAGCAGGCCCCCCAGGGCGTCCCGGCGCAGCAGCCCCCGCAGGGTTACGGCTACCCGCAGGCCCAGCAGCCGGGCCCGTACGGCCAGCAGCCGCCCACGCCCCCGTACGGCGGCCAGCAGGCGTACCCCGGCGGTCCTCCGCAGCCGGGCGCCCCGAAGAAGAAGACCGGCCTGATCATCGGCGCGGCCGTTGTGGCGCTGGCGGTTGTCGCGGGCGGGGTGTACTTCCTCACGTCGGGCGGCTCCAGCAACAGCGATGTCGCGGACTCCACCAAGGGCTACAAGCTGACGCCGGCCGCCTCGGTGGACGACTACAAGCAGGACACCGGCGAGGCGACCCCCTCGAAGCCCGTGACGGGCAAGGACAAGGCCGAGGCCGAAGCCATGGGGATCAAGAACGCCAACCAGGTGAGTGCCCAGTACGTGAGCGGCGGCAAGGAGAACCCGCTCACCATGAAGTCACTCATGCTCATGGGTTTCTGGGGCGAGGTCACCGACCCGGCGGCCGTGGTGGACAACGCCTTCAAGAACGCCGAGCTGGAGATGGCGAAGGGCGAGGACAACGAGAACGTCTCGCTCGTCGGCAGCCCCGAGGCCGTCAAGCCCGAGGGCTTCGAGGGCGCGCTGATGAAGTGCCAGAGCCTCAAGACGATCAACGAAGAGGCCGACGGCTCGGTTGAGAAGGGCCCGAAGGAAATCACGACGCCCGTGTGCGTGTGGACCGACTACAGCACGGTCGGCATCGTCGTCGGCATCGACGTCGGCGCGATGATGACCAACAAGTCCATGCCACAGGCGGACGTGGCGGCCCTCGCCGCCAAGCTCTACAACACCTCGCGCACCAAGATCTGACCCTCGACGCCGAAGGGGCGCCCGGCCAGTGGCCGGGCGCCCCTTCGACGTACGTATCGCTACCGCTGCCGCTACGCGGACTTCTCGTGGCGGCCGCCGTCGTCGTTCTTGCCGATCGTGCGCGGCTCGCGCGGGACCAGTGTCGGGTTGACGTTGTTGCGGACGACGTCCGGGGTGATGACCACGCGGGCCACGTCCTTGCGGGACGGGACCTCGTACATCACGGACTGGAGGACTTCCTCCATGATCGCGCGCAGACCGCGCGCGCCCGTCTGGCGCAGGATCGCCTGGTCGGCGATGGCCTCCAGCGCCTCGCGCTCGAATTCCAGCTCCACACCGTCGAGTTCGAACAGCCTTTGGTACTGCTTCACCAGGGCGTTACGCGGCTCGACCAGGATCTGCAGCAGCGCCTCGCGGTCCAGGTTGTGGACCGAGGTCAGTACGGGAAGGCGGCCGATGAACTCGGGGATCATCCCGAACTTCACCAGGTCCTCCGGCATGACCTCCTGGAACTGGTCGCTCGCCTGGATCTCCAGCTTCGAGCGGATCGTCGCGCCGAAGCCGATGCCCTTGGCGCCGGCCCGCGACTCGATGATCTTCTCCAGCCCGGAGAAGGCACCGCCCACGATGAACAGCACGTTCGTCGTGTCGATCTGGATGAACTCCTGGTGCGGGTGCTTCCGGCCGCCCTGTGGCGGTACGGAGGCCGTGGTGCCCTCCAGGATCTTCAGCAGGGCCTGCTGGACTCCCTCGCCGGAGACATCGCGGGTGATCGACGGGTTCTCGCTCTTGCGGGCGACCTTGTCGATCTCGTCGATGTAGATGATCCCGGTCTCGGCCTTCTTGACGTCGTAGTCCGCGGCCTGGATCAGCTTCAGCAGGATGTTCTCGACGTCCTCGCCGACGTAGCCGGCCTCCGTCAGCGCCGTCGCGTCGGCGATGGCGAACGGGACGTTGAGCATGCGGGCCAGCGTCTGCGCGAGGAGCGTCTTGCCCGAGCCCGTGGGGCCCAGCAGCAGGATGTTGGACTTGGCGAGCTCGATCGCGTCGTCACGATTCGCGCCGCCGCCGTTCTCACCGGCCTGGACCCGCTTGTAGTGGTTGTACACCGCGACCGAGAGGGCCTTCTTCGCGGGCTCCTGCCCGACGACGTACCCCTCGAGGAACTCGTAGATCTCGCGCGGCTTGGGGAGCTCCTCCCACCGCACCTCGGAGGTCTCCGCGAGCTCCTCCTCGATGATCTCGTTGCAGAGATCGATGCACTCGTCGCAGATGTACACACCGGGTCCTGCGATGAGCTTCTTCACCTGCTTCTGGCTCTTTCCGCAGAACGAGCACTTGAGCAGGTCGCCGCCATCACCGATGCGTGCCACGAGGTGCTTCCCCTTCGCCTGGGAGCAGCCTGGTTCAGCGGCTCCTGGTGCCTCTATCCGACGGTACCTTGCCTGGCCCCCCGTTCGGGCCCCCCTTGGCACGGTTCACACGGCCGTGGCCGTGCTGGTGGAATGTGCCAAGGGGAAAGACCGACGTCAGACGGCCGCGCCGGCTGTGGTCTTGCGGGTGGAGACAATCTGGTCCACCAGACCGTACGCGAGTGCGTCGTCGGCGGTAAGGATCTTGTCGCGCTCGATGTCCTCGCTGATCTTCTCCAGCGGGGTGGTGGAGTGCTTGGCCAGCATCTCCTCGAGCTGGGTGCGCATCCGCAGGATCTCGTTGGCCGCGATCTCCAGGTCGGAGAGCTGCTCACGGCCGGTCTGCGAGGACGGCTGGTGGATCAGCACACGGGCGTGCGGGAGCGCCATGCGCTTGCCCGGGGTGCCCGCGGCGAGCAGGACGGCGGCGGCGGAGGCCGCCTGGCCCATGCAGACCGTCTGGATGTCCGGCTTCACGAACTGCATCGTGTCGTAGATCGCGGTGAGCGCGGTGAACGAGCCGCCGGGGCTGTTGATGTAGATCGAGATGTCGCGGTCCGGGTCCATGGACTCCAGGCACAGCAGCTGCGCCATGACGTCGTTGGCCGAGGCGTCGTCGATCTGCACACCGAGGAAGATCACACGCTCCTCGAAGAGCTTCGCGTACGGGTCGTACTCACGCACACCCTGCGAGGTGCGCTCCACGAAGCGCGGGACGACGTAGCGGTTGTCCACCTGCGGGCCGGTGTAGAGGCCGCTCGCGGAGGCGCCGGGGAAGTTGTTCATGTGGGTGTTCACCATCCTGGTGGCGTTCATGTGGGCTGGGAGTCTCGGCGTACGAGAGGGTGCGGCGTGGTGCCTGTCCGGGTGTGCCGGATCAGGCGCCGGTGCCGCCGCCGCCCGGGATGCCCGACGCGACCGTGATGATCTCGTCGATGAGGCCGTAGTCCTTGGCCTCCTCCGCCGTGTACCAGCGGTCGCGGTCGCCGTCGCGGATGATCGTTTCCACGGTCTGGCCGGAGTGGTGGGCGGTGATCTCCGCCATCCGCGTCTTCGTGCGGAGCAGGTACTGGGCCTGGATCTTGATGTCCGAGGCGGTACCGCCGATGCCGGCCGAACCCTGGTGCATGAGGATGTCGGTGTTCGGGAGCGCGAAGCGCTTGCCCGCCGTACCGCCGGTGAGCAGGAACTGGCCCATCGAGGCCGCCATGCCCATACCGATGGTGACCACGTCGTTCGGGATGTACTGCATGGTGTCGTAGACCGCCATGCCTGCCGTCACCGAGCCGCCGGGGCTGTTGATGTAGAGGTAGATGTCCTTGTCCGGGTCTGCGGCAAGGAGCAGAAGCTGTGCGGTGATCTTGTTGGCGATGTCATCGTCGACCTGCTGACCGAGGAAGATGATGCGTTCGCCGAGCAGTCGGCTGTAGACCTGGTCACCGAGGCCTCCACCGAGGGACGGCTCTCCGGCGGCGTAGGGCATCAGATTCGTCACGTATCCACCTGCTCGTCTCTGACGGCTCCGGCCGTCTCAGCGTCTTCGTACCGGGTGGGCCGGGACTAACCGACCCTTCCTCTTCATGGACCCTAACGCGCAGGTGGGACAACGCCATCCCGCTTCCCCAACTGTTCGCTGGGAGCGCAAGGTCCGCAGTCCGCACAAGGGTTCTGGGGGTGCGGGCCGATACGCCGACGGGCCCCGGACGTGGTACGTCCGGAGCCCGTCGTGTACGGATCAGAAAAGCCGATCAGTTCGAGGATCAGGCCTCGGTCTTCTCGTCGGCGGCAACCGCGTCAGCGGTGCCCTCGGCGGCCTCGACCGTCTCGACAGCCTCTTCCTCGTCGTCCTCGAGCTCGACGACCTCACCGTTGGTGTCGACGACCTTGGCGGCCTCGACGACCACCGCGAGCGCCTTGCCGCGGGCGACCTCGCCGACGAGCATCGGCACCTGGCCGCCTTCGACGACGGCCTGGGCGAACTGGTCGGGGCTCATGCCGGAGGAAGCAGCGCGCCGCATGAGGTGCTCGGTGAGCTCCTCCTGGTTGACGTTCAGCTTCTCCTTGTTGACGAGCTCGTCAAGGATGAACTGGGTCTTGATGCCCTTGATGGCCTGCTCGGAGGTCTCGGCCTCAAACTCCTCGAGCGTCTTGCCCTGGATCTCCAGGTACTTCTCGAGGTCGAGACCCATCTGGCCGAGCTGGTGGTGCTCGAGGTTGTGCTTGCGGGTCTGGACCTCGTCCGCGAGAAGCTTCTCGGGGATCGGGACCTCGGCCAGCTTCAGCAGCTCGTCGAGGACGCGCTCCTGGGCCTGGGTGGCCTGGTCGTACTGCTTGGTGTTCTCGAGGCGCTTGCGGCTGTCCTCGCGGAGCTCGGCGAGCGTGTCGAACTCGCTCGCCATCTGCGCGAAGTCATCATCCAGCTCGGGCAGTTCGCGAGAGGCGACGGTGGTGACCTTGACGGTGACCTCCGCTTCCTTGCCCTCGGCGGAGCCGCCCTTCAGCTCGGAGGTGAAGGTGGCCTCGCCACCGGCCTCCAGGCCGGTCACGGCCTCGTCGATGCCCTCGAGGAGCTCGCCGGAACCGATGGTGTACGAGACACCGGCGGCCACGCCGTCCTCCAGGACCTCTCCGTCGACCTTGGCCTCCAGGTCGATCGTGACGACGTCGCCCTCGGCGGCCGCGCGCTCGACCGGGTTGGTCGAGGCGAAGCGCTCGCGGAGCTGCTCCACGGCCTTGTCGACGTCCTCGTCGGTGACCTCGAGTGCGTCCACGGTGACCTCGATGCCGGAGTAGTCCGGAATCTCGATCTCGGGACGGACATCCACCTCGGCGGTGAAGGCCAGCAGCTCGCCGTCCTTCAGTTCGGTGATGTCAACCTCGGGCTGGCCCAGAACATTGAGCTCACCCTCGTTGACAGCCTCGGTGTAGAACTTCGGAAGGGCGTCGTTGACGGCCTCCTCCAGCACAGCACCACGGCCGAACCGCTGGTCGATGACGCGGTTGGGGATCTTGCCCTTACGGAAGCCCTTCACCGTGACCTGCTGGTTGATCTTCTTGTACGCCGCGTCGAGGCTGTCCTTGAGCTCCTCGAAGGGCACCTCAATGCTGAGCCGAACCCGGGTCGGGTTCAGGGTCTCCACGGCGCTCTTCACGGTTCGGTCTCCTTGGTGGCTGACTTCTTGGGGTTCTGCTGGGCCGCCGAGAGGCGGCTTCGCGGATCGAGCCCGGTACATCAGACACACGGGCACGCAATTTGCATAGTAACGGCAAGCGGGATGACTCCCACAACGCGATCTTGCCTGGAGATCTTGCTGGTGGTCGGGGTGGCCGGATTCGAACCGACGACCTTCCGCTCCCAAAGCGGACGCGCTACCAAGCTGCGCCACACCCCGTCGGTGCGACACGTAGGGTACATGCCGAGGAGCAGTGCGCAGCACGCTTTACGAAGGCGGTCACGGACGGTCACACCGATACGGGTGTGCGCGGACCTTCCTGGACCCGCTACGATGCTTTTCGTGCCGCGGTCCACAGGACCTGCGGTGCACCGCTTGCGGGCGTAGCTCAATGGTAGAGCACTAGTCTTCCAAACTAGCTACGCGGGTTCGATTCCCGTCGCCCGCTCCATGCCAGGGCCCGGTCCGACGATTACTCGTCGGACCGGGCCCTTTGCGTGCGCGGATCAGAAGCTGATCTGGTTGATCGTCTCGGCTATCGAGTTCATGAATCTGTTGATCGACGGCGCCATGCCCGTCGACGCCAGGAAGAAGCCGAAGAGCACGGCCACGACCGCCGGCCCGCCCTTGATGGACCCGCCGCGGATCAGCACCACCAGGATGATCCCCAGCATCAGCACCACAGACAGTGAAATGGCCACGACTGATCACACCCTTGGTCGGTCCGCCTTGCCGGCCCGGCGATGTGCAGCCCAGCACACCTCCGTTGACTCCATCGTGCCACCAACTCCCCTGTGGGTGCTGCCAGGTGACGGATAGCACTGTCCGGATCGCGCCATCCTCACGCCCGCGTGCACCCCGGGGCGGATCGGCGCGCGGGGCGCCCGGAGAAGGGGCGCGGGGGCGCGGGGGAAAATCCGGGGCGCCCACTGCGCGCGAGGCAGTTCGAATATCGGCCACTGTGATCGTTTCCATACCCCCACAGTTCATTCACAGCATTTTGCCGTGCGTTCGTGCGACGAATTTCACTCTCCCCAACTACGCGACGATATGCCCCGTTTAAGGGGGATTAACCGCCCCATAGCGGGCGGTTGTCGGTGGTTTCATTTTCGAATGGGTGGGAACACGCGATATCTCTTGACAGTTTTACGCATGGCAATCAACAGGTCTAAGGTGCTTTAGATGTTCCAAGCTCCGAGCGAATTCAAGAGGGCCCCGATCCCCCCGGAGACCCGGGAGTCGGAGCCCAGACACGAGCGGACGACGTCAACGGCCGTCAGGACTCCCCCGGTGTCCGCCCCGGCCCGCTCCGCAGCTCCCGCGGCCTCCGGGGGCCCCGCTCCGGCCAAGCAGCGCGACGCCTACTTCGACAATGTGAAGTACCTCGCGATCGTGCTCGTCGCGGTGGCCCACGCCTGGGAACCGGTGATGGACGGCAGCCGCACCGCACGGGCCCTGTACATGGTCGTGTACGCGTTCCACATGCCGGCCTTCATCCTCGTCTCCGGCTACTTCTCACGGTCTTTCGACATGAGTCCCGCCAAGGTGAAGCGTCTGGTCACCGGGGTGGCCGTGCCCTACGTCCTGTTCGAGACGGCGTATTCACTGTTCAAGCGGTACGCGGGCGGCGGTTCGGACGACGTCCCGGTCACCCTGCTCGACCCCCTGTTCCTCACCTGGTTCCTGATTGCCCTGTTCATCTGGCGGGTCACCACTCCCCTGTGGCAGTCGCTGCGCCACCCGATGCCCGTCGCCCTCACGATCGCCGTGCTCGCCTCGGTGACTCCCGGCATCGGTGACGATCTCGATCTGCAGCGTGTCCTGCAGCTCCTGCCGTTCTTCGTGCTGGGTCTCCTGCTGAAGCCGGAGCACTTCCAGCTGGTCCGGCGGCGTGAGGTACGGCTGCTCGCCCTGCCGCTCTTCGCCGGGGCCCTGCTGTTCGCCTACTGGGCGGCGCCGCGCATGCAGCTCGGCTGGTTCTACCGGAGCAGTGCCGCACAGGAGCTGGGCGCACCGTGGTGGTCGGGGGCCGTGATGTCCCTGGCGATGTTCGGGTGTGCGCTTGTTCTCACGATCGGCTTCCTGGCCTGGGTGCCGCGCCGTCACATGTGGTTCACCGTGCTGGGAGCCGGGACGATCTGCGGTTATCTGCTGCACGGCTTCCTCGTGAAGGGCGCCGGATACTTCGGCCTGTTCGACCGGTACGAGTGGCTCACGAAGCCTGTCGGCCTGTTGGTCGTCTCCGTCGTCGCCGCCGGCGCCGTCACCCTGCTGTGCACTCCCCCGGTCCGGCGCGTACTGCGGTTCGCCACCGAGCCGGATCTGAACTGGGCGTTCCGCCGGAACGCCGCCAAGCGCTGAACCCGTCCGGCCCGCGGCGGCCCGGACGGGTTCCGGCCGTCGCGTGGGCCGGCCCCCGACCGGCGACGGGCCGGTCCGGGATCAGTCTGCCGCGGGGTTGGCCGGATCCGGCTGGTCGGCGGGCAGTTCGGCTCCGGTGAGCCCCAACAGCCCACGTACCTGCGCATATTTCGCTGTCAGCCGGGTACGCGTCGCCGGATCCAGGACCGCGAGGCGGTCCGGATCGGCGTTGTGCGCCAGGTCCGACTCCTTGATCAGCAGCGCGCCGGGGGTGGCGAGAATCCGCCCGGTGTACGCGACGAGGTCCTCGCCGTCCCGCTTGGTGACGGCGAGGACCATTTCTTTGACCTGCTGCGGAAGCGGGGCCTCGTCCAGCCACTGCCGGGACAGCGCGTCGTCCTCGACGGCGTCGTGCAACCAGGCGGCGGCGATCTGCTCGTCGCTCCCGCCCCGGATCCGTACGCCCTCGGCCACCGCGGCGAGGTGCTCGACGTAGGGGCGCCCCGCCTTGTCGGTCTGGGTGCGATGGGCCTCGCGAGCGGTCGACTCGACCTCGGCCAGGGTCAGATACGGGCTCGGCATGCGCCGACTGTACGCCGTCAGGAGCCGCGGTTCGACGGGTCATAGTTGCAGCGTCAATCGTTCGGTAAACTAATTACTGACGATTCCTTGACGCTCTCTTGACCTAACGAAGGATCAGGCTCATCGGACACGCAGACACGCTCATCGCCATGGGCGGCGCCTTCCTGGCCGCCGCCGTCCTCGCCCGCGTCGGCGGCCGGATCGGGCTGCCGACCATCCCCCTGTTCATCCTGGCCGGGATCCTGCTCGGCCCGCACACACCAGGTGTCGTCATCGTCGACGACCCCCACGAGCTGGAGATGCTCTCCGCACTGGGCCTGGTCCTGCTGCTCTTCTACCTGGGCCTGGAGTTCCACCTCGACGACCTCAAGGCGGGCGGGCGCAAGATGGCGCTCGCCGGCGGCACGTACCTCGCACTGAACGTCGGCGCCGGGCTCGGCTTCGGCTTCGCGCTCGGCTGGGGCACCTCCGAGGCGCTCGTCCTCGCCGGTGTGCTCGGGATCTCGTCCTCGGCGATCGTCACCAAAATCCTGGTGGACCTCGGGCGCATCGGCAACGCCGAGACCAAACCGATCCTGGGCATCATCGTCGTCGAGGACGTCTTCCTCGCCCTGTACCTGGCCGCGCTCCAGCCCATCCTCTCCGGCGCGGACAGCCTCTCCGCCGCGGCCGCCGACGGGGGCAAGGCGTTCGGCTTCCTGCTGCTCCTCGCGCTGGCCGCACGCTTCGGCACCAAGGTCGTCTCCCGGCTCTTCGACACCAAGGACGACGAACTCCTCGTCATCTCCTTCCTCGGCGCCGCCGTCTTCGTGGCGGGTGTCTCCGAGTGGTTCGGGGTGGCCGACGCGATCGGCGCGTTCATGGTCGGTCTGATGCTCGGCAGCACCGCGTCGGGCCCGCGCATCCTCAAGCTCGTCCACCCGCTGCGGGATGCCTTCGGCGCCATCTTCTTCTTCGCGTTCGGCCTCTCGATCGACCCGGGCGACCTGCCGAGCGTCGTGTGGCCGGTACTCGCCGCGGTCGCGGTGACCATGGCGATGAACGTGTTCGCGGGACTGGCCGCAGCCAAGATCTACGCCTTCGGACCCCGGGCGACCGCGAACATCTCGACCACGCTGCTGGCCCGCGGCGAGTTCGCCCTGATTCTCGCGACCATGGCGGCGGGCGCGGGACTGGACGAACGGCTCTCCCCGTTCATCGCCGGTTATGTGCTCCTGCTCGCGGTCCTGGCGCCGCTCGCGGCCGGGCGCTCGGACCGGCTGGCCCGCTTCCTGCCAGGAGGCCGGGCGAAGGACCAGGAGACCGAGAAGACCGCGGTACCGGCCTGATCGCCGTGTACGGGTACGGGGAGCCGTGTCTCCGTGCCCGTACCCCGCTGCCGGGAGATCCACGTCCGGGTGAAAGCGGGTGGCCGCATTGACGGTTGTACCTTTTCAGGCGCTTCCGTACGGTTCAGGCCCGACGGGACAGAAGCAGCAGCGCACGGTCGTCGTTGACGTCCTTCGCGCACGCCTCGATGAGGTGCCAGGCCGCGCCCTCGAAGCCCGTGGCGACGTAGCGGTCGGCCTCGCCGGTCAGCCGGTCGATGCCCTCGGCCATGTCCCGGTCGGACGCCTCCACCAGGCCGTCGGTGAAGAGCATCAGCACATCACCGGGCGCCAACGAGCCCTTCACCGCGTCGAACTGGGCGCCGTCGTACACACCCAGCAGCGGCCCTTCCGCGGCCTTCTCCTCCCACTGGCCGCTGCCCGCGTGCAGCTGCAGTGCCGGAGGGTGGCCGGCGGACAGGAGTTCGTAGTCGCCCGACTCCAGATCCAGGACCAGATGGATCGACGTGGCGAAACCCTCGTCCCAGTCCTGGCGCAGGAGGTAGCCGTTGGCCGCGGGCAGGAAGCCGTGCGGGGGCAGTGAGCCGAGAAGGCCGCCGAAGGCGCCGGACAGCAGCAGGGCCCGGGAGCCCGCGTCCATGCCCTTGCCGGACACGTCCGTGAGGACGGCTTCCAGGGTGCGCCCGCCGTTGGTACGGGCCGCGACGACGAAGTCGCCGGAGAAGGACTGGCCGCCGGCCGGGCGCAGCGCCATCTCGCGGTGCCAGCCCTGGGGCAGCAGGGGCAGGGCGCTCTGGACCCGGATCCTCTCGCGGAGGTCGAAGAGCATCGTGCCGCCGCGCCTCCACGGCACTCCGACTCTCGCCCGGAACTGGGCGAGGACCAGCCCGAAGAAGCCGCAGGCGGCGACGACCAGGACGGTGCCCGGAGTGACCCCGGCCGGTTCCTTCATGTACGGGCCGAGGCTGAGCGACTCCACGATGAGGGCGGTGGCCGCGGCCGCGTACAGGCCCAGCAGGCTGGCCGGCCGGAGCAGCAGACCGCCGGCGACGATGGGCAGTGCCAGCGCGGCAGGTGAGAACCACACGGGGTTCAGCAGAGTGGCGCAGGTGATCGCCGGAATGATGAGCAGGAGGCCGACGAGCGCGATCCAGTCGGAGCCGTCACCGCGGAAGTAGTCGACGCCGGACTTGCGCAGCGCGATGCGCGCCCGGTGGACCGATCTTCGCCACCGGGCCGGGTACGCGTCTACTCCTCTGCGACGGGCCATTGCCGGGACCCTATCCACCCGACAGCCTCCGGTGCAGGGGGACCCCTGTGACAATGCGTTCGAAATCGGGCCGACCCGGTCCGGTGCGCGCACTCCGGGGGTGCGCCGGAGTCGCTTTGTCCTCAATCGCGGGACGGGCGGGATGCGGTCACGGCCGGGCCGGACGCGCCCTTCTGACAGGACGGGCACCAGAAGAGGTTGCGGGCCGCGAGGTCCGCGGTGCGGATCCCGGTGCCGCAGATGTGGCAGGCCTGCCGGGCCCGCCGGTAGACGTAGACCTCGCCGCCGTGGTCGTCGAGGCGCGGTGGGCGGCCCATCGCCTCGGGCAGGTGCTCGGGGCGGACCGTGTCGATCCGGTTGTTCCGTACGCCCTCGCGCATCAGCTCGCCGAGGTCGGACCAGATCGCGTCCCACTCCCTGCGCGTGAGGTCCTTGCCGAGGCGGTACGGGTCGATGCCGTGCCGGAACAGGACCTCGGCGCGGTAGACGTTGCCGACGCCGGCGACGACCTTCTGGTCCATCAGCAGGGCGGCGACGGTGACGCGGCTCCGGGAGATCCGCTGCCAGGCCCGCTCGCCGTCCTCGCCGGTGCGCAGCGGGTCCGGGCCGAGCCGGTCGTGTATCGCCCGCTTCTCGGGTCCGGTGATCAGGGCGCACGTGGTGGGGCCGCGCAGGTCGGCGTAGTGGGCGTCGTTGACCAGGCGGAGCCGGACGGTGTCGGTGGGAGGCGGCGCGGGAGTCGTGCCGAAGCCGAGCTTGCCGAAGAGGCCGAGGTGGATATGGACCCAGCCGGGCCCGTCGAAGCTCCGCCTGTCGGAGCCCTGCCCGTCGGATCCGTGACCGTCGAAGCCCAGGAAGAGGTGCTTCCCGTGCGCGTCCACGCCGGTGAGGGTCCGGCCGTCCAGCAGGGCCGCACTGTCGGAGAACTTGCCCTGCGGGCTGCTCACCCGCACCGGACCGCCCTCGAACCGCTCACGGTGGTCCGCGGCGAGGCGGTGGATCGTATGCCCCTCGGGCACGGCGGATCTCCTCGGTGACACGACTGTGCCGCCGGGTACGGGACCCGGCGGCACAGGGGAGCGGGTGCGGGCGGTTCAGCCCTGCTGCGGGTGGTGGGCCGGGATCGGGGGGAGCTCGCCGGTCGCCTCGTACGCCGACAGCATCTCGATGCGGCGGGTGTGACGCTCCTCGCCCGAGTACGGGGTGCCGAGGAAGATCTCGACGAACTTGGTGGACTCCTCCGTCGTGTGCATCCGGCCGCCGATGGCCACCACGTTGGCGTCGTTGTGCTCACGGCCGAGCGCGGCGGTCTGCTCGCTCCAGGCGAGTGCGGCGCGGACGCCCTTGACCTTGTTGGCGGCGATCTGCTCGCCGTTGCCGGAGCCGCCGATGACGATGCCGAGGCTGCCCTTGTCCGCTGCGGTCCGCTCTGCGGCACGCAGGCAGAACGGCGGGTAGTCGTCCTGGGCGTCATAGATGTGGGGACCACAGTCGACGGCCTCGTGGCCCTGGGCCGTGAGCCACTCGACGAGGTGGTTCTTGAGTTCGTAGCCGGCATGGTCGGAGCCGAGGTACACGCGCATGGTGCGAAGTGTGGCACGGACCGGGCGGGGTAGCCGTCAGCGGGGTCGGGACCCACCGGGCGGTCCGGGGGTCCTGGTCCGCCTCGGGACCTGTGTGCAATGCCACTCGGGCAACGATCCGGTCAACGATCCGGAAGAGGGGGTTCCCCTTCCGGTGTCATTCGGGCTTGAATGCGTGGCCTTGCCTTCGCACCACCCCCGCTGAGGCAGGACCGACCCACGCGATCAGAAAACGTAAGGATTCGATCCATGACGTCGCAGACGACTCTGGCCGAGCCGGGCCACCAGCCCGAAGGGCCGGACAAGCCGGACTCCACGGACGGGCTTCAGGCCGGTCTCAAGAACCGTCATCTCTCGATGATCGCCATCGGCGGCGTGATCGGCGCGGGCCTCTTCGTAGGCTCCGGCGCCGGTATCGCCGCCGCCGGACCGGCCATTCTCCTGTCGTACGCGCTCGTCGGCCTGATGGTCGTCTTCGTCATGCGGATGCTCGGCGAGATGGCCGTCGCCCGGCCCAGCTCCGGCTCCTTCTCCGCCTATGCGGACCGTGCCCTGGGCCGCTGGGCAGGCTTCTCGATCGGCTGGCTGTACTGGTTCTTCTGGGTCGTGGTGCTCGCCGTCGAGGCCACGGCGGGTGCCAAGATCCTGGAGAGCTGGATCCCCGGCGTTCCGCAGTGGGCCTGGGCCCTGATCGTCATGGTGGTACTCACCGCGACCAACCTCGTGTCCGTCGGCTCGTACGGTGAGTTCGAGTTCTGGTTCGCCGGGATCAAGGTCGTCGCGATCGGCGCCTTCGTCGTCGTCGGCATGCTCGCCGTCTTCGGCCTGCTGCCGGGCTCGGACAACCCCGGTTCGGGACTCGCCCATCTCACGGACACCGGCGGGTTCTTCCCCGAAGGGCCGGGCGCCATCCTCACGGGTGTGCTGATGGTCGTCTTCTCCTTCATGGGCAGCGAGATCGTGACCCTGGCCGCCGGTGAGTCGGAGGACCCGCAGCGCGCCGTCTCCAAGGCGACCAACAGCGTGATCTGGCGTATCGCCATCTTCTACCTGGGCTCGATCTTCATCGTCCTGACGCTGCTGCCGTGGAACGACCCGTCGATCGTCAAGGACGGTTCGTACGTCGCCGCGCTGAACGCCATCGGCATTCCGCACGCCGGCCAGGTCATGGACGTCATCGTGCTGACGGCCGTGCTTTCCTGCCTCAACTCCGGCCTCTACACGGCCTCGCGGATGGGCTTCTCGCTCGGCCAGCGGGGCGACGCCCCGAAGTCCTTCGCCCGCGTGAACAAGCGGGGCGTGCCGCAGGTGGCGATCCTCTCGTCCGTCGTGTTCGGTTTCGTGGCCGTCTTCTTCAACTACCAGTGGCCCGACACGGTGTTCCAGTTCCTGCTGAACTCCTCCGGCGCCATCGCCCTGTTCGTCTGGCTGGTGATCTGCTTCACCCAGCTGCGGATGCGCGGCATCATCCTGCGCGAGTCGCCGGAGAAGCTCGTCGTACGGATGTGGCTCTTCCCGTATCTGACCTGGGCGACGATCGCGATGATCTCGTTCGTCCTCGTCTACATGCTGACCGACGATGCCGGCCGTGAGCAGGTGCTGCTCTCCCTGCTGGTCGCGGCACTGGTCGTGGCCGTGTCGCTGGTACGTGAGGCGCGCGGCCGCAAGGCGGCGGCTCCGGTCGAGTAGTCGGAACGGACACCTGCCGGCAGGTGTCAGGTTCACCGGGGAGGCCCTCCTTCGCCACGCGTCAGCGGGCGGACGGGGGCCTCCCTTCGATTCTGCTCGCTCCGGGCGACGGGCGAAGGTACGGACGTGGCGGCCGTACGGGCGCTGTACGCGGAGGTCACCGGTGAGTGAACCCGGGCCGTACCGAGGGGCGGCCCTTCACCGGACGTCCCCTTCACCGGACGTCCCCTTCGGCGGCGGGGACCCGCGCCGGAGGCTCCCACGGCCCCCGGGTACACAAGAGGCCCGCCGGTCGAAC